>NZ_JAPCIK010000044.1:0-2371 GCF_025910115.1 Pseudomonas sp. RG1
TTCGAAGGTCAGCGGGAGCGACTCGATCCAGCCGCTGGCGTTGTCAGCGATTTTTTGAATGACGGTAACGTTGTAGGTACCGACAGTCCATTCCTGCGCTGCGGTGCTCCATGTGCCACTCGGCATCACTTCGGCATTTGCGGGCGTGGGAACTTGCACCGTCCCCCCCCTGACGGTGAACTGGACTTCAGATTTGCGTTTGGAATCGTAATAACCCTTGCCGGAGAAAGTTACTGTAGTTCCAGCGAAGGTGACGGTGGGCTGTTGCAGGGTGGGCGGGCGAATCCTGAAGGCTTGTGGTGCACTGCGTCCGGATGACACGCCATCCAGATCCTGTTCGACAACAAGGCTGATCGCCCCTGGCGGCACTTTGATCATCCCCTCCCACGGCCCGTCTACATCGCTAACGACTTCCCAGCCAGGAACGGAATCATTCGTCAGATCGAAAAATGCTCTCAATCGCGCGCCAGCCAGGCCGTTGGTTCCTTTCAGGAGGAAGTCTGGATCATGGATTGCCAACTCAGGTGGTTCGGATATTGACGGCACACCCATGACTCTGAAAGTCGCGGCCTCGGTATAAAAATGACTGATATTCGGTGATTTGAGTTCAGCGGTAACCGAGATCGTCCCACTTACTGGGACCTTTGTTGCCTTAGCCTCCCAACTCGTACCGGCATCTCCGACAGTAATAACGTCGCTCCAGTTCTCATAGTGATTTGAGTGCCCAACTACTCTGATATCAGTACCCGACGCAGCAATACCTCTGAAACCAACCACATCCTTTGCCAACATCAAAGCATTAGCTGCCGGAAAAGTAATTCGAGCGCGGTAGACTGTTATATAACCCGTCCGCTCGGAAACCTTACCACCGTACATTTGATATGCTTGAAACATTAGAGAATTTTTGTTTTCTGCCACGGTGACTGGCACTGACCAAGGATCGTAGAAAGCCTCTTTTGCCCCAATCGTACCGCGCCCATCGTCCAGGACAACAGTATAACGGTATATTGCCCCCGTACCCTTGACAGCGAAAGTTGAAGATGTGAAGTTTCGGATTGCACTGATGGTTGGAATGGGCATCCGATAATTGGCGATCTTGTAGGTTTTCAGAACCGGATCACTTGCGTTATCTACATCATAAATATAATCGAACCCCACTGTTACGTTTCTCTGATTGGCGATAATCATTTCTCGATAGGGTTCATCAAGATCGATCCACTCACCGGTCTGGCGAGCACTGCCCGTCAGTTCTCTTACATTACCTTCACCGCTAACCAACGAAAGATAGAATTTTACATTCCCTTCATAACGTCGATTCTCTTTTGCTCTGTACGCTGACACGATGCAAGTAAATGTTGAACCATCGTAGGAGTAGGCATAGCTCACTCGAAGCTGCGCCCACCTACCGTCTTCTTCCGCGTGCAGCTCATGGGTTACAAATGCCACATCCGTTCCGATCTCCTCAGCGCGGACTACCTCTTGTTTCGGGGGCAAGCTGTCGGAAGGATCTTTAATACCATCATCTTGTTCCATGGCCGGATCTCAGAAAGGGCAAGCTGGCTGATAGATAAAACAGGTCACATTCATTGAATACCGATGCGCCGCATCGCTACACCTGTAAAACCTGACAGTCCCGACCAACGGTAACTATTCCACGCCTTAATATGCTTGCGTCCTTCAGCCATTAAACGCGACTGCATCAGCTTGCGTTGTTGCCACACATCACTCAGAGTTCACCAACTTGTACATATGAAACGCCGCCCGGCATGGCTGATCAGGCGCGCGGCTTCGACTTCAAAACGCGCACTGTCCGCCCAATCGGACATCGTTGCGTCATCCGCTGCGTCAGTCAGCGTCTGCCGGAATCGGTACCAGTTACCCGCCAGCGGCAGTGCCCGCGTCGCCTCCCCGCGCCACTGCTCATCGACCACAGGTGCCTGAGCCAGCCACTGCACGTCCGGGTTGTACCAACTCACGACGGCGCCCACGCCCGGACGACCCTTGCCGCTGAACTGCACTGGCTGAGTGACCCAGCGTCCCGCCGCCGGCTCGTCGAGGACAGGCACAAAAGTACCCAACATGACCGAGCGCAGGGTTTCAAACGATTCGAAACCGTCCCGGGATGCGACTGCCTCCAGCTGGTAAAGCCCCCCGACCAGCGAACTTGCAGCGAGCATCACTGACCAGGTGCGATTTTCCTGCACGATTCCACTTGCCGGCTCTGAGCGCGTGGCACCGACCAGCGTCACCGTAACCGTATCGCCCGGCACGCCAAAACCGCACACCACCACCTGCTGCCCGATGGCATCGTCCTCGATCGGGGTTTCAATGAAGGGGGCGGCCGGCACGACGTCAAAGTGCAGCGGCTCGC
>NZ_JAPCIK010000045.1:0-29205 GCF_025910115.1 Pseudomonas sp. RG1
CTCAAAGGTCAGCGGCAGCGAGTCGATCCAGCCGCCGGCGTTGTCTCTGATCTTCTGGACGGCGTTGATTTCATAGGTGCCAAGTTTCCAGCCCGTTACGGCGGTGCTCCAAGTGCCGTTGCGCTGTACTTGTGCGTTGGGAGGCGCGACCGGTATTGGGCCGGCTGGACTTTCGAGGATAGTGAACTCGATTTCGGTTCTGAGCTTCTCGTCGAAATGTCCGGTGCCGGAAAATGTGATCGTTTCATTGGCTTGCGTGTATGTGACCGTGGGCTTGCCCGTGCGTACCCGTATGCCGAAGGGTTGGCTGGTCAGCGATGTCACTCTCAAATAGGTATGCGTGCCGACAATTGAATGCGGACCAGGTGTCAGCGTGAAAGATGCAGACCATGCGCCTGTGGCGGCATCGGTTGGGGTGCTGATTTGAGCTTGGGTGTTTTCCGAACGCACGGCAACAGCACTGGAGATCCCGGCGACGACAGTGCCTGTGAACGTCGATGTCATGTCCACCGTCTGCGTCAATCCAGGAGACGTTATTCGGGGGGGGTCAATGACATAAAAATTTCGTTGGACTGACGGCACAGATGTTGCGCCGTCGTATCTTTGACTGGCGACGAGAGAATAATTTTCGCCGAACGCAAACGTATAAGTGCTGGTACCACCCCATGACCCATCAATTTCGATCTTTGCGTCGGCCAATACTTTGATCGATGTGCCTTTGATGTAAACATCCACTCTCGTCATCGCTTGGTGCAGACCGCCTGTACCCGCAAATTGCGGCGTTTGTGTATTTATAACCTGCGGCAACGGCGTGAGCGTTACAGGCTTGAGTACGGTCAGTGACGCTTTCCCCGCGTAGCGCCCCTGCGTACTTCCATACTCCTCACGGATGATGAAATCCTGTAAACCCTGGGGGACATTATCAAGGAGGGTGACAGTCCAATTTCCGTAGCCATTGGTAATGGTCGTTGTGCTCAGTACAGAGCCTGAATTGGGACGCACAAGCGTGATTTTGCTGCCTTTACCGGCGAGGCCTGGAACCGTTGTAGTCACAGTACGATTGCTAGCGATGCGAGCAGCCTTTCTGACCAGCAAAGTCCGCGGTGTCCACCTTGACCATTGATCAACGTAATGCCATCTTCCATCAACTCTGACTTGCAGGTCACTCTCGGGAAGGTCTTCGACTCGAATACTGTGCCAGACGCCCCCCAACCATGCACTTTCAGTGATACGCCGGTAGTAATTATCGGCTCCGTGAAAATCCAGATGAACTTTGTGATAGCGGCCATCGTTTACCGGTATACGAAACTTGAAGTCCATCGTGGTATCTACTAACAGTGACCCGGAGCCGGCCTCATACTCCAAATCCGCGACCAAGATTCCCGGCTCTTCGGAAATCGGATCATCGGATTTTTGGGAAGGGCGATGGTCCTCAGGAAACGGGCGATCTTCTGGAGAATTGGAGCCTGGGTTCTCATGGTCGGACATGATTGAGCTTCCTTATACCGTCGGTATCTGGGTGCCTCATTGAAGAACCGTAAGCACGAAATGACACCTGTAAAACCTGACAGTCCCGACCAGCGGTAACTATTCCCACGCTGCAACATGCAGACGTCCTTCAGCCATTAGCACGCGGCTACATCAGCTTGCGCCGTTGCCTACACATCACTCAGAATCCGCCGGCTTGTGCGCTTTGAAGCTGCCCCGTAACGTGATCCGTGCCGCTGCCAAACAGTGGTCGGGTTTAGTCGCCCGGGGGTTTGTCATCAAGGTGTATAAGCGTCATCCAGTCGGGTAATCCCTATCCCCGCACTCGATGGTGGCTGTACGCAGGGCGCTTCGGCGCGCCGGTTTTTGGTGATACCCCCGGTCGACTAACCTGCGTCCAGCCGCCACCCTTTCGTTTAGTCGCGAGGGGTGAAGGCCCCAACCAAGGGTTATCACCATGATCAAACCAACACCCAATCCCCCTGAAACCGAAGACTCGACCTCCCCCTACGCTTCCCCCGATTCCACCAGACTCCACGAGGCCGCTGAAAAAGCCCTCGATCACTACCTGAAAAAACCCGGCGCTGCGCCGTCGTGCAATTCCGTCGATCGCGGCATGCAGATGTTCATGGTCGCGCCCGACATCAACCCCGAAGCGATGGCCATTCAGACCTACGAGACCTTTTCTTCGGTCAGCATTCTGCTGCTCGACCTGGCGGACAGCCTCGAGGACAAGCCGCGACATCTGGCGATGGCGATCTATCAGTTGAGCGAGATGGGGTTATTGCTGGCGGAGAAGGCGCTGGATCAGGAGCGGGCGATCGCGGTGGCGTGACGTCAAGATCAAAAGATCGCAGCCTGCGGCAGCTCCTACATCTGGAATGCGTTCCCCTGTAGGAGCTGCCGAAGGCTGCGATCTTTTGTTGTTCAGGCAGAAGCGGGCAACGGCTGAAAACTGAAGTACTGCTTCAGCGCCAGCACCAGCTCGCCGAACTCCGCCGGCGCACGCCGCAGGATGAAACCAGCGTCGTAATGCAGCGGTGTGGCGTCTTCATGGCACCACACGCAGCAGGCGCTGAAATCGATGACTTGCTGGCTGCCATCGCGGGCCGGGACTTTGAGGCGTAACTGGAAATCTGCGCCGATCATCATCGGCAACTGGCTGATCAGCATCAGCCCGTCCGCAGACACGTTGCCGAGAAAGCCGACGGGTTTGTCGGTGATGCTATTGAACACTCTGAGGTAATACGGCAACTGGTGCCGTTCGATCCGGCGGTCGGTAAACATGATGTGCTGTACGCCATGCAGGGCTCCGCCAGGGAGCCGCACCTGTGCTTCGGAACGAGCCTGTAGGCAGGCCCGCTCTCCCCGCTTCCGGTGTGACGGTCGCGACAATCGCCGTCACTTTTACCACTGCCAGTCGCAGGTGTTGCGCCGCCATCGAGACAAGCCTCGCAAGCGGTTTCCTTGACTATAGCGGAGCTTGTACAGACGGCCAGATTTTGTACGACAGTACCGTCAGAAGCGTGTCGGCCGCACCACCGCAGCGGCGCTGCGTGTCGGGTAATGGCCCAGGCTCTGCAAGGTTTCCAGACGCGCGCGGGCGCGGTAGGCGTATTCGCTGTTGGGGTACGAAGCGATGATGAACTGGTAGGTCTGCACCGCGTCGATGTACAGCTTCTGCCGTTCCAGGCACTGGCCGCGCATCATCGACACTTCCGGCCACACGTACGGGCGGGCGCGGCTGGCGCGTTCGACCTTGGACAGTTCAAGCATGACCTGCTCGCAATTGCCACGTTCATAGGCGCTGTAGGCATTGTTCAAATGATGGTTCATCGACCAACGGGTGCAGCCCGTCGCGGCGAGGACGCTGAGGGCAAGGGCGGCAATGGGCAACAATCGCATGGGGGGTTCTCCTGTCTTGTGCTCTGTATCGACCCCTGGTCGAAAATCTTCAGGCGCGTTTGTCCCGAAGTTGCCACGTTCAATAAAGAAAACGATAAGTAGTGCATTCGAACAATGACTACACCCTTCGAGCATAGTAGCCTCTGCCTGCGCTTGAACTCAGGAGTCTTTGCATGTCCGTCCGTCGTACCAAAATCGTCGCTACCCTTGGCCCGGCCAGTAACTCGCCGGAAGTTCTCGAACAGCTGATTCTGGCTGGTCTGGACGTTGCCCGTCTGAACTTCTCCCACGGCACCCCCGACGAGCACAAGGCTCGCGCGAAACTGGTGCGTGACCTCGCTGCCAAGCACGGCCGCTTCGTCGCCCTGCTCGGCGATCTGCAAGGCCCGAAAATCCGTATCGCCAAATTCGCCAACAAGAAGATCGAGCTGAAGATCGGTGACAAGTTCACCTTCTCCACCAGCCATCCGTTGACCGAAGGCAACCAGCAAGTGGTCGGCATCGACTACCCGGATCTGGTCAAGGACTGCGGCGTGGGCGACGAGCTGCTGCTCGACGACGGCCGCGTGGTGATGCGCGTTGAAACCGCCACTGCCACCGAGCTGCATTGCGTGGTGACCATCGGCGGCCCGCTGTCCGACCACAAAGGCATCAACCGTCGCGGTGGTGGTCTGACCGCGCCGGCCCTGACTGAAAAAGACAAGGCCGACATCAAGCTCGCCGCCGAAATGGAAGTCGACTACCTCGCGGTGTCCTTCCCGCGTGACGCCGCCGACATGGAATACGCCCGTCAACTGCGTGACGAGGCCGGCGGCACTGCTTGGCTGGTGGCGAAGATCGAACGCGCCGAAGCCGTGGCCGACGACGAAACCCTCGATGGCCTGATCAAGGCTTCCGACGCAGTGATGGTTGCCCGTGGCGACCTCGGTGTGGAAATCGGCGATGCCGAGCTGGTGGGCATTCAGAAGAAAATCATTCTGCACGCACGCCGCCACAACAAAGCGGTGATCGTCGCGACGCAGATGATGGAGTCGATGATCCAGAACCCGATGCCGACCCGCGCTGAAGTGTCCGACGTGGCCAACGCCGTGCTCGACTATACCGACGCTGTGATGCTCTCGGCAGAATCCGCCGCTGGTCTCTACCCGCTGGAAGCCGTGCAGGCGATGGCGCGCATCTGCGTCGGCGCCGAGAAGCACCCGACCGGCAAGACTTCCAGCCACCGCATCGGCAAGGAATTCAGCCGCTGCGACGAAAGCATCGCGCTGGCGACCATGTACACCGCCAACCACTTCCCGGGCGTCAAAGCGATCATTGCGTTGACTGAAAGCGGCTTCACCCCGCTGATCATGTCGCGGATCCGCTCCTCGGTGCCGATCTACGCGTTCACCCCGCACCGCGAAGCCCAGGCCCGCGCGGCGATGTTCCGTGGCGTCTACACCATCCCGTTCGACCCGGCCTCGCTGGAGCCGCACGAAGTCAGCCAGAAAGCCATCGACGAACTGACCAAGCGCGGCGTTGTGGAAAAAGGCGACTGGGTCATCCTGACCAAGGGCGACAGCTACCACACCACTGGCGGCACCAACGGCATGAAGATCCTGCATGTCGGTGATCCGCAGGTCTGAGTGACCGGCCGCTGAAACGCAAAAGCCCCGCCATGTGAATGGCGGGGCTTTTTGTTGTCTGCATGTCGCTGAAAACCAGTTTTCACAGAACGTCAACTGTCAGTTCTGTCAGTTGTTGCAAGAGCCATTCTTGACTAGCGTGCTACTTCACCACCCAATCACTCAAGACTGGGCACGAGTCGTGATCAAGGAGGATTGAAGATGGACGTTGCGGCAAACATCTCGCCAGGTCAATTCGACCCAACGTTTGGCAATCAGGGCGTTGCCACTCCGAAAAAACCTCCCGATTTTTCCGGAAACCTTGTCCTGCGGGGGGTGATGGTCGACAAATCAGGGCGCACCTATATCGCGGGAAGCGTAGGCCAATCGAACGGTGATGCCTACTACTTGATCAGACTGGATAGCAATGGCGTACACGACACTCAATTTGGCCAGAGTGGCTACGTAACCGGTCAATTTGAGGACGGAGAAGGATCGCATTCCTTCGCTAACGAAATAGTGGAACAGGCCGACGGCAAACTGCTGCTCATCGGCAGTTTCTTTCAGGCTAACCTCAAGCGTGCCATAGGAGTCGTGCGTCTCGACGTCGCTGGCAACCTTGATCCGGCATTCAACGAAACCGGCAAAGTCGCTGTTTACCTCACGGATGACGACACGGCACATCAGAAGCACCAGCAACTACCCAACGCAGCGAACTCAAAAACCGCTAGCCAGCGGTCGACCGTTCTGCCTGACGGCAAGATCGTATTGCATACCACCGTAGATCGGGATGGAAACAAAGTGGCGACAGCCGTCATTCGACTCTTGCCTGACGGCACACGGGATATTGAATTTAACGAGGGAGAAATCGCCTATGTTCTCCACCCGAATTTCACTCACACGGAGCTATACGATCTATTGGCAAAACAGGATGGGACCTACGTGCTCGCGGGCTGTGTACGTGGCAATGATCCTTACCGGGCAGTACTCAACCGCTTGACTGCAACCGGGAAAATTGATGACTCGTTCGCCGTTGATGGCTTTGAAGTGATGGATCCGATAGAGAACTCGCTGAGCGTCAATGTCTTGAAAGTTATCGGGCAGACGAATAAGCGGCTGTTATCCGTTGGGTATACCGAGCCTGCACACCATGGCGTATTGATCAGCCGGGAATCCGACGGCAAACCCAACATCCAGTTCAACGCAGGCAAACCACTTCTGAGCAGACTGCAAGGCATTGACACCTTATGGCTTGACGCGTCCATCCAGAGCAGCGGACACATACTTGTTGCCGGGCTGAGTCAAGTGTCCTCTGGTTTTAACCATGTTATTGCCAGATTCACCGATGACGGCAAATTGGACACGGATTTTGCGGATGGCAAAGGCTGGCGAGTGTTCGACCTGGAGAAGGGGATCTGGACCGGGGTTGCAATCGGTGAAGGTAAAATGACGTTCCTCGGCCAAAGGCAAGTCGACGGGCAACGGGTTCAATGCGTCGGCCGTGGATTGATCGAGTGACCTGGCGACGAGTTTACCGGCTGCCCCTGATTGAGAGTTTTATGGTCTGGTCAACCCCTTTCGCGAGCAGGCTCGCTCCCAACTTTGAAATGCGTTCCCCCGTGGGAGCGAGCCTGCTCGCGAAGGCGTCTTGACCGTCACCGAAAAAACCTGCTCAACGCCGCCACCGCCTCCGGCGAACGCAGGCGCTGGGTGAACAACGCACCCTCCTCCTCGATCACCTTGCGCAGCAGATCCCGATCCGGCGCTCGCATCAGTTGCTTGCTGATGTGCACGGCTTCGGCCGGCAGCTCATCAAACCGCAGCGCCACTTCTCGCGCCTTGCTCAACGCCGCTTCACCGCTGTCCAGCGCTTCGGTGGCGATCCCCCACTGCGCAGCCTGTTCGCCGCTAAAGCCTTCACCGAGCAATAACAATTCAGCCGCTTTCGCTTGCCCGAGCAAACGCGGCAGGATCAGGCTGGAACCGAATTCGGGACACAATCCGAGGTTGACGAACGGCATGCGCAGCCGGGCGTCGCGGCTGACATAGACCAGATCGCAATGCAGCAGCAGGGTCGTGCCGATACCCACCGCGGCACCGGAGACGGCGGCGATCACTGGTTTGCGGCATTCGAGCAGATTGAGCATGAAGTGAAACACCGGGCTGTCGAGGTCGCTCGGCGGTTGTTCGAGGAAGTCGGCAATGTCGTTACCGGCCGTGAAGCACTCGGCGCTGCCGCTGATCAGCACGGCGTTGATTTCGGGGTCGCTGTCGGCCTGTTTCAGTGCTTCGGCGAGGCGGCTGTACATGGCGCGGGTCAGGGCGTTTTTCTTGCCCGGGCGGTTGAGGCGCAGGGTCAGCAAACCGCGTTCGCGTTCCAGCAGGATGGCTTCGGTCATGGCGTGTCTCGCGTCTGAAAATCAGCGCTCAACCACGGCTCACAAACACGTCGGCCAGCAGTTGATTGCGCGGCAATCCGGCCAGGTACAGACGCTTGGCGAAAGCGTCGACACTGGCCGTCGAGCCGCAGACTAAGGCCAGGGTCTGCCGGGAAACAAGGCGCAGTTGCGCCAAAGCGGCGGCCGACTCGGCCGCGGTCCACAGCTCGACACTGAGGTTTTCCCGCTGCGCAGCCAGTGCGGCAAGGGGTTTGGCCAGATAGTGCTCACGTTCGTCATGGGCCAGGTGAATGACGCGGATGGCGCCTTGGTGATCCTGACGCAAGGCTTCGCGCAGCACACCGAACAACGGACCTAAACCGCTACCGGCGGCCAGCAGCCACAGCGGGCGCGCATGCCAGTCCGGGTCATAGTGCAAAGCACCACCGCGCAACTCGCCGAGGCGGATCGAGTCGCCGATCTGCAGCTTGCGGGCGGCATCGATGAATTCGCCGGGCTGGCGGCAATCGAGGTGAAACTCGAGGAAGCGGTCTTCTTGCGGCAGGCTCGCCAGCGAGTACGGGCGGGCGATGTGGCCGATCCACAGCACCAGATGCTGGCCGGCGCTGTAGCGCAATGGCCGCTGCGTTGTCAGGCGCAGGCGCAGAACGCTGTCACTGAGCCAGTCCAGCGCTTCGACCAAGGCCGGCAGACCGTCAGTAATCGGGTCGAAGGTATGCACCTGCAAGTCTTCGACCACTTGGCATTGGCAGGCCAGGCGCCAACCGTCCTGACGTTGCTCGGCACTCAAGGCATCCGGGCGGTTGTCGCTGGGCACACCTCGGATGCATTGCACCAGACAGGCATGGCAACTGCCGGCGCGACAGCTGTAGGGCACGGCAACGCCGTTCTGATTGAGACTGTCGAGCAGATTGCTGCCCGGCTCAACCGTCCACTGCCGGTCACCGACACGCAATTCAGGCATCGATGTTCTCCCACGCCGCTGCACAACGATTGCGCCCGTCACGCTTGGCCCGGTACAGCGCCTGATCGGCACGCTGCAACGCCTCATCCAGATCATCGCCAACCGCCAGCAGGGTCATGCCCGCCGACAGGCTCAGGTTGCGCACTTGCAGGCCCATCAATTCCACCTCGCTGAAGGCGATGCGCAAACGCTCGCAACACGCGGTCAGGCGTTCGGCATCGCAGTCGGGCACTAGCACCACGAATTCTTCGCCACCATAACGCGCCAGCACGTCACCGTCGCGCAGGCAGGCTTGCGCCACACCGGCAAACGCCTGCAGTACCTGATCGCCGGCGGCGTGGCCGTGCAGGTCGTTGATGCGTTTGAAGTGGTCCAGATCGATCAGCGCCAGCCCGTGCATTACGTCGCTGTCCAACGCGTTGAGCTCACGCGAGGCGATGCGCAGGAAATGCCGGCGATTGAACAGCCCGGTCAGTTCGTCGGTGGCCACCAGGTCTTCAAGCTGGCGCATCATCCCACGCAGGGTGTCCTGATGCGCCTGCAAGGCAAACCGGCGCTGACGCTGACGTTGCCGCGAGACCTGGACAAAGCGTGCGTAAAGCACCAGCCACGCCAAAACCATCGCCAGAATGCACACTTGCAACGCCGCGAGCGCAGGCTCCGCCAGACGGAAATGGTAAGCGTCCCACAGGGTAATCGCGGAGAAACTGAAGAACACCAGCAGCGCGCAGCGGATGAACACCCGTCGGGTGAGATGGAACAGGCCGAACAGCAGGATCAGCACATAAAACACCAGAAACGCGCCGCGTGCCTCGTCGACATGGGCGATCAGCCACGTCTGCCAGCCCAGCCCCATCAGCACTTGCGCTTCGGTCAGGCTGGGGTCGGCGAAGCGCTGGTTGCGCCCGCTCCAGAACATGGCGAAAAGGCTCGCCTGACTGATGACCACCAGAGCGCTGCCGATGGCCACTCCACTGAGCGATTGCTGATAATGCCCAGTGAAAAATGCCAGCCACAGCAGCAGCAAAGCCAATCCGTAGGTGGCCGCAGCGAGGGCGAAGCGTTTGAGCAAAAGGCGTTGAATGGCGTTATGGGTCAATCGTTGACTCACCGTGCGATAGGAGGCTGACCGAGTGTCCTACTCTACAGACCGGATGCCACTTTAGAGGGCCGGTCGCTAAATGACCACCGATTTTCGGGCTCGAAAATTGACGTCAAATGCATGACCTGATTGAGCTGCATTGATGCCCGCACCAGGTCCCTGTGGTGAGGGGATTTATCTTCGATGGGCTGCGAAGTGGCCCCTTGCAACCGGTCAATCACTCTGAGCTCACAGGTTTTACGACTGCTGCGCAGCCGAGCGGGGATAAATCCCCTCGCCACAGGGTCATCCGACCAAAAGCCAATGTGCCCCCACCACCGAGGCGCGGTATACTGCCGCGCCTTTTTAGCGTCGCGCCACAAAGGGACAGCCATAAGCCGCAAGCCTCAAGCGGCAAGCTCAAGCTGTCCGCGTAATGCTTTAACTTGCCGCTCGAAGCTAGAAGCCTGTAGCTTCCCCACCGTTTTCAGAGGAGCGCGACTCATGACCGTGATCAAGCAAGATGACCTGATTCAGAGCGTTGCCGACGCCCTGCAGTTCATTTCCTATTACCACCCCGTGGATTTCATCCAGGCGATGCACGAAGCCTACCTGCGCGAAGAATCGCCAGCGGCCCGTGATTCGATGGCGCAGATCCTGATCAACTCGCGCATGTGCGCCACCGGCCATCGCCCGATCTGCCAGGACACCGGTATCGTCACCGTGTTCGTCCGTGTCGGCATGGACGTGCGCTGGGATGGCGCCACCATGGGCCTGGACGACATGATCAACGAAGGCGTGCGTCGCGCTTACAACCTGCCGGAAAACGTCCTGCGGGCCTCGATCCTTGCCGACCCGGCAGGCGCTCGCAAGAACACCAAGGACAACACCCCGGCCGTAATTCACTACTCCATCGTCCCGGGTAACACCGTGGAAGTGGACGTGGCGGCCAAGGGCGGCGGTTCCGAGAACAAGTCGAAAATGGCCATGCTCAACCCGTCCGACTCGATCGTCGACTGGGTATTGAAGACCGTGCCGACCATGGGCGCCGGCTGGTGCCCACCGGGCATGCTGGGTATCGGCATCGGCGGCACCGCCGAGAAGGCCGCAGTGATGGCCAAGGAAGTGTTGATGGAATCCATCGACATCCACGAGCTGAAGGCCCGTGGTCCGCAGAACCGCATCGAAGAAATGCGTCTGGAACTGTTCGAAAAGGTCAACCAGTTGGGCATCGGCGCCCAGGGCCTCGGTGGCCTGACCACCGTGCTCGACGTGAAAATCATGGACTACCCGACCCACGCTGCCTCGCTGCCGGTGTGCATGATCCCCAACTGCGCCGCCACCCGTCACGCACACTTCGTGCTCGACGGTTCCGGCCCGGCCTCGCTGGAAGCACCACCGCTGGACGCCTACCCGGAAATCGTCTGGGAAGCCGGCCCATCGGCCCGTCGCGTCAACCTCGACACCCTGACCCCGGAAGAGGTGCAGAGCTGGAAGCCGGGCGAAACCGTGCTGCTCAACGGCAAGATGCTCACCGGTCGCGACGCCGCGCACAAGCGCATGGTCGAGATGCTCAACAAGGGTGAAACTCTGCCGGTCGACCTCAAGGGTCGTTTCATCTATTACGTCGGCCCGGTTGATCCGGTCGGTGACGAAGTGGTTGGCCCGGCCGGCCCGACCACCGCAACGCGGATGGACAAGTTCACCCGCCAGATCCTCGAGCAGACCGGCCTGCTGGGCATGATCGGCAAATCCGAGCGCGGCCCGACCGCGATCGAAGCGATCAAGGACAACAAGGCCGTGTACCTGATGGCTGTCGGCGGCGCCGCTTACCTGGTTGCGCAAGCGATCAAGAAGTCCAAGGTGCTGGCATTTGCCGAGCTGGGCATGGAAGCGATCTACGAGTTCGAGGTCAAGGACATGCCGGTCACCGTAGCGGTGGACAGCAAAGGTGAGTCGGTACACATCACTGGCCCGGCGATCTGGCAGCAGAAGATCAGCGAGAGCCTGGCGGTAGAAGTGCAGTAAGCTTCTGGTGTCATGAAAACGGCCGGTGCATCCGCGAAGATGCCCCGGCCGTTTTTGTGTGTTCAAACCAATTGCGATAAAAGAATCGCCCAAGCACAGAAAACGATCTTGCGCACCTGTCAGATCTGACAGGTCCATTAGCGGCCCACTCCTGTTAGCGTCTATCCATACGCCCTATGTAGCGCGAATGGATTCGACCATGGCCGATCAAGACCTCAGCATCACAGCTCCTTCCATCGCCAAAAGCTCATCGATCGCCACTATCGGCAAAAGCTGGAGCGCCGTAGGGCCGACCGCCTCGGCTGGATGCGAATTGCTGATCCCGCTATCGAGCGGTCGTGGCTACGGTCCGCAAATACCCTTGGCAATCAACAGCCAGAGCGGTAACGGTTCGTTTGGCCTTGGTTGCCACCTGGGCCTGAGCCAGATCAGCCGCCGCACCAATAAAGGTGTTCCACGTTATACCGAGCACGATGAAATCATCGGGCATGACGGCGAGGTGTGGATGCCTGAGCTCGATGATGCCGGAAACCTGAAGTCGCGCACGGAACACAGCTACAGAGACCGCCCCATTGCCGAACACAACGTCGTGACTTACCGGGCGCGGATCGAAAGTGATTTTTCCCTGCGCGAATGCTGGCATCCGGCTGACGGTGGAGCCCCCTTCTGGCTGATCCACGGCGCCGACGGTACGTTGCATGTCTACGGCAAAACCAGCGCCTCCCGCCGTGCCGACCCCGACGATCCATCACGCATCAGCAGCTGGCTTTTGTGTGAAAGCATGAACGCCCATGGCGAACACATCTGCTACGAGTACAAGGCCGACGATCAGCCTGACGAGCAAGACCCCATTCACGACTACCGCGCCCAGCGCTATCTGCGACGGGTGTGTTACGGCAATGCCACGGCGAGCGATCACCTTTACAGCTGGGACACTGACCGACCGACGGATCTGCCATGGCATTTTCAACTGGTGTTCGATTACGGCGAACGCAGCAATTCGCTGACGGAGATTCCGAGCTACGAGGAAGTGAACCGCTGGCGGCTGCGGCCTGATCCGTTTTCCACCTATGGCCAGGGTTTTGAGCTGAGCACCCGCAGGCTCTGCCAGCAAGTGTTGATGTTTCATCACTTCCCCGGGGGCCTGGCGACAGAGGCAAAACTTGCACGTCGCCTGCTGCTGGAATATCGACCGATCCAGAACACTGCGCAGTGGGCCTACAGCCAGATCAGCGCGGCGCACTATCAGGCCTTCGATGCGCAAGGCAATGTCGAGCACTCACCGCCGCTAGAGTTCGAATACTCGCCCTTCGAGATCAACAAGGCACCTGCACGCCTGTTGGAAAACGAGACTCAACCGGGCATCGAAGAGGGCGGGTTCTATCAATGCGTCGATCTGTATGGCGAGGGCGTGCCGGGCTTTCTCTGCCGCTACGACAACGCCTGGTATTACCGAGAACCGCTACGCGCGGCGCCTGGTACCGAACTGATCGGTTACGGCCCATGGGTTTTGCTGGACAGGATCCCGGTGGCAGATCGCAACCGCGCCGTGGCGCAACTGCTTGATCTGACCGGCGACGGCCGTCTGGACCTGATCATCGCCCGGTTGGGTTACTGCGGGTTTCATGCGCTGAATGCGCAGCGGCAATTCGAACTGTTCAGCGCGTTCGACACGTTTCCCCGGGAACACCAGGATCTGACTTTGACCATGGGGGATTTCAGCGGGGACGGGCTGATGTCAGCGGCCAGCATCAGCCCCGACCGCGTGCGCCTCTATGCCAGCCTGCGCGAAAAAGGCTTCGCCGCCGCACAGGAAATACCCCATGAATACGCAGACGACCGTCTGCCGGTGTTCAGCAACTCGCGGACCGAACTGGTGCTTCTGGGCAACCTGCTCGGCAGCGACATGCCCGAGCTGTGCCGCATCCGCCATGACGAGGTCCGTTGCTGGCCGAATCTTGGTCATGGCAAATTCGGTCAAGGTCGCAAGATCAGCGCCCTGCCCTTCACCCATGAAGAATTCGACGCCTCGCGAGTACGTCTGGCCGATCTCGATGGCTCCGGCGCGCCCGCGCTGATCTATCTCAAATCCGAAGGGTTCGACATCTACCTGAACCGGGGCGGCAATGGCCTGGAGCAGATTCCCGTCAGCGTGCCGTGGCCTGAAGACGTGCGCTATGACCGTTTGTGCCAGGTCAGTTTCGCCGACCTGCAAGGCCTCGGTTGCGCCAGCCTGATTCTGACGGTGCCGCATATCCAGCCGCGGCATTGGCGCTACGATTTTGTTGCAGCCAAGCCCTACCTGCTGGTCACCAGTAACAACAACATGGGCTGTTCCAGCAGCGTGACTTATCGCAGCTCGGCTCAGGAATGGCTGGATGAAAAGGAGCGGCTGCTGGCGCTTGAGCGTGCACCGGTATGTCACCTGCCATTTCCGCTGGCCGTGGTGAAAAAACAGGAGCAGCACGACGAGATCACCGGCAACCGGTTGACCCAGTCGTTCACTTGGCGCGAAGGGTTCTACGACGGCAGGGAGAGGGAATTTCGCGGGTTCGGCTACTTGCAGCAACTTGACTGCGAGGTTGGAACCGATCCTTCAGAGCCTGGCTTCAGCGAGCCGGTGCAAACATGCACCTGGTTTCACAACGGTCAGGAAATCAATCGCTCCCGCGACGATTATTTCAGCGCGGATGTGGACGCCTGCCCGTTGGGCGAAACCCTGTTCAGTCGTTACCACCCCAAAGGTGAAATCGATGAGCCCGTCACCCCGGAGGGCTCCGACAGTCGCTATCGGATTGCGCAGGCACTGGTTGGCTCGGTCGCTCGAACAGAAATTTTCCCCTACCGCGCCGATGCGCAGGCACCCGATGCAGCCGCGCTGTACTCGGTAGAAGAGAAGCGCTATCTGGTTCGCGAGGTGCGGCCACAG
Source organism: Pseudomonas sp. RG1 (assembly GCF_025910115.1). NCBI lineage: Bacteria > Pseudomonadati > Pseudomonadota > Gammaproteobacteria > Pseudomonadales > Pseudomonadaceae > Pseudomonas > Pseudomonas sp. RG1. Next base: position 14,399 of record NZ_JAPCIK010000045.1, read on the forward strand.
GGGCTATATGCCGCAGCCGTTCTGCTGCCCCTTCAGGTCGAAGCCATCAGTTATCAGTACGACGGCTTTATCAACGACCCGCTGTGCCGCCACGAGGTCACCCTGCGGTGGAACGCTTATGGCGCCGCGACCCACGCACTTACGGTGAGCTATGCGCGCAGGTTGACCGCCCAGAGCCCGCCCCCCTTCACCGAAGACCATCTGAATCAATGGTGGTCCGACGCTCACGACGAGGCGCAACAATACTTTTACATCAGTGAAACCCGTGCACGTCTGATCAATCTGCCAGAGCCACAGCAATGGCGATTGGGCTTGCCGTATCTGGAACGGGGCGATGCGCTGAAATTGGCCAAAGGTACGCTCCCCGGCGAGTTGAACCCGGCACGGGTGTCTTTCGAATCACTGAGAGAGCTGCAGGATACGCAAGAATGGGCCATGGAAAGGGTACTGACTTCGCAATCCATACAGCGTTATGTGGACGTAGAGGGTATTGAACTGGATGACGGCGTCGCCGGATTCGAAGCGCTGTCGCACTCTCTGGAGCTTGCCCTGCTGGATAAAACCGCGCTGGACGCTTACAGCATTGTGCCGGACCTGAATATCCGCGAGGCCCTCGCGGCAATTGGTTACTCACCCATGGCGCTGCTGTTCGAAGCACCGCCCAGCGAGGAACCAAACCTCTGGTCGTCGCGGTTCAATCTGGCCCGGTACGGCGACTTGCAGGCGTTCTACAACGTGTTCGATTTCAATGAAACGCCAAGCCATGGCGTGACCAAAGCCGAATACGATCAACACCATCTGACAGTCATGCGCATGGAGTTGCCCGACGGTTGTGCCGTCCAGGTCGCGGAGTTCGATTATCACGCCCTGAAACCCAAGCGAATCACCGACGCCAATGACAACACTGAAGAAGTCATCTACGAGCCTTCCGGTCAGCCGCTGGTCATCAGCTTTCACGGTACCGAGAACGGCAAACCTGCCGGATTCGACAAGCTGACCGATGACTGGACCTTGCCGGATCCCAGTCCGGAATACGCCATTCAGTTTCCGGAAGATACCGTAGGACACGCAGCGAGCACTCTGCACAAAAACCTTTTCAGCTGGATGGGCCTGATACCCGCCTCCACACTTCAAAGCCGCTCGATCAAGCAAGGTGACCTGTTGCCCGGCGGGCATATCCGTGCCAGCGCACGTCGCCGGCTTGCGCGAAATCCCGGCCCGACGCCTGAAGACCAGCAATTGCTCACGGCCATTGAACTGGCTTACCGAGAACCGGTTCACACCGTAGTGCTCAGCGCTGACCGCTATCCCTACGACGCCATGAAGGCGCAGATCCAGATCGTCAAAACCTGCGTCGACGGCTTTGGTCGGGTCCTGCAAACCCAGCAGAAGGTCGATCCGGGGTTGGCTTATGTGGTGGGTGAGGATGGTGAGTTGCTCATCGAAGAAGGTGAGCAACCGACGCAGACACGCTGGCGCATCAGTGAACGCGTCGAATACAACAACAAAGGTCTGCCGCAGCGCCAATACCGGCCGTTTTTCGCCAACACCCACCGCTACGTCAATGATCAATCGCTGCGCCAACTCGGGTTGTTCGATCAGCTGTTCTATGACGCAACGGGGCGTCCGATCAAGCTGATCAACGCCAAGGGCGACTTTTCCCGCGAGACTTATCATCCCTGGTATCACGCCAGTGAGGACTTCAACGACACCGCTGAAGAGCTGGTGTCTACGCGTGGGTCAGGCTCATGAGCGCCTCCATACATTGGCGCACGCCTTCGCTGAGCGTCAGCGACGGACGTGGCCTGCCAGTCCGTCAGGTCGCTTATTTGCGTACCGTGGCGGGTGACACGCCTAGCGCACTCGTGACCCGCCAGCACCACGATGTCGCCGGGCGTCTGGTCGCGCAACAGGATCCGCGCCTGCCGACAGCAAACACAACCAGCGTGTTTGCGCTGAACGATATCGCCGTGTTTACCAACAGCCGGGATAGCGGCTGGCGCCTGCTGCTGCCGGGCAGGGCCGGGGAGCCCGGACACCGTTGGGATGAGCGCGGCCACGTCTGGCAGTCGACCTTCGACGAGCAATTGCGCGTGGTGCAGCTTGAAGTCTCGGGAAACGGCGAAAATCAGCTCGATACCTTCACGTACGCCTCAGGCTCTGCCGAAGCAGACTCCAACCTGCGCGGCCGGTTGACCCAGCAGACAGATCCGTCAGGTTCGCTGGAAATCACCAGCTATGCCCTCACCGGACAGGCACTGGTGGAAAAGCGCACTTTTCACGATAACGAAGCGTTCACTAGCCATCAGGTGTTCAGTCCACTTGGCGCCGTGCTTGAACAGACCGATGCCGGCGGCCATCGCAGAGCATCGCGCTATGGTCTCGCCGGGCAACTCAGGCAAATGGAACTGCAAGTCGAGACGAAAGTCACGCAGGTCTTGCTGGATGCGCAATACAACGCCAACAATCAGATCATCTCGCAGCAGGCCGGTAACGGTGTCCTGAGTCAGTGGACGTATGACCCGGCCGACGGACGCCTGCATACGCGCACCAGCCAGAAAACCGCTCAGCCCAGATTGCAGGATCTGCAATATTTCTACGATCGCGTCGGTAACATCACTCGCATCGAGGACCACGCCTTCGAGCCCGTCTGTTTCGCCAATCAACGAGTCGACGGCCACCGTGAATTCGACTACGACTCCCTGTACCGCCTGATCCGCGCGACCGGTCATGACGACGCACTGCCCCCGGACATTCCCGGCTTGCCGCAACCGCCCGACGAGAAAAACCGCCTCAACTACACCCAGACGTATAGCTACGACGATGGCGGCAACCTGATCGAACTACGTCATCAGCGCGACGGCGCCAGCCGCACCCGGCGCATGCGCATCGATGATCAAAGCAATCGCGGGGTGCGTTGGGAAACGGGCGACGAGCCGCCGGACTTCGGTACCTGGTTCGACCCGCACGGCAATCAACGCAAGCTGCGCCACGGTCCGTCATTGCAATGGAGCAGGCGTGATGAGCTGGAGCGCGTGGATCTGGTTATCCGTCAGGACGGCGATAACGATGCCGAGTATTACCAGTACAGCGCCGGCCAGCGGGTCCTCAAATGTCATGAATGGTTCACCGACAAGGTTCGCCACTTCCACCAGGTGCGCTACCTGCCGGGGCTGGAAATTCGCAGCAAGGACAACGGCGAGGAGCTGCACATCATCAGCCTCGGTAACGCGCGCTGCCTGCATTGGGCGCAACGTGCAGTGCCGATAGACGACCAGATACGTTACACCCTCGAAGACCACCTCGGCTCTTGCGTAATGGAGCTCAATGAAGACGCTGTGGTCACCAGCGCAGAAGGCTATTACCCGTTCGGCGAAACCGCGTGGATGGCCCCGGAGTCGGAAATCGAATACCGCTTCATCCGATATTCCGGCAAGGAAATGGATGTCAGCGGTTTGTACTACTACGGCGCCCGCTACTACGCGCCGTGGTTGCAGCGTTGGGTCAGTGCGGACCCGGCGGGGGATGTGGACGGTTTGAATCTGTATGGTTTTGTCGGTAACAACCCGATTCTGTTCATCGATAACGACGGTAACAAAAAAGACTTACCGTCTGACGTCAGGCAGGACATCGCGACTTACGCAAAAGTCCTGGATAACCTGGGCAATGAGCTGCAAACGTACAATCGGCAATTGAACGGACTGTTCAGCGCTACGGACATTTCCAAACGCATGGCCATAAACACAGGCTTCAACATTGGCAAGGGAGTTGTCACCACGACAGCAGGGAAAGGCGGCGAAGCACTTGGGACGCTGATATTGCCCGGAGTCGGGACATTTATCGGAGGGATTGTCGCCTCAAAAATCTCCGGCGCGGCAATGGACAAACTCGGCGAAATTACAACTGTTTCCACTCCCGTCCTGCCCGATGCCAAAAAACTGAACCCCGAGAGCATTCACAGCAACGCCACAACAGGCATTTTAACCCCTCTGAGATACGCAAAAAAAATAGCCAGATCATATGATCCTCGGACTTCCGAGGGAGCAAACAAGCTGATCGAAACAGTGGCCGAGAAAACGCTCAGCAAGTTTGCGCAGATACCCGCTGCAAGTGACATGATGGCCATTGCTTACTCTGGAAAGGACACAGCCACAGCGCTGGCCGGTTTAAGGGATATCGAAATTGATGACCTCGAGGCAGCGTTGGGTTTGATTATCGACCTGCTTGAACAGGACCAAAGCGACATCAATGCGGCTTTCAGCGAAATCGGAGTCAACGAATTTTATGACCAAGGCCTAGTGGGCTCATTCGGTTATGCGCTGGATCTTGCAACAGGTAGCGTCGGAACCCAGAACTCCAGCTCAATCAGCCGGGATCGGATCAAGAAAGAAATTTCCTTGCGCATGGCTGAAGCCAGGCGCGGTATCGAGTTGATTGGCAGATATCGCCAATACAACAGTCAAAAGACGGCGTAAACAAGTTCGCCTGCCTTCAGGCAGTTTTACCGTGGTTCTGCGCTTGGATAAATCATGAGCACCTGGCCCTTGAATAGATCAACGCATATCCATACGCCAAGCGTGCAGGTCAAGGATCCACGGGCTTTGGTCGTCAGGCATATTGCCTATCTGTGTGCAACGACGCATGGAGAGATCAAGCCCCTGATCACCTGCCAGACTCACAACCCTGCCGGGCGCCTGGTCGAGAAACGGGATCCGCGCTTATCTGCGCCCAACCTCACTACTCACTACGCGCTCAACGGCATTGTGTTGAAAATCGGCAGCGTCGATGCCGGCTGGCGCTTGGTATTGCCGGGGCTGGCCGGTGAGCCTCGGCAACGTTGGGACGAACGCGGCCATGTCTGGCGATCGACCTTTGACGACCAGCTGCGTGTCGTCAGACTCCAGGTCATCGAAAAGGATGAGGAGGAAGAGGTCGACACTTTCCTCTACGCCGGTGCCGCCGACACCGCCAACCACAACCTGCGCGGACGGTTGATCAAGCAAACTGATGTGTCTGGAGTTCTGGCGATATCCAGCTATTCCCTCGCTGGCCAGCCGATGCAGGAAACCCGAACGTTCCAGGACACGCAGGCTTTTACCAGTCATCAGGTGTTCAGCCCGCTGGGCGCGGTGCTGGAGCAAACCGATGCCGGCGGCCATCGCAGAGCATCGCGCTATGGTCTTGCGGGGCAGCTCAGGCAAATGGAGCTGCAAGTCGAGACGAAAGTCACGCAGGTCTTGCTGGATGCGCAGTACAACGCGAACAATCAGATCATCTCGCAGCTGGCCGGTAACGGTGTCCTGAGTCAGTGGACGTATGACCCGGCCGACGGACGCCTGCATACGCGCACCAGTCAGAAAACTGCTCACCCCAGATTGCAGGATCTGCAATATTTCTACGATCGCGTCGGTAACATCACTCGCATCGAGGACCACGCCTTCGAGCCCGTCTCTTTCGCCAATCAACGAGTCGACGGCCACCGTGAATTCGACTACGACTCCCTGTACCGCCTGATCCGCGCGACCGGTCATGACGACGCACTGCCCCCGGACATTCCCGGCTTGCCGCAACCGCCCGACGAGAAAAACCGCCTCAACTACACCCAGACGTATAGCTACGACGATGGCGGCAACCTGATCGAACTACGTCATCAGCGCGACGGCGCCAGCCGCACCCGGCGCATGCGCATCGATGATCAAAGCAATCGCGGGGTGCGTTGGGAAACGGGCGACGAGCCGCCGGACTTCGGTACCTGGTTCGACCCGCACGGCAATCAACGCAAGCTGCGCCACGGTCCGTCATTGCAATGGAGCAGGCGTGATGAGCTGGAGCGCGTGGATCTGGTTATCCGTCAGGACGGCGATAACGATGCCGAGTATTACCAGTACAGCGCCGGCCAGCGGGTCCTCAAATGTCATGAATGGTTCACCGACAAGGTCCGCCACTTCCACCAGGTGCGCTACCTGCCGGGGCTGGAAATCCGCAGCAAGGACAACGGCGAGGAGCTGCACATCATCAGCCTCGGTAACGCGCGCTGCCTGCATTGGGCGCAACGTTCAGCGCCGATAGACGACCAGATACGTTACACCCTCGAAGACCACCTCGGCTCTTGCGTGATGGAGCTCAATGAAGACGCCGTAGTCACCAGCGCAGAAGGCTATTACCCGTTCGGCGAAACCGCGTGGATGGCGCCGGAATCGGAAATCGAATACCGCTTCATCCGATATTCCGGCAAGGAAATGGATGTCAGCGGTTTGTACTACTACGGCGCCCGCTATTACGCACCGTGGTTGCAGCGCTGGGTCAGTGCCGATCCGGCGGGGGATGTGGATGGGTTGAACCTGTATGGATTCGTCGGTAACAACCCAATCGTTCATGTCGACCAGACCGGTGCCTTCAAAGTGGTGTTTGACCTAGTCAGAAAAGCGGTGGGTATTTTTGATCAAGCGCAAACTGCGGCGGAGCAATTGCACAACCTGACCACCGAGTTCGATGGCCTGATTCCTGAAGGCCAGAACATCGAGGAGGTGCGCAAAAGCATGACGTTCGGCAAATTCATCACCTCCCGGGCCGGCATCAAATCGGTCTTTTACGGTATCGGCAAAGGCATCGCCATCGGCAGTGTCATCGGCACCGTGGTACCCGGAATCGGCAACGCCATCGGTTCCGGCGCAGGGGCAATCGCGGGGGCAATAGTGTTTCCGGTATTGCGTTACCACTTCTTCAAGAAAGGTTTGAAAGCAGCGCAGACACTGCACACCCAAGAGCTCAAGGACGGGCTGAAAACGCTGGGCGACGGCGCTGCAAAAGCCGTCGACGGCGCGGGGGCTCTTTTTGATGGAGGTGCTGCGCTTATCGACAGCATCAAGACCTTCACGGATAACCTCAACAGCTACTCCGAGCACATCCAGAAGATGTTCTATGCCCAACTGGACGCACTGGATGCAGAAAAACAGCGTCAGGTCATGAAGCTGTCCAGGAATGGTGTAGACCCGTTCGAAGCCATCGACAAGGTCATGCAAACCGCACAGGCAATCATCGAAGCGCCGAGCGAGGCGCAAGGCGTGACTGAACGCCTGCAGCAACTGGAGCGCTCGCTCGCTGCCGAACCTCAGGCAAGACCGGTGCCGAAGCCGAGGTTGAATCTTGTGCATCGACGTCAGGTACAGGAGACAGCTGTTTAGCAGACACGGCCGGCGCGAACAGCGCGCCCGGCCATCTCGGCCCATGCTATCGTGCCCGCCCGTCCTGCCGACCTTTGATCCAGCATGCTGCCGACTTCCCGTACCCTGCGTCTGTCGTTGTATTCCCTGCTGATCATTGCCGGCACGGTCATTGCCGCGACGCTCGCGATGCGCCACGCCGAGCGTCAGGCACTGGAAGAAGACGCGGCCCGCGCCAATCAGCAACTGGGGTTGTACGCCAACTCCTTGCACACCCTGATCGACCGCTATCGCGCCCTGCCCGCCGTGCTGGCGCTGGACCCGCAATTGCGTTCGGCCCTGGCCGGACCGGTCGATGCTGCGCAGCAAGCGGCATTGAATGTGAAGCTGGAAAAGATCAACGGTGCGGCGCAGTCCTCGACCCTGGAACTGCTGGATCGTACCGGCCTGGCCGTGGCCGCCAGCAACTGGCGCTTGCCCAGCAGTTACGTTGGCCACAATTACGGCTTCCGTCCCTACTTCAGCCAGACCCGCACCCAAGGCACCGGGCGTTTTTACGCAGTGGGCGTGACCAGCGGCATTCCCGGGTATTTCCTTTCCAGCGCCGTACTTGGCGACAACGACGAGTTTCTCGGCGCGATGGTGGTCAAGCTGGAATTTCCCGAGCTGGAACGTGAATGGAGCCAGGGCAGCGACACGCTGCTGGTCAGCGATGCACGCGGCATCATCTTTATCGCCAATCAGCCGGGTTGGCGTTATCGCGCCTTGCGGCCGTTGAGCGCCGATGATCTGGCCGAGATCAAAACCACGCGTCAGTACGACAAGCAATCGCTGCTGCCGCTGACCCATTTGCCGCTACGGCGCTTCGATGACAACAGCGATCTGCGCCGGGTCGAAGGTCCGCAGGGCACGGCGGACTATTTATGGGAATCGCTGCCGCTGACGACCGAAGGCTGGACCCTGCACCTGTTGCGCCGTCCGCAAGTGGCCTTCGAAGATTTGCGCAACGCCGCACTGGCCGCCGCTGGCGTTTGGCTGGCGCTGGTGTTCTTGTTGCTGTTTCTCAATCAGCGCTGGCGGCTGGCCAAGGTCCGTCAGCGCAATCGCGAAGAACTCGAGCGTCTGGTCGAGGAGCGCACCCGCGACTTGCGCACCGCGCAGGAAGGTCTGGTGCAATCGGCCAAACTCGCCGCGCTGGGGCAGATGTCCGCCGCACTGGCCCACGAAATCAATCAACCGCTGACCGCCCAGCGCATGCAGCTGGCCACCCTGCGCCTGCTGCTCGAACATGGCCGCGTCGATGACGCCTACAAGGCGCTGAAACCGGTGGACGATATGCTCACGCGCATGGCTGCCCTCACCGGCCACCTCAAGACTTTCGCCCGCAAAAGCCCGAGCGGTCTGCGCGAACGTCTGGATCTGGCGACGGTGGTCGATCAGTCGCTGCAACTGCTCGATGCGCGGCTGCGTGACGAACAAGTCAGCCTTGTGTTGCATCTGACCCGTCCGGCGTGGGTACGCGGTGATGCGATTCGTCTGGAACAGGTGTTGATCAATTTGCTGCGCAACGCGCTGGATGCGATGCAGGGTAAAGCCTGCAAGCGCCTGGAAATCCGTCTGGAGGCCGATGAGCAATTGTGGCGGCTCAGCGTCAGCGACAACGGCGGCGGGATTGCCGAGGAACATCTGGGCCAGGTGTTCGATCCGTTCTTTACCACCAAACCGGTGGGCGATGGTCTTGGCCTGGGGCTGGCAGTATCCTTCGCCATCGTGCATGAATCCGGCGGGCGCCTGAGCGTCGAGAATGGCGACCACGGCGCGGTGTTCAGCCTGACCCTGCCAATCGATCTGGAGGCACACATCTGATGCTCAATTCGGTGATGGTGGTCGACGACGAAAGCAGCATTCGCGACGCCGTTGAACAGTGGCTGAGCCTGTCGGGGTTTCAGGTGCAATTGTTCAGCCGTGCCGAAGAATGCCTCGCCGCGCTCCCGGAACATTTTGCCGGGGTGATCCTCAGCGACGTGCGCATGCCCGGCATGGACGGCTTGCAATTGCTCGCCGAAGTGCAAAAGCGCGACAGCGATCTGCCGGTGATTCTGCTTACCGGCCATGGCGATGTGCCGATGGCGGTCGAAGCCATGCGCGATGGCGCCTACGACTTTCTGGAAAAACCGTTCAGCCCGGAAACCCTGCTCGGCAGCCTGCGCCGGGCGCTGGACAAACGCCGCCTGGTCCTGGAAAACCGCGCGCTGCACGAACTGGCCGACAACCGCGCAAAGCTCGATGCGACGCTGCTCGGCGTGTCCCGCGGCTTGCAGACATTGCGTCGGCAAGTGCTGGATCTGGCGACGTTGCCGGTCAACGTGCTGATCCGTGGTGAAACCGGCAGCGGCAAGGAACTGGTCGCGCGTTGCCTGCATGATTTCGGCCCGCGCGCCGGCAAACCTTTCGTGGCGCTGAACTGCGCGGCGATCCCGGAGCAACTGTTCGAGGCTGAACTGTTCGGCCATGAGAGCGGCGCGTTTACCGGCGCCTCGGGCAAGCGCATCGGCAAGCTGGAATATGCCGATGGCGGCACGCTGTTTCTCGACGAGATCGAAAGCATGCCGCTGGCCCAGCAGGTGAAATTGCTGCGGGTCTTGCAGGAACAGAAACTCGAGCGGCTGGGTTCGAACCAGAGCATTCGCGTTGATTTGCGTATCGTCGCGGCGACCAAACCGGACTTGCTCGACGAAGCCCGCGCCGGACGTTTTCGTGAGGACCTGGCGTATCGCCTCAACGTCGCAGAACTGCGCTTGCCGCCGCTGCGTGATCGCCGCGAAGACATTCCATTACTGTTTGAAACCTTTGCCCAGAACGCCGCCCAGCGTCTGGGCCGGACCTTTCCGCCGTTGACCGGTGCGCAGCTCAGTCACTTGCTCAGCCATGACTGGCCGGGCAACGTCCGCGAACTGGCCAACGTTGCCGAGCGTCAGGTACTGGGGCTTGATGAACCGGTCGCCGGAATCGACCCGGGGCAGTCGCTGGCGGCGCAGCAGGAAGCGTTCGAAGCGCAATGCCTGCGCGCGGCGCTGACCCGGCACAAGGGTGATGTCAAAGCCGTGCTCGAAGAACTGCAACTGCCGCGCCGCACGTTCAATGAAAAGATGCAGCGGCATGGGTTGAGTAGGGAGATGTTTCTGGCGGAGTGAGGCAGAGATTTGTGGTGTAGCTGAAATCCATCCCCCTCACCCCAGCCCTCTCCCCCAGGGGGCGAGGGGGAAGGGAGCCGATCTCCATGCTTTCCCGAATCTGTATTCGACTCGATATTGCAGGTCGATGTAACCCACAAGAACACCTCGGTCAGTCCCCTCTCCGTCTGGGAGAGGGCTAGGGTGAGGGGCTTTTGATCTTCACGCGGTAAGCGGAAATCCGCTCACTCAGCCCAATCAGTCGGCACAAATCCGCTCACTCCTCCCCGCCACCCCTTCTAAACCGGCCCCTCACCCCTTGGCACACCTCCTGCTATAGCCCTGGCAGGCTGCGTTCCGACGCGCTCCACAAAAACAATTAAACGAAGGATCCTTCAATGGATAACTCCAACGCCCTGCCCCTTGGGTCGGCTGCCGTGCCGGCCAAACCGAGAACCACCGCCAGCCGGATCAAATCGATCTTCAGCGGCTCTGTCGGCAACATGGTCGAGTGGTACGACTGGTATGTGTACGCCGCCTTCTCCCTGTACTTCGCGAAAACCTTTTTCCCTGCCGGTTCCACCACTGCGCAACTGATGAACACCGCAGCGATCTTCGCCGTGGGCTTCCTGATGCGTCCGATAGGCGGCTGGCTGATGGGCATGTACGCCGACAAGGTCGGGCGCAAGAAAGCGCTGATGGCCTCGGTGTACCTGATGTGCTTCGGCTCGCTGCTGATCGCCCTGAGCCCGAACTATGAAACCATCGGCATCGGCGCGCCGATCCTGCTGGTGTTTGCCCGCCTGCTGCAAGGCCTGTCGGTCGGCGGCGAGTACGGCACCTCGGCGACTTATCTGTCCGAGATGGCGACCAAGGAACGTCGCGGCTTCTTCTCCAGTTTCCAGTACGTAACCCTGATCTCCGGCCAGCTCATCGCCCTCGGTGTGTTGATCGTGCTGCAGAACACGCTGACCACCGAACAGCTCTACGCGTGGGGCTGGCGCATTCCGTTCGCCATCGGTGCGCTGTGTGCGGTCGTGGCGCTGTACCTACGTCGCGGCATGGAAGAAACCGAGTCGTTCACCAAGAAAGAAAAATCCAAGGAAAGCGCCATGCGCACCTTGATGCGCCACCCGAAAGAGCTGTTGACCGTGGTCGGCCTGACCATGGGCGGCACCCTGGCGTTCTACACCTACACCACCTACATGCAGAAATACCTGGTGAACACGGTCGGCATGAGCATCTCCGACTCGACCACCATTTCCGCCGCCACGCTGTTCCTGTTCATGTGCCTGCAACCGATCATCGGTGGCCTGTCGGACAAGATCGGCCGGCGTCCGATCCTGATCGCCTTCGGTGTGCTCGGTACGATCTTCACCGTGCCGATCCTGATGACCCTGCACACCATCCAGACCTGGTGGGGCGCGTTCTTCCTGATCATGGCCGCGCTGATCATCGTCAGCGGCTACACCTCGATCAATGCGGTGGTCAAAGCCGAATTGTTCCCGACCGAAATCCGCGCCCTGGGCGTCGGCCTGCCGTACGCGCTGACCGTGTCGATCTTCGGCGGCACTGCCGAATACATCGCGCTGTGGTTCAAGAGCATCGGCATGGAAACCGGTTACTACTGGTACGTCACCGCGTGCATTGCCGTGTCGCTGCTGGTGTACATCACCATGAAAGACACCCAGAAGCATTCGCGGATCGTCACTGACTGATCGCACCGCATCGCTGGCAGGCCACAAAATCTGTGTCCTGCCACGAACCCTACGGGGTCTCGCGTCTGGCTGGAAATATGCGCTGGGTCCTTGCACTATGGCTGCATCCGAATGCAGCTCAGGAATCCGCTCCCCATGCCCGATGACATCCACTTCTACGAACCCGCCAACGGCCACGGCCTGCCTCACGATCCGTTCAACGCCATCGTCGGCCCGCGCCCCATCGGCTGGATTTCCTCGCAGGATGCCGAAGGCCGACTCAATCTCGCGCCGTACAGTTTCTTCAACGCGTTCAACTACGTGCCGCCGATCATTGGTTTTTCCAGTGTCGGACGCAAAGACAGTCTGAACAACATCGAGCAGACCGGGGAGTTCGTCTGGAACCTCGCCACGCGCCCGTTGGCCGAGCAGATGAACCAGAGCTGCGCGATGGTCGCGCCTGAGGTCAACGAGTTTGAACTGGCAGGGCTGACGACCGTGGCGTCAAAGGTGATTTCGGTGCCACGGGTCGCCGAAAGCCCGGTGTCCTTCGAGTGCAAGGTCACACAGATCATTCACCTGCAACGCGCCGATGGCGAAACCGTACCGAGCTGGCTGATCCTCGGTGAGGTGGTTGCGGTGCACATCGCCAAATGGCTGCTGAAAGACGGCATCTACGACACTGCCGCCGCACAACCGATTCTGCGCGGCGGCGGGCCGGCGGATTATTTCCAGCTGGGGCCTGAGGCTCTGTTCAAGATGTGGCGCCCGGGCGCACAGAAGTAATTACCAGATCAGCTCGGCGTCGTCAGTGACGCCCTTGAGCTTGTCCAGTTCGTTGATGGCCGCATCATCGGCAGCGATGGCGCCGGGGAACACCTGCTCGTTGAGCAATTTGTGAAAGCGTGGTGCGCCGCCATCGACCAGGGCCTTGACCGCGATGGCCGCGTAATAACCCTTATTGCCGCCCAACTCGACGGGGACGACTGCGGAGACTGCTTCGAAGCGTTCAAACTCTTTACGTGCCATGTCGCGGATCCTGGCTCAATCAAATAAGCCGGACATTAAACCCTCAACCGGCGAGTTTGTGTATCGGCGCGGCGCATTGACCGAGGGCCTGCGCGGCGGATACGTCCCTGAAGGTGTGGAAGTCGAGGCTGTTGACCACCAGGTCCTGGACCAGCTCGGCGAAGACTTCCATCGACGGACTGTTGAAATAAGTCGTCATCATCTGCTGACTGCTCCAGTAGCCGCTGACCAGCCACAGGTCGGCGTCGCACTGCGATTGTTGCAGGGAAAAACTCAGGCAGCCGGGCGCCGCGCGCGAGACCTCGATCAACGCGCTCAGGCGCACGCCGAGTTCCGCCGAACGCCCGGCCTGGGCACGAACGAAGGCCATATGACTGACAGGCATTTGCTTGGACATGATCAACCCTCCATGAAATCGCGTGGCAGCCGGGGGACGGGCTGCGACTGAAGCAAAGATTAAGGGCCGGGCCGGCTGCGCCGTTAGTCGATTCCTGCCTTCGCGTTGCACAATCCTGCGAGACTGCGCAGACGACCTGTAACAACCTGTAAACCCGCGCAACACGTCTGTCATACGGGTTTTGTGTAGGAGTTGCCGAAGGCTGCGATCTTTTGCTTTTGCCTTGAAGATCAACGGATCGCAGCCTTCGGCAGCTCCTACGGAATCGTCTGGCGGGAGACCTGCGTGCACCTGCGGGCAGAATCAGGCAAGCATTTGGCAGAATGTGTCTACCGCTGCTGCTTGCACAAACATATGCTCTGCTGCATTCCCCCCTCACTTGCCGAGGATGCCGTGCATGACGTCATTCGATCGTTTTCAAGCCGAACCCAGCGCCGACATGGAAAAGCAGCGCGCGGAGCTGGCGGCGATCATCCGCCGCAACACCAGCGACGATGGCAGCTACCAGACCGCGATCGGTTCGCTGGTGATGTCGCGCCACACCCAGTCCCATGACTTTGCCCCGGTACTCGCGCAGCCGGCGCTGTGCATCATGGCGCAGGGGCGCAAAGAGGTGCGCCTGGCCGATGAGTTCTTCAACTACGACCCGCTGAATTATCTGGTGGTGTCGGTTTCGATGCCGCTCAGTGGCCGGGTGGTCAATGTCTCGCCGGAAGAACCGATCCTCGCCGTGCGCCTCGACATTGACCCGACCGAAATCACCGCGCTGATCGCCGACGCCGGCCCGATGGGCGTGCCGACCCGGCCGACCGGACGTGGTCTGTATGTGGAAAAAATCGACAGCGCCATGCTCGACGCGGTGCTGCGTCTGGCCCGGCTGCTCGACGCGCCGAAAGACATCGCCATGCTCGCGCCGCTGATTCGCCGGGAGATTCTCTATCGCCTGCTGCGCAGTCCGCAGGGTCATCGTCTGTATGAGATTGCGATTGCCAACAGCCAGAGCCATCGCATCAGCCAAGCGATCAAATGGCTCAACGGCAATTTCGAACAACCACTGCGCATCGATGATCTGGCGCGGGAAGTGAACCTCAGCGTGTCGACGTTGCATCATCGCTTCAAGGCGATGACCGCGATGAGTCCGTTGCAATATCAGAAGCAATTGCGCCTGCAAGAGGCGCGGCGGCTGATGTTGACCGAAGGGCTGGAAGCCTCGGCAGCGGGGTATCGGGTGGGCTATGAAAGTCCGTCGCAGTTCAGCCGCGAATACAGCCGCCTGTTTGGCGCGCCGCCGTTGCGGGATCTGGCGCGGTTGCGGCTTTCGGTCTGATCCGGAACCTGAAGTGGGGCT
>NZ_JAPCIK010000046.1:0-331730 GCF_025910115.1 Pseudomonas sp. RG1
CATATCTATGATCAGACCGCGCGGATCACATGCTTGATCTCCTGAAACGCCGCCAACCCCCAAGGCCCCAGTTCGCGGCCGACACTGCTCTGCTTGTACCCACCCCATGCCGTCTGCGGGAAGATCACCTGTGGCGCATTGATCCACACCAGCCCCGCCTGCAAGGCGTTGGCCACGCGATCCGCCGTTGCAGCATCGCGCGTCACTACACTCGCGACCAGGCCGAACTGCGTGTCGTTGGCCAGCGCAATCGCCTCGCTCTCGCTGGCGAAACTGCGCACACACACCACCGGCCCGAAAATCTCTTCACGCCATAACGCGCTGTCCAGCGGCACGTCGGTGAACACCGTCGGTTGCAGAAAATAACCGCGCGGCAAATGCGCCGGACGATTACCGCCGCACACCAACCTCGCCCCGGTGCTCAAACCGCGATCAATATGCCCAAGCACCCGTTGGTACTGCGCCTGATTGACCAGCGCGCCCATCTCCACATCCGCATCAAACGGATCAGCGACCCGGATCGCCTCCACACGTTTTTGCAGGCGCTGAAGAAATTCATCCATCAATGTCTCGGCGACAAGCACGCGACTGGTGGCCGAGCACATCTGCCCGGCGTTGAAGAACGCCCCGCCACAGGCCAGTTCCACCGCCAGTTGCAGATCGGCATCCGCCAGCACCAGCAAGGAAGATTTGCCACCCAGCTCCAGGCTCACACCCTTCACCGTTTCGGCAGCGCGTTGCATCACCTGCACGCCAACCGCATTGCTGCCCGTGAAGGAAATCCTGGCGATGCGTGGATCCGCCGACAACGGCGCGCCCACCGCCAGACCAGTGCCGCAGACCAAATTGAACACGCCGTCGGGCAAACCGGACTCAGCGATGATCGCGGCCAGTTCCAGCTCCGGCAGCGGCGTCACTTCAGAAGGTTTCAGCACCACGCAGCAACCGGCGGCGAGCGCTGGCGCCAGTTTCCATGCGGTGGTGACCATGGGGAAATTCCACGGCACGATCAGCCCGACCACACCGCATGGCTCACGACGCAGGCGTGCGCTGAAGTCATCGCTGGGCAGCGGCACGTTGCTGTCCTGACCGGCGTCGAAGCCTTCGGCGAGTTCGGCGTAATAGTCGAAAGTGGCGATCACATCATCGACATCGATGGCCGCTTCGAACTGCGGTTTACCGTTGTTGCTCGACTGCAGGTTCATCAAGTGATCGCGACCGTTGCGCACGCCGTTGGCAATGTTGCGCAGGATCGCAGCGCGTTCGGCGCCGGTGGTTGTCGACCAGTGTTCGAACGCCTCGGTCGCCGCGCTGATCGCCTGGTCGACGGCGTGTTCGTCACCGCCATTGACGGTGGTCAGCAGCGCTTCGGTAGCGGGATTGATCACCCGTAGATGCTCGCGGCCCGACGACCATTGACCGTTGATGAAGAGCCCATCAAGTGTGGTTGGAAAACTCATCATTGGGCCACCGCCTGCATCCACTGGTTCTGGTCGATTTCAATCAGCGTCGGGCCTTGCCGGTCCGTCGCTTTACGCAGCGCTGCGCGCAATTCGTCGATGCTGCTGATGGCTTGCGCGGCGCAACCGAGGCCCTTGGCCACGGCGACGAAATCCGGGGTGTAGATGTCCACGCCGACCGGATCGATGGCGCGGTTGACCATGTACTTTTTGATCTCCTCGTAACCCTGGTTATTCCACAGCAGCACGATTACCGGCACCCGCGCCTCAACGGCGCTAGCCAGTTCCGGCAGGGTGAACTGCAAGCCGCCGTCGCCGATCAGGCACACCACTGGCGGTCGCGCGCCGTTATCGAGTTGGCCGCCGAGCCACGCACCAATCGCCGCCGGCAACGCATAGCCGAGGGTGCCGTAACCGGTGGATGCGTTGAACCAGCGACGCGGACGCTCGGGATTGAAGGTGAGGTTGCCGGTGTACACCGGTTGCGTGGAATCGCCGACGAACACCGCGTCAGGCAGCTCGTGCAACACGGTTTCGAGGAAACGCGTCTGCGCCAGCGTTGGTGCATCCCAGCTCGCCGCCAACTCATTACGCAGACGCGCGGCGCGGACCTGGCCCCAATCATTGCAACGCTCGGCCAGCGGTTGGTGCGACAAGGCGCTGAGCAATGCTTGCGCGGCGTTGCGCGAATCAGCGACCAGTGCGATGTGCGGCGGGTAGTTGCGCACGGTCTGATCGGCATCGATGTCGATGCGCAACAGCTTGCCGGGAATCTCGAAGCCGCCGGCGAAAGTGACGTCGTAATCGGTCTCGGCCAGCTCGGTGCCGATCGCCAGCACCACGTCGGCCTCAGCGACCAGTGCGCGGGTGGCGACCAGGCTCTGCGTCGAACCGATCAACAACGGATGGCTGGTCGGCAGCGTGCCTTTGGCGTTGATGGTCAGCGCCACTGGAGCGTCGAGCAATTCAGCGAGTCGGGTCAACTCCGGCGCCGCGTCGATAGCACCGCCGCCGGCGAGAATCAGTGGACGTTGCGCCGTGGCGAGCAGTTCGCTCATGCGGGCCACGGCAGCCGGTGCGGCGCCGGCGCGATCGATATTCACCGGCAGGCTGGCGAGCAACTCATCGGCCTCTTCCACCAGCACGTCCAACGGAATTTCGATGTGCACCGGACGCGGTCGCCCGGCCTGGAACAGCGCGAAAGCGCGAGCAAGCACCACCGGCAGTTCGGCAGCGGACATCAGCGTGTGCGAGAACGCTGCGACGCCGCCGACCAGTGCGCTCTGGTTCGGCAGTTCATGCAACTTGCCGCGCCCACCACCCAACTGACTGCGCGACTGCACGCTGGAAATCACCAGCATCGGAATCGAATCGGCGTAAGCCTGGCCCATGGCCGTGGTGATATTGGTCATGCCCGGGCCGGTGATGATGAAACACACACCGGGTTTACCGCTGGTACGCGCGTAGCCGTCAGCCATGAACCCGGCGCCCTGTTCATGACGAGGCGTGACGTGGTTGATGCTTGAACGCGCGAGGCCTCGGTACAGCTCGACGGTGTGCACACCGGGAATGCCGAACACCTGCTCGACCGCGTAATTCTCCAACAGCTTGACCAATACTTCGCCGCACGTTGCCATGTTGATTGCCCTTTCATTCACTGAACACTCCCTGTGGGAGCGAGCCTGCTCGCGAATAAGCGGTCCAGCCAACATCCGTGTCGAACCTTGAACCGTCTTCGCGAGCAGGCTCGCTCCCACAGGGTCCGTGGAGTGCCCATTGGAACGGTGCGCAACTGGCAGCAACAATCGATTAAAAGTCATACTAGCCATGTCCCCACGTCATACCTCGGATCGCCATGAAACGCCTGCCACCCCTGCCCGCTCTGCATACGTTCTGGATCACCGCGCAATGCTGCAATTTCACTCGCGCCGCCGAGCAGTTGCACATCACCCAGGGCGCGGTGAGCCGGCAGATCGCCGGGCTCGAAGAACAGCTCGGTTATCAGCTGTTCATTCGTCTGGCCCGAGGTCTGGCGCTGACGGCCGAAGGCCGCGAATGGCTGCCGCGAGTGGAAAAGGTCTTCGGGCTGATCAGTGAAGCGACCGAGCAGATCGGTCAGACGCGGCAAACCTTGCAACTCAAGGCGCCGAGCTGCGTGATGCGCTGGCTGCTGCCGCGTCTGCTGCAATGGCAGAAGGAACGCCCGGACGTGCCGGTCAAATTGACGGCGTCGCTGCAACACGGTGTGGATTTCCAGCGCGAGCAATTCGACGCCGCCGTGATCTACGGCCCGCCGCCGGACCATTCGCCAGGCGCGCTGCATCTGTTCGACGAGCAACTGACACCGGTCTGCTCGCCGCAATTACTCAAGGGTTCGCCGGCGCTGAATTCACCGCAGGATTTGCAAGAGCATCTGTTATTGCACCCGACCCACGACATTCAGGACTGGTCGGTATGGCTCGATGCAGCGGGATTGCGCCTGGGCAACCTCGGCAGCGGGCAGCATTTCGAAACGCTGGATCAGGCGATGTCGATGGCCTCCCATGGCACGGGTGTGGCGATCGGGGACTGGTCGCTGATTGGCGATGATCTGAACGCCGGACGGCTGGTGATGCCGTTTGCGTTGAAGGTGAAGACGGGGTTGGCGTATTACGTGGTGGTGCCTGCCGCAGCCGAACCCTCGCCGCAACTTGAGGAGCTGATGCTCTGGCTGGTTGAGCAGGCTCATTTGCGCTGAAGCCTCTCCCCTCACCCTAGCCCTCTCCCCAAGGAGAGGGAACTGATTGGGGATTCTCAAGAAATTCATCGACCTGACACAGCCACGCCGAATCCACAATCGACACGGTCGTTCAGGTCAATGCGTGACCCAAGACAACTCGGTCGGCTCCCTCTCCCCCGGGAGAGGGAACTAATTGGGGATACTCAAGAAACTCATCGACCTGACACAGCCACGCCGAATCCATAATCGACACGGTCGTTCAGGTCAATGCGTGACCCAAGACAACTCGGTCGGCTCCCTCTCCCCCGGGAGAGGGCTGGGGTGAGGGGAAAAGGCTTGACTCAATACCCGACCGTATAACGCTGCCGCAAATGCTTCGGCGTCTCCACTTCGTCAATCAGCGCAATCGCATAATCGGCAAAGGTGATCCAGCTGCGCCCTTCGGCACTGACCAACAGGTGATTCTTGCCGACGCGATACTGGCCGCTGCGTTCACCCTCGACAAACTCCGCCGACGGCGACAGGAAAGTCCAGTCCAGTTCCTGCTCCTGACGCAACGCATCAAGAAACGCCGCCCCCGCGCTCGCCTCGGCTTTGTATTCAGCCGGGAAACCGGCACTGTCGATCACCCGTGTGTCATCCGGCAGCAACAGCGAGCCGGCGCCGCCGACTACCAGCAAGCGCTTCACGCCCGCCTGTTTTACCGGTCCGACAATCGCCGAGGCCGGGACGGTGGCGAAATGCGCTGCGCTGATCACTGCGTCGTGACCGGCCACCGCCGCTTGCAGCGCCGCCGAATCCAGCACGTCGAGGCTCTTGCTGACGACACCGGCGCGATCACCGACCTTCGAGGTATCGCGGGCAATGGCGGTGACGCTGTGGCCGCGACGCAGGGCTTCTTCCAGCAGTTGGCTACCGGCACGGCCGGTGGCACCAATGATTGCGATCTTGCTCATGACATTCTCCAGTTGGCTTGAAAATGCTGCGTGTTCAGGTTCGGCTTACCACTGCATCTCGCCCTTGGCGACTTTCGCGCTGAGCTCCAGCGAACTTTCTTCGCCCAGTTGCGGGTAGCGCTTTTTCATCGCTGCGATCAGTGCAGCGGAGTCTTTGGCCTTGGCGGTTTCGGCATCGAAGGCCTTGATGTAATCGGCGGTGAATTTCACGCTCGCCAGCGAGCGGCTGCTGTCACCCAGGTAATGGCCGGGCACTACGGTTTGCGGTTTCAGGCTTTCGATGGTGTGCAGGGTGTGCAGCCAGTCGGCGTGGGATTGCGCGGTCTGGGTGTCGGCCATCCACACATGAATGTTCTCGGCGACCACTACGCCACCGACCACTGCTTTGAGCGACGGGATCCATACGAAGCTGCGATCCGGTTGCTTGCCGTCGAGGCCGATTACCTGCAATTGCTTGCCTTCGAGGGTCAGGCTGTCGCCCTTGAGCACTTCAGGGACGATGGTTTTCGCCGGCACGTCGGCGCCCATTTTCGGCCCCCAATACGCCAGTTTGCCGTCAACGGTGTGCTTGATGTGATCGACAGTCGGCTGCGAAGCCAATACTTTCGCCTGCGGGAATGCTTTGGTCAGGGTGTCGAGGCCGAAGTAGTAATCCGGATCACCGTGGCTGATGTAGATGGTGGTCAACTGTTTACCACTGGCGCGGATCTTCTCCACCACCTGTTCGGCCTGGGATTTGCCGAATTGCGCATCGACCAGAATCGCTTCTTTCTCACCGCTGACCAGCACCGAGCTGACCGGGAAAATCGCCTGGGTGCCCGGATTGTAGACATCAAGGCTCAGCTCGGCGGCGGATGCATGGGCGGCAAAGCCGAAAAATGCCGCGGCGAGCAGAACGCGTTTGAAGGGGGTGAAGCCGATCATTTGTTGCTCCGGATTACCAATGCCAGTCTGGCGATGCAACAGAGCTTAGTTGCCAGACTCAGTACAAAAAATGCGATGCTTGGACATAGTTTGTTTCTGAAAGCGGGCAAATCATGGATCGGCTTCAAGCAATGCGGGTATTCGTCACGGTGGTGGACCTCGGCAGCCAGTCGGCGGCGGCCGACCACCTCGACCTGTCGCGGCCGGTAGTATCGCGCTATCTGGCGGAGCTGGAAGACTGGGTCGGCGCGCGGCTGATGCACCGCACCACGCGCAAATTGAGCCTGACCGCCGCTGGCAGTGAAATCCTCCCGCGCTGTCGGCAGATGATCGACCTGTCGCAGGACATGCAGGCCGCCGTCAGCGAACCCGATGACGCGCCGCGCGGACTGCTGCGGATCAGCGTCAGCACCTCTTTTGGCCAGGCGCAACTGGCCGATGCGATGGCGGCATACGTCAAGCTTTACCCAGGCGTGAGTATCGATCTGCAAATGCTCGACCGCACGGTGAATCTGGTCGATGAACGCATCGATCTGGCGATTCGCACCAGCAATGATCTTGATCCGAATCTGATCGCCCGGCGCCTGACCGTGTGCCGCTCGGTGGTCTGCGCAGCGCCGGCTTATCTGCTTGAGCATCCGGCGCCGCAGACGGTTGAGGATTTGAGCCGACATAACTGCCTGACCCATTCCTATTTCGGCAAAAGCCTGTGGCATTTCGAGGAGGATGGCGAACCGGTTTCGGTACCGGTGCAGGGCAATATCAGCGCCAACGAGGCCAGCACCCTTCTGCGCGCAACCCTCGCCGGCGCCGGCGTGGCGATGCTGCCGACCTACCAGGCTGGCGTGCATATTCACAACGGCGAACTGCTGCGTTTGCTGCCACAGGCAGAACCGCGCCAGATGAATATCTACGCGGTGTACGCCTCTCGCAAACACATGCCGGCGGCACTGCGAAGCATGCTCGACTTTCTGGTTCGGCGCTTTCCCGAAAATCCCGCGTGGGATGTCGGCCTGTAAACCCGCTCCCACATAGGCATCAATTCGCTGAATGGCCGGCTAAATCCTCAAGCGCACTCGCTGGCAAGTGCGCGCCGCTGACCTATGCTCAAAGTAATACCGCAAGGTAGACGTTCAGAGGTCGAACACCATGAACATCAAAACAAAAAGATACGCCGCCATCTTCATCACCTGCGCCGCCACGCTGGCGCTGTACGGCACCGCTGCCTGGCGGGTCGAGCAGTTGCGCCAGCTGCCGCGCGAGTATGCGAGCTGCAACTATGAGCGGTGTATTCCGCACAATGCCACGCTGAACGCATTGCGCTGATAGACCTGCGCTGGAATGCAACCCTGTGGGAGCGAGCTTGCTCGCGAAAGCGGTGGGTCAGTCAGCCTGTTTGTTGGATGACACTCCGCCTTCGCGAGCAAGCTCGCTCCCACAGGTGTTGGGTGGTGCTTTTAAGGTTGTTGCTCGGCCTTCAAGCGGTCGCGGAATGCCTTTGGCGAAATCCCCACCCGGCGACGGAACAGGCGCGTGAAGTTGGTCGGATCGGAAAAACCCAACAACTCCGACATCTCGTAAATCGTCATGCTGGTGTAGGTCAGCAGGCGCTTGGCTTCCAGCAACTGACGCTCGTGCATGATCTGCAACGCCGGTTGCCCGGCCAGTTCACGGCAGGTGCCGTTGAGGTGCGACACGGAGATGCCCAGGCGATGGGCGAGGTCTTCGACCTTGACGTGCTGGCGGTAAGTCTCTTCCACCAACTGAATGAAACCGTTGAGGTATTCGCGCTGGCGTTGCGGCCGTTGGCTGGCCTTGTGCCGAACGATCGCCTGGCGGCTGACCCAGACCATGATCACGCTGACCAGCGAATGCATGAGCATTTCCCGCGCCGGTTGATGGCCGTTGTACTCGGCCTGCAACGCTGAAAACAGGCTGTTGAGATAATCGCCATCCTTGCCGGCCGGGTAGTTTTCCGCCCGAGCCAAGGCGTGTACCGAATCGCCCAGTTGCGCCTGCAAATGGTTGATCAGCGGCGTGGCCAAGGTGACGATGAAGCCTTCAACATCCTCGGAAAAACGAAATCCGTGCACCGATAACGGTGGCAGCACCTGAATCGCTGGCGTCTCGAGTTGCGTGCGCTGGCCTTCGATTTCGAGCTCTGCCTGACCTTTGAAAACGAACAGCAGCTGGCACAGATCCGCGTGGCGGTGAGGTTTGATTTCCCATTGATGTTCGCGACTGCGCGAGGAAATGGTTTCACAGTGCAGCAAGTCCGGCGTTGGCCAGTCCAGGCTTTCGCCGTAGAGCTTGAACACCGGAATAGAAGGCAGGGCAGGCTTGTTCATACTTCAATCCAGGCCTCTGGTTTTTGGGCGATAATCGCACCGATTGGCAGAATGTACAGGTATCGGCTCAGTTTTCACCTTCAATTGACAGACCCGCAAGGGAAAAATGCAAGCACTCGATCCATAAAATCATTCACCGGTTGTTGCTGCGTGAAGCTTGCGAGTCATAAAAACAATGAAAACCCTGACAACCCAAGTCGCCATTATCGGCGCCGGTCCTTCCGGACTGCTCCTCGGCCAGTTGCTGCACAACGCTGGCATCGACACCCTGATCCTCGAACGCCAGACGCCCGATTACATTCTTGGGCGCATCCGTGCCGGTGTGCTTGAACAAGGCATGGTAGAGCTGCTGCGTGAGGCCGGCGTCGGTCAGCGAATGGATGCCGAAGGTCTGGTTCATGGCGGCTTCGATCTGGCGCTGGACGGGCGTCAGGTGCACATCGACCTGCACGCGCTGACCGGCGGCAAAACAGTAATGGTCTATGGCCAGACCGAGGTCACCCGCGACCTGATGGCCGCTCGTCGGGAGGCCGGCGCGCCAACAATTTATCAAGCGAGCAATGTCGTTCCCCATGACATGAAAAGCGACGAAGCTTTTGTCACCTTCGAAAAGGACGGTGAAAGCTGGCGCGTTGATTGCGATTACATCGCCGGTTGCGATGGTTTCCATGGCGTCGCGCGGCAGTCGATTCCGGCCGATTGCCTGAAGATTTTCGAGCGGGTCTACCCGTTCGGCTGGCTGGGCATTCTCGCCGACACACCGCCGGTCCACGACGAATTGGTCTACGCCCGCCATGAGCGCGGCTTCGCTTTGTGCAGCATGCGTTCAGCCACGCGCACCCGCTATTACCTGCAAGTGCCGGCGGATGAAAACGTCGATGACTGGAGCGATCAGCGTTTCTGGGATGAGCTGAAAAAGCGCCTGCCGGATGCCCTCGCGGAAAAACTGGTGACCGGTCCTTCGATCGAAAAAAGCATCGCGCCGCTGCGCAGTTTTGTCGTCGAGCCAATGCAGTACGGGCGCATGTTTCTCGTCGGCGACGCCGCCCATATCGTCCCGCCGACTGGCGCCAAGGGCTTGAACCTGGCCGCCAGTGATGTCAGCACGTTGTTCAATATTCTGCTGAAGGTCTATCGCGAAAATCGCACTGATTTGCTGGAAAAATACTCGGAGATCTGCCTGCGCCGAGTATGGAAAGCCGAACGGTTTTCCTGGTGGATGACGTCGATGCTGCATCGCTTCGACGAGCATGATGAATTCAGCCAGCGCATCAGCGCGTCGGAACTGGACTACTTTGTCAGCTCGCAAGCAGGGCAAAAAACCATTGCAGAAAATTACGTCGGGCTTCCGTACGAGGCTATCGAATAGCTTCCTACCGACTTACACTGCGAGCATCCACCCGCGCGCGAAGGCCGCGCGGGTCAATCACTGCCCGCAGGTTTTCCGTGACCACTCTCAATCAGCCTGAAACGCCCAAACCGGCCATTCGCAGCGTGCTGGTCGCCTTGATGATGGCGATCTTCCTCGGAGCGCTGGACCAGACCATCGTCGCCGTGTCGATGCCGGCGATCTCCGCGCAATTCAAGGACGTCAGCCTGCTGGCCTGGGTGATTTCCGGCTACATGGTGGCGATGACCGTGGCGGTGCCGATCTACGGCAAGCTCGGCGACCTGTACGGGCGACGCAAACTGATGCTGTTCGGCATGGGCCTGTTCACCCTCGCCTCGCTGTTTTGCGGCATGGCGCAGAGCATGGAACAGCTGGTGCTGGCGCGGATCCTTCAGGGCATTGGCGCCGGCGGCATGATCTCGGTGAGTCAGGCGATCATCGGCGACATCGTCCCGCCGCGTGAACGCGGGCGCTATCAGGGTTATTTCAGCAGCATGTACGCCGTGGCCAGCGTTGCCGGTCCGGTGCTCGGCGGCTACATGACCGAATACCTGTCGTGGCGCTGGGTGTTTCTGATCAACCTGCCGCTGGGCCTCGGCGCCTGGTGGGTGGCGCGACGTAATCTGCGCGGCTTGCCGATTCCGCAGCGCAAACCGGTGATCGATTACCTCGGCACGGTGCTGATGATCATCGGCCTGACCGCGTTGCTGCTCGGCATCACCGAAGTCGGCCAGGGTCATTCATGGCGCAGCAGCGAAGTGCTCGGCCTGTTCGCTTGTGCCGTGGTGGTATTGGCGCTGTTCGTCTGGCATGAACGCCGGGCACGGGAGCCGTTGCTGCCGATGCACCTGTTCGCCAACCGCAATGCCCTGCTGTGCTGGTGCACGATTTTCTTCACCAGTTTCCAGGCCATCTCGCTGATCGTGCTGATGCCGCTGCGCTTTCAAAGCGTCACCGGCGCTGGCGCCGACAGCGCAGCGTTGCACTTGCTGCCTCTGGCGATGGGCTTGCCGATCGGTGCCTATTTCGCCGGCCGCCGCACCTCGATCACCGGACGCTACAAACCGCAGATTCTCACCGGGGCGATCCTCATGCCGATCTCGATTCTCGGCATGGCCTTCAGTCCGCCACAAGCGACGCTGCTCAGCGGTTTGTTCATGTTGCTCAGCGGCATCGCTGGCGGCATGCAGTTCCCGACCTCGCTGGTCGGCACGCAAAACTCGGTGGAACAACGCGACATCGGCGTCGCCACCAGCACCACCAATCTGTTCCGCTCACTGGGCGGCGCGGTGGGCGTGGCGTTGATGTCGGCGCTGCTGCTGGCGTTGCTGCACGATTCCAGTTTCGCCCATCTGGCAAACAGTTCGCTGATCAGCGAAGGGCATTCGGGCAACGTCCTGCTCGATGGCCTGAACGCAGCCCCCGGCGAAGCGCAGAACGCTTTGCGCGCGGAGCTGCTGGTGACCTTCCGCCACTTGCTCTGGGTCAGCACGGCAGTGTCGTTGCTCGGGCTGGCAGCGGCGATTGCCATGCCGAACAACCTGCTGCGCGGGCGGGAGCACGGCGCGAAATGAGCCTTTTGCGCTGATCGTTGCCACGCTCTGCGTGGGAATGCCTCAACGGACGCTCTGCGTTCGGCCTTGGATGGGACGCAGAGCGTCCCGGGCTGCATTCCCAAGCGGAGCGTGGGAACGATCATCGCGCGCTCAAGGGCTGTAGTAGCCCACCGCGACGAGGAAATGCCCGACCTTTTTCAGGTACGCATGCTTGTCCTCGATCTTGCCGGTCACCGGGTTTTTCCAGCGGTATTCATATTCGCCTTCATCCTGCTTGCCGATCAGCGCCAGAATCGGCTCGCCCACCGGTTTGCCGTCCGGATCCTTGACCTTGCCAAAATCAGTGTTGATCAAACGCAGATTGGTGCCGTGGGCGACATAGCGCTGGTTGTTCAGATCGACCACGAAGACATACAGGTCATCCTGCAAGTAACCGCCCTTGAGTGAGTTGATCGCGGTCAGCGTGCCCTTCTCGTCCTTGGTCAGATCCGTCGCGGCTTTGTCCAGCAAGGCCTTGGCTTGCTCAGCCGAAGCCCGTGGCAGGTAGTAACCCACCGCGAGAATGCGCTGCCCGACGCGCTGATAGAACACATGCTTGCGCTCGACCTTGCCGTCGGCCCAGTTCTGCCAGCGGTATTCGGCCTGCTGGATGCCATTGCCTTCCGGCACTTTCAGCGCATCCTTGAACGCCTTCTGCAGATCCGGCCCGAGCACTTCGCTGACATCACGGCCGATCAGCGCCGATGACGGCCCGCCACTGGCAAGCATGACGCCTTTGGTGTCGAGGACGAACACGTAGCGATCCTTGTCGACGAACTCACCCTGGCGGCTGAAGGCGGCGAACGCCTTGTCACCATTGTCGTGGTAGTAGGCCAAGGCTTTTTCCAGCAGGGCGATAGCGGCCTGACTGTCCTCCTTGGCGGCGGTGGCGGCGCTGGCCTGGCCGAAACCGGCCAACAGCATCAGGCCGAGCCAGACCACTTTATGCAAAAACCCCATAGCGCATCCCTCGTTCTTTTTGGTGTTTCAAGAGCGTAGACGGCTTGGGCTGATGTACGAGTATTCAGAATGATGCAGGGGATTACAGGCCCCTGTGGTAAGGGGACAAAGCACTCCAGGGAACAGATCAGTCGCTATGGGCGGGAATTGATCTGCTGCTGGAGATTCTGGATCTGCGCCTGCAAGGTGTTGAGGTTGCGGGTCATCTGCGCGCGGAACGCATCGAACTCGGCGGTGTTGCCGCCACCCTGTGGCGCTGCCGGGCGGTTGTCCTGCTGACTTTTCAGCACCACGATGTCCTGCTCCAGACGATCGATCGCCGCGCTCGGGTTGCCCTGTTTCTTCAGCGCGGCGATATCGGCGCCGAGGCTTTTGAACTGGGCGTCGAAGGCTTTCAACTGGGCATCGACCTTGCTGGTATCGGCCGGGGTGCTTTTGATGGTCGCCAGCTCGGCACTCAAAGCTTTGACCTGAGCCTGCAACTGCGTATTGGCGTTCTGTTGTTCGGTGGTCTGCGCGGTCATCTGCGCCAGACGCTTGTCCAGTTCGCTGGCCTGCCCGGCCACGCCTTGCTGCTGCTTGCTCTGGTCGAGCAGCTTGCCTTCGAGTTGCTTGATTTGCAGCTTCAGCGCTTCGCTGTCGCTGCTGACGTTGCTCTGGCTGGCGACGACCTTGCCGGAAATATCCTGCAGGCGCCCTGCCGCTTCTTCGCTGATGCGGGCGAAGCTTTCCTGGGTGGCGACCAGTTGCTGCTCCATCAGCGAGATCTGCTGAAAGCTCCACCAGGCCAGACCGATGAAGGCAAAAAACAACGCGCCGACCAGCGCCCACAGCGGCCCGGTGCTGGCGGCCTTGACCTTGACCACTGGCGCGCTGCGCGAATGCACGGAAGTGCGGGGGCCGGGCGCGATGTCATCGTCATCGAACGGGTCGGCGCGCAGGCTTGGCACGTTGTCGAAATCGTCGTCGTGGGCATCGTTTCGCATGGACATTGAGGCAACCTTTGGCAAACGCGGTGATGGCTAAATGCTGCGAAGTATAACCGCCGCAGCCGCAGGCATTGACCCTCAACCCGCAAGGCGGTTCATTGCCGCCCGGCCGAATCGTTTCAACGGATGTCCTGGGCTTTCCACCACGCGCAGAACTCATCGAGGGCGGCCCACAGGCTGACTTTCGGATCGTAGTCGAGATAATGCCGGGCGCGGCTGATGTCGAGGGTGAAATTTTTTTTCATGACCTGCATGCCCAGGCGCGACAGGGTCGGCTCAGGGCGTCCCGGCCAGAGCATGCACGCGCCTTCGTTGAGCGCCGCGACGCTGTAGGTCAGACCGTAGGAGCGGTATTTGCGCACCTGATCGACGTCCATCCGCCGCATCACGTAATTGACCACGTCCCACAGCGGCACCGGCGAACCGTTGCTGATGTTGTAGGCCTTGCCCAGCGCCGAACCTTGGGCCAACAGGCTGCTGAGCATGGCTTCGTTGAGGTTCTGCACGCTGGTGAAATCGACCTTGTTCAAGCCATTGCCGATGATCGCCAGGCGGCCCTTGCGCTGCATCTTCAGCAGGCGCGGGAAGATGCTCATGTCGCCGGCACCGGTGACGAAACGCGGGCGCAGGGCGATGGTTTCCAGACCGAATTCCTGCGCGCCGAAGACTTTCTGCTCGGCCAGATATTTGGTCGCGGCGTAGGGATGCTTGAAGCGTTTGGGCACTTGCTCTTCGGTCAGACCGAGATGGTCGCGGCCATCGAAATAGATCGACGGCGACGACAGATGCACCAGCCGCCGCACCCGCTGCTTGAGGCACGCTTCGACGACGTTTTCGGTGACTTCGACGTTGCCCTGATGAAAGTCCTGATAACGCCCCCACACGCCAACCGCACCGGCGCAATGCACCACGGCTTCGACATCGTTGCACAGGTCGTGCACCAGATCGGCGTCGGTCAGATCGCCCGGCACGAACTCCGCGCCCCGGCGCACCAGATGCTCGACGCTCTCGGCCCGGCGACCGTTGACCCGCACTTCAAGGCCCTGCTCCAGGGCGAAACGCGCAAAGCGCCCGCCAATAAAGCCGCTGGCGCCGGTAACCAAAATCTTCATCAAAAACTCCAGGGAAGCAGCTGCAAGCTTCGAGCTTTCAGCTGCAAGTTGAAACGGTGCGTGTTCTTGCCGCTTGCAGCTTGACGCTTGTTGCTGCGTTCAAGCCACTAGCCATTGCTTTGAGGAGCGCAGCAGTTGTTCGGTCAGTAGATTGAGCAACTGGCCGCCATTGCGCCAATGATGCCAGTACAGCGGCACGTCGATCGGTTTATCTGGCAGCAATTCGCGCAGCACCCCGCGTTGCAACTGTTCGCGCACCTGCAGTTCCGGCACCAGCCCCCAACCCAGACCGGCCTCGGTCAGGCGAATGAAGCCTTCGGAAGACGGGCATAAGTGATGCTGGAACGCGCCGTCGACGCCCAACAGCGCCAGATAGCGATGCTGAAGAAAATCGTCCGGGCCGAACACCAGCGCCGGGGTGCGCGGCAGCTGTTCGGCGCGCACGCCTTCGGGAAAATGCCGAGCGATGAAGGCCGGGCTGGCCAAGGCGCGATAACGCATGGCGCCGAGCAATACGCTGCGTGCGCCGGCCACCGGGCGCTCGCTGGCGCACAGGCACGCAGCCACTTCACCGGCACGCATGCGCTTGAGGCCAACGGTCTGGTCTTCGACGATCAGGTCGAGCAACAAATGCTGCTCGGCGCAGAAACCGCCGACGGCCGCGGCCCACCATGTGGCGAGGCTGTCGGCGTTGAGGGCGATGCGCAGGCGATCGGGCAGGCCTTCTTCGTCCAGCGCTGGCACCGCCGACTGCAAGTCGCGCTCGAGCAAACGCACCTGCTGCACATGGTTGAGCAAACGTCGGCCGATTTCCGTCGGCGCTGGCGGTGTCTCACGCACCAGCACGGGTTGGCCGATCCGCGCCTCGAGCAATTTGATGCGCTGGGAGATCGCCGACTGCGACAGACCAAGGACCTGTGCAGCGCGATCAAATCCGGCCTGTTCGACCACAGCAGCCAGCGCGGAAAGCAATTTATAGTCGAACATCAGTTTTCCTAATGGGCGATCAGCACTATTGGTTTTTCTTATACAGCCTTACACCGGAGAATAGCCAGCAAGCACTCTCTTTCAAGGAAATCTCCCATGTGGCAAAGCTATGTAAACGGCCTGCTGGTGGCGTTCGGCCTGATCATGGCGATCGGCACGCAGAACGCTTTTGTCTTGGCGCAAAGCCTGCGCCGTGAACACCATTTGCCGGTGGCGGCATTGTGCGTGGTGTGTGACGCGATTCTGGTCGCGGCCGGAGTGTTCGGCCTGGCGACGATTCTGGCGCAGAACCCGACCCTGTTGGCGATCGCCCGTTGGGGCGGCGCGACGTTTCTGATCTGGTACGGCAGCCAGGCGCTGCGCCGGGCCTGTTCGAAGCAGAGCCTTGAACAAAGCGAGAACCAGACCGTGCGTTCGCTGCGCGCAGTGATGCTCAGCGCTCTGGCGGTGACCTTGCTCAACCCCCACGTTTATCTGGATACGGTATTGCTGATCGGCTCGCTGGGCGCGCAGCAATCGGTGCCCGGGGCTTATGTGGTCGGCGCGGCGAGTGCATCGTTGCTGTGGTTTTTCACCCTGGCCCTTGGCGCGGCATGGCTGGCACCGTGGCTGGCCCGCCCGAGCACCTGGCGCATTCTCGATCTGGTGGTGGCGTTGATGATGTTCGCCGTGGCCGCGCAGTTGATCATCGCCGGATGAATTATTGCTGAAGGCTCTGGAACCTCTATCCCACACAGTTGTTGCGTGGTTAAGGCGCGACCCCGGTGCTATGATCCGAACCCTGCGCCGCAAAGAGTAAAAACTCGCCGGTGCATTTCCGGCCGCCCGTGATCGGCCTTGCGCTCACCGCAACAGACCTGATTAGGAGAATCATCATGGCTTTCGAATTGCCGCCGCTGCCTTACGCACACGATGCCCTGCAGCCGCACATCTCCAAGGAAACCCTGGAGTTCCACCACGACAAGCACCACAACACCTACGTCGTGAACCTGAACAACCTGGTGCCAGGCACCGAGTTCGAAGGCAAGACCCTGGAAGAAATCGTCAAGACTTCTTCGGGCGGCATCTTCAACAACGCCGCTCAGGTCTGGAACCACACGTTCTACTGGAACTGCCTGGCGCCAAACGCCGGCGGTCAACCAACCGGCGCCCTGGCAGACGCCATCAACGCAGCGTTCGGTTCGTTCGACAAGTTCAAGGAAGAATTCAGCAAAACCTCGATCGGCACCTTCGGTTCCGGCTGGGGCTGGCTGGTGAAAAAGGCTGACGGTTCCCTGGCCCTGGCCAGCACCATCGGCGCCGGCAACCCGCTGACCAGCGGCGACACCCCGCTGCTGACCTGCGACGTCTGGGAACACGCTTACTACATCGACTACCGCAACCTGCGTCCGAAGTACGTTGAAGCGTTCTGGAACCTGGTCAACTGGAAGTTCGTGGCCGAGCAGTTCGAAGGCAAAACCTTCACCGCTTAAGCTGCGCGCCCGATGAAAAGCCCGGCTTCGGCCGGGTTTTTTTATGCCCGGCGCATGGCGTTTCTCGCACGGTAAAAGCAGCCTCGCGCCGTTTGCCGCCAGCCCCCAGCCGTCTACCATCACAGAAAGGAAAAAATCTTTGGCCCAGTGCTCAAGTTGAAGGCAATTGCAACCGACACAGTTAATTCAGAGCTATTACTCAAATGACGACATTGCGGCCAGGATCACGGCGACTTTTCCCGTGCCTGATTGTCCCTTTGACTGCCAACCCGGGATTGCCAATACTCATGGCAACTTGACGCTACCCGCACGGAACAAGGAATAACCCTTTGAAGCTGGAACTCAAGAACAGCTTGTCGGTGAAGTTGCTCCGGGTCGTGCTCCTGTCGGCATTGATCGTAGGCGTAGTCTTGAGCTGCGCGCAGATTGTCTTCGATGCCTACAAGACCCGTCAGGCGGTGGCCGGCGACGCCGAGCGCATCCTCGACATGTTCCGCGATCCATCGACCCAGGCCGTGTACAGCCTGGATCGGGAAATGGGCATGCAGGTGATCGAAGGGCTGTTCCAGGACGACGCCGTGCGTCAGGCCTCCATCGGCCACCCCAACGAAGCCATGCTGGCGCAGAAATCCCGCGAGCTGCAGCATTCCAACAGCCGTTGGCTGACCGACCTGATTCTCGGCCAGGAACGCACCTTCACCACGCAGCTGGTCGGCCGTGGCCCTTACAGCGAATACTACGGCGACCTGAGCATCACACTCGACACCGCCACTTATGGCGAAGGTTTCATCGTCAGCTCGGTGATCATTTTCATTTCCGGCGTGCTGCGCGCACTGGCGTTGGGCCTGGTGCTGTACCTGGTCTATCACTGGCTGCTGACCAAACCGCTGTCGCGAATCATTGAGCACCTCACCGAGATCAACCCCGATCGTCCCAGCGAGCACAAGATTCCGCAGATCAAGGGCCACGAAAAAAACGAGCTGGGCCTGTGGATCAACACCGCCAACCAGTTGCTCGAGTCCATCGAACGCAACACCCACCTGCGCCACGAAGCGGAAAACAGCCTGCTGCGCATGGCCCAGTACGACTTCCTCACCGGCCTGCCGAACCGCCAGCAATTGCAGCAGCAACTGGACAAGATTCTCGTCGATGCCGGCAAATTGCAGCGCCGCGTCGCCGTGTTGTGCGTCGGCCTGGATGACTTCAAAGGCATCAACGAGCAATTCAGCTACCAGACCGGCGACCAATTGCTGCTGGCCCTGGCCGATCGTTTACGTGCCCACAGCGGTCGTCTCGGCGCCCTCGCCCGCCTGGGCGGCGATCAGTTCGCGCTGGTGCAGGCCGACATTGAACAGCCTTACGAAGCAGCAGAACTGGCGCAGAGCATTCTCGATGACCTTGAGGCGCCCTTCGCCCTCGACGATCAGGAGATCCGCCTGCGCGCGACCATCGGCATCACCCTGTTTCCGGAGGACGGCGACAGCACCGAGAAGCTGTTGCAGAAAGCCGAGCAGACCATGACCCTGGCCAAGACCCGCTCGCGCAATCGTTATCAGTTCTACATCGCCAGCGTCGACAGCGAGATGCGCCGTCGTCGCGAGCTGGAAAAAGATTTGCGCGATGCGCTGATCCGCGACCAGTTCTACCTCGTCTATCAGCCGCAGATCAGCTATCGCGATCACCGCGTGGTCGGCGTCGAAGCGCTGATTCGCTGGCAACATCCGGAACACGGTCTGGTGCCGCCGGACCTGTTCATCCCGCTGGCCGAACAGAACGGCACGATCATCGCCATCGGCGAGTGGGTGCTCGATCAGGCCTGCAAGCAGTTGCGCGAGTGGCACGATCAGGGTTTTGTCGATCTGCGCATGGCGGTCAATCTGTCCACCGTGCAACTGCACCACGCCGAGCTGCCACGGGTGGTCAACAACCTGCTGCAAATGTACCGCTTGCCGCCGCGCAGTCTGGAACTGGAAGTCACCGAAACCGGCCTGATGGAAGACATCACCACCGCCGCCCAGCATCTGCTCAGCCTGCGCCGCTCCGGTGCGCTGATCGCGATCGACGACTTCGGCACCGGCTATTCGTCCCTCAGTTATCTGAAAAGCCTGCCGCTGGACAAGATCAAGATCGACAAGAGCTTCGTTCAGGATCTGCTCGATGACGACGATGACGCGACCATCGTTCGCGCGATCATTCAACTGGGCAAGAGCCTGGGCATGCAGGTGATTGCCGAAGGCGTGGAAACCGCCGAGCAGGAAACCTACATCATTTCCGAGGGTTGCCACGAAGGTCAGGGCTACCACTACAGCAAACCGCTGCCGGCGCGGGAGCTGGGTATTTACCTCAAGCAGGCGCAACGCAGCAACGCGGCCATTCTCTAAAAGCGCAAGATCGCGCCATCACACCTGCCTAAATAAGAAATATTTCCAAGCACGCCTTTACACATAATGCGAAAGATTTGCATTATGTCGCAGTTTTGCGCGCCACCGGCGCCAGTCCACTCAACTACCGAAGCAGGATGTTCGCCATGATTCGTATGCCTCTGGCTACCGCCAGTCTGCTGGCCATCGCTATTTCCCTCGCCGGTTGCGGCGAAGGCAAGGACAAAGAAAAAGCCTCCGAAATGACTCCGGCTTCCAGCAGTGCTGCTCCAGCCCCTGCCGCTGCACCTGCTCCTGCCGCCGGTAAAGTTGACGATGCCGCCGCCAAGGCCGTGGTCGCGCACTACGCCGACATGGTCTTCGCCGTTTACAGCGATGCCGAATCCACCGCGAAAACCCTGCAGAGCGCGGTCGACGCGTTCCTCGCCAAGCCGAACGCCGACACCCTCAAAGCCGCCAAGGCTGCCTGGGTCGCCGCACGCGTGCCGTACCTGCAGAGCGAAGTATTCCGCTTCGGCAACACCATCATCGACGACTGGGAAGGTCAGGTTAACGCCTGGCCCCTGGACGAAGGCCTGATCGACTACGTCGACAAATCCTACGAGCACGCGCTGGGTAACCCGGGCGCCAGCGCCAACATCATCGCCAACACCGAAGTGCAGGTCGGCGAAGACAAAGTCGACGTGAAAGAAATCACCCCGGAAAAACTCGCCAGCCTCAACGAGCTGGGCGGTTCCGAGGCGAACGTTGCCACCGGCTACCACGCGATCGAATTCCTGCTCTGGGGCCAGGATCTGAACGGCACCGGCCCTGGCGCTGGCAACCGTCCGGCCTCGGACTACCTGGAAGGCGCCGGCGCCACCGGTGGTCACAACGAGCGTCGTCGTGCCTACCTGAAAGCCGTGACCCAACTGCTGGTCAGCGACCTGGAAGAAATGGTCGGCAACTGGAAGCCGAACGTGGCCGACAACTACCGCGCCACCCTGGAAGCGGAGCCAGGCGAAACCGGCCTGCGCAAAATGCTCTTCGGCATGGGCAGCCTGTCCCTCGGTGAACTGGCGGGCGAACGCATGAAGGTTTCCCTGGAAGCCAACTCCCCCGAAGACGAGCAGGATTGCTTCAGCGACAACACCCACTACTCGCACTTCTACGACGCCAAAGGCGTGCGTAACGTTTACCTGGGCGAGTACACCCGTGTTGACGGCACCAAGCTGACCGGCGCCAGCCTGTCGTCGCTGGTGGCCAAGGCCGACCCGGCTGCCGACACCGCGCTGAAAGCCGATCTGGCCGCGACCGAAGCGAAGATCCAGGTCATGGTCGATCACGCCAACAAGGGTGAGCACTACGACCAGTTGATCGCTGCCGGCAACACCGCTGGCAACCAGGTGGTTCGCGACGCCATCGCCGCGCTGGTCAAGCAGACCGGCTCGATCGAAGCGGCAGCGGGCAAACTGGGCATCAGCGACCTGAACCCGGACAACGCCGATCACGAATTCTGATCGCAGCGTCCGCGTCAAAAAGAGGCGACCTTCGGGTCGCCTTTTTCATTATTGGCACACCACTATCCCTGTGGGAGCGAGCCTGTTCGCGAAGGCTTGATCCGGCGCAGCATTTTCAGCGCGTCGGGCGCCGCTTTCGCGAGCAGGCTCGCTCCCACAGTGTTGGCATGCGCTTAAAGGCTTGCGCGATATCAAGCAAACGATAATTCCTCTTATTCAAACTCCCCCGCCCTGTTAGACTTTGCGCCTTTGTTTTCGCCCGTTTGCAGGATGTCTGATGCTGTCGTTGCCGCTTCGCTTGTCCGCACTGTTGCTGGCCTTGGGCCTGAGTGCCTGCGATGACGCCCCGCGTTTCACCAAGGCCGAGCCGGGTGAAGCGCGTTCGGGCGGTGCGGCGACCGTGCGCAAGAGCGATCAGAACGCCTTTTCCCTGCCATCGGCCAACCTGCCGCCCTCGCGGCGGGTGGATTTCAGTGTCGGCAACAGTTTCTTTCGCAGCCCGTGGGTGATCGCGCCGTCGACCACCACGGCGCGCGACGGCCTCGGCCCGTTGTTCAATACCAATGCCTGCCAGAACTGCCACATCAAGGACGGTCGCGGGCATCCGCCGGCACCTGACGCATCCAATGCGGTTTCAATGCTGGTGCGCCTGTCGATTCCCGACGCGCCGCAATACGCCAAAGTCATCGAACAGCTCGGCGTAGTGCCGGAGCCGGTGTATGGCGGGCAGTTTCAGGACATGGCCGTGCCCGGCGTTGCCCCGGAAGGCAAGGTGCGGATCGACTACACACCGGTGCCGGTACGCTTCAAGGACGGCACCGAGATCGAGTTGCGCAAGCCGACCCTGCAGATCACTCAACTCGGCTACGGCCCGATGCACCCGGACACGCGTTTTTCCGCGCGGGTGGCGCCGCCGATGATTGGTCTGGGCCTGCTCGAAGCCATCCCCGAGGAGGCGATCCTCGCCAACGCCGCCGCCCAGGCGAAAGAGAACAACGGCATCAACGGCCGGCCCAACCGTGTCTGGGATGACCAGTTGCAGAAAACCGTCATCGGCCGGTTCGGCTGGAAAGCCGGGCAGCCGAATCTCAATCAGCAGAACGTTCACGCATTCTCCGGTGACATGGGCCTGACCACCAGCCTGCGGCCGTTCGACGATTGCACCGAGGCGCAAACCGCCTGCAAACAGGAGCCGAACGGTAATGGCCCGGACGGCGAACCGGAAGTCAGCGACAACATCCTGCGTCTGGTGCTGTTCTACAGCCGCAACCTGGCAGTGCCGGCGCGCCGTGGCGTCAACGACCCACAGGTGCTGGCCGGCAAGAATCTGTTTTTCCAGGCCGGTTGCCAGTCGTGCCACACGCCGAAATACACCACCGCCGCCGATGCCGCCGAACCGGAATTGG
This sequence comes from Pseudomonas sp. RG1, assembly GCF_025910115.1. NCBI lineage: Bacteria > Pseudomonadati > Pseudomonadota > Gammaproteobacteria > Pseudomonadales > Pseudomonadaceae > Pseudomonas > Pseudomonas sp. RG1. The sequence goes on from NZ_JAPCIK010000046.1 coordinate 22,199, forward strand.
CCAATCAGGTGATTCGTCCGTACAGCGACTTGCTGCTGCATGACATGGGCGAAGGCCTGGCGGACAACCGCACGGAATTTCAGGCCTCCGGCCGCGACTGGCGCACCCCGCCGTTGTGGGGGATTGGTCTGACGCAAGCGGTCAGCGATCACACCCAGTTTTTGCATGACGGCCGCGCACGCAACCTGCTCGAAGCGGTGCTCTGGCATGGCGGCGAAGCGACGGCGGCGCAGCAACAGGTTTTGTCTTTCAATGCCGAGCAGCGCGCTGCGTTGCTGGCGTTTCTGAACTCACTTTAAATACTGAAAAAACATCGGGAGCCCGACATGTTCCGTCCCAAGTTACTGTTCACCAGCCTCGCCGCGCTCGCCCTCGGCGCCTGCTCGCCGCAGGACCCGCAAGCGGTCACTTCGGCGGCGATCGCCAAATCGGTGATCCTGCCGACCTACACTCGCTGGGTCGAAGCCGACAAGCAACTGGCAGTCAGCGCCCTCGCCTACTGCCAGGGCAAAGAGACCCTGGAAACCGCCCGTGCCGACTTCCTTCACGCGCAGAAAGCCTGGGCCGAGTTGCAACCGCTGCTGATCGGTCCGCTGGCCGAGGGCAACCGTTCGTGGCAAGTGCAGTTCTGGCCGGACAAGAAAAACCTCGTCGGCCGTCAGGTCGAGCAACTGGTCGTCGCCCAGCCGCAGATCGATGCCGCCGCACTGGCCAAATCAAGCGTCGTGGTGCAGGGCCTGTCGGCTTACGAATACATCCTCTTCGACGCCAAGCCTGACGTCGCCAACTATGGGCAAAAAGCCAAATACTGCCCGCTGCTGATCGCCATCGGCGAGCGCCAGAAGCAACTGGCCGAAGAGATCCTGCAGGGCTGGAACAACACCGATGGCATGCTCGCGCAGATGAGCAAGTTCCCCAACCAGCGCTACGCCGACTCCCACGAAGCGATCGCCGATCTGCTGCGCGTACAAGTGACTGCACTGGATACCCTGAAGAAAAAACTCGGCACGCCGATGGGCCGCCAGAGCAAAGGCGTGCCGCAGCCGTTCCAGGCGGATGCGTGGCGCAGCCAGTCGTCGCTGACCGCACTGGAAGCCAGCCTTGCCGCGGCCAAAACCGTCTGGGAAGGCGTCGACAACAAAGGCCTGCGCGGTCTGCTGCCGGCCGAACAGAAGCCGTTGGCGGACAAGATCGATGCCGCTTATGCCGCTTCGCTGAAGCTGTTCGACAGCACCCAGCGCTCGCTGGGCGAAATGCTCGAAGACGACGCCGGTCGCCAGCAACTCAACGATATCTACGACAGCCTCAACGTCGTCCATCGCCTGCATGAAGGCGAGCTGGCCAAGGCGCTGGGCATCCAACTGGGCTTCAACGCCAACGACGGTGACTGATGAGGGCGAGTGCCATGCTGCGACGTCAGGTTCTGACTTTAGGTAGTGCACTGCTGGGAGCAGTGACGCTGGGCGGCTGGACGCTGTTCAAACGCAAGGATCAGAGCCCGCTGCTGCTGTCGGCGCGCGACGATACTGACGGCAAGCATTACGCCGTCGGCTATCGGCTCGACGGTACGCGGGTGTTCGCCACCCACGTCGGCCAGCGTTGCCACGACATCATCAATCATCCGACGCAGCCGCTGGCGCTGTTCGTCGCGCGGCGTCCGGGAACCGAGAGTTACCTGATCGACCTGCGCGACGGCAAGCTGCTGCAGACCGTGACCTCGCAGCCGGACCGGCACTTCTACGGCCACGCCGTGGTGCACAAGGACGGCGAATACCTGTACGCCACCGAGAATGACACGAGCGATCCCGGCCGTGGCCTGCTCGGCGTGTACAAGTTCGAGGGCGAACGGCTGGTGCACACGGGCGAGATTTCCACTCACGGTCTCGGCCCGCATCAGGTGTCGTGGATGCCCGACGGCGAGACGCTGGTGGTGGCCAACGGCGGCATTCGCACCGAGGCGGAAAGCCGCGTCGACATGAACCTCAACGCCATGGAGCCGAGCCTGGTGCTGATGCAGCGCGACGGCACGTTGCTGAGCAAGGAAACCCTCGCCCAGCAGATGAACAGCGTCCGCCACCTGGGCATCGCCAGTGACGGCACCATCGTTGCCGGTCAGCAATTCATGGGGCCGTCCCACGAGCGCTCGGAGCTGTTGGCGATCAAGCGACCCGGGCAACCGTTTGTGGCGTTCCCGGTAGCGGAAGATCAGTTGCAGGCGATGGGTCACTACACCGCCAGCGTTGCGGTGCACAGCGACCTGCGTCTGGTCGCGTTGACAGCGCCGCGCGGCAATCGCTTCTTTATCTGGGATCTGGACAGCGGCGAACTGCGCCTCGATGCGCCTTTGCCTGATTGCGCCGGCGTTGGTGCGGTAAAGGATGGCTTTGTCGTGACCTCGGGTCAGGGCCGTTGCCGTTACTACGATTGCCGTCAAGCACAACTGCTGGCCAAGCCGCTGGAATTGCCGGCGGGGCTCTGGGACAACCATCTGCACTTGATGGCCTGATACCCGCTCATTTTTGAGATGCCCCCCCATCCTGTGGCGAGGGGATTTATCGCCGCTGGGTGGCGCAGCCGCCCTTAAAACTGCAATTGCGGTATGACTGAAGGATTCAGGGGGCCGCTTCGCAGCCCAACGGGGATAAATCCCCTCACCACAGGATTGTGTCCCGCTGCACCTGTAAACACTGCCAGTTGGAATCCCCACCTGACTCGGAGTAATGTGCCCGCCTGTCTCATGATTTATCCAAGGAACTGGACATATGCTGCGTCGCCGCATGCTGATCATGTTGGGTGTTGTTTTGCTGATCGTCCTGGTACTGGGCGGATACAAAGCCTTTTCGATCTACACGATGATCCAGGGCTTTTCCAAGCCCAAGCCGCCGATCAGCGTCGCCGTGGCCACTGCCGGCGAACAGCCGTGGCAGATGCGCCTGCCCACCGTCGGCACGCTCAAGGCGCTGCAAGGTGTCGACTTGAGTCTGGAAGTCGCCGGCACCGTCACTGAACTCAAATTCGAATCCGGGCAGAAGGTCAAGGCCGGACAGCCGTTGCTGCAACTCGACAGCGCCGTGGAAACCGCCCTGCTCGAAACCGCCAAGGCTGACCTGGGCCTGGCGCAACTGGACTTCGGCCGTGGCGCGCAACTGGTCGACAGCCGCGCGATCTCCAAAGGCGAGTACGACCGCCTCTCCGCCGTGCTGCAAAAGAACAAGGCCACGGTCAATCAGCTCAACGCGTCGCTGGCGAAAAAACGCATCCTCGCGCCCTTCAGCGGCACCATCGGCATCCGCCAGGTCGACGTCGGCGACTACCTCGCCAGCGGTACCAAAATCGCTACGTTGCAGGATTTGAGCAGCCTTTACGCTGACTTCTATGTGCCGGAACAAGCGGTGCCAAAACTCGCTATCGGTCAGCCCGTGCAGTTCACCGTCGCCGCTTATCCGGGGCAGAGTTTTGCCGGCAAGATCAGCGCAATCAACCCGATCGTCGAAAGCACCACGCGCAATATCCTCGTCCGCGCCACCCTCGCCAACCCCGACGGCAAGCTGCTGCCGGGGATGTTCGCCAGCCTTGAAGTGCTGCTGCCTGATCCGCAAAAGCACATCGTCGTGCCGGAGAGCGCGATCACCTACACCCTGTACGGCAACTCGGTGTACGTGGTCGGGCAGAAGAAGGCCGAGGACGGCAGCGTCGCCAAGGATGACAACGGCCAACCGCTGCTGATCGCCGAACGTCGTTTCGTCGAAACCGGTGAACGCCGCGATGGCCTGGTGATGATCAACAAGGGCGTGCAGAGCGGCGAACAAGTGGTGACGGCGGGCCAGATCAAACTGGACAACGGCGCCCACATTGCCATCAGCGACGACAAGACCCTCGGCGAGCAGAACAGTCCGCCTCGCGCCGACTGATCAAGGAATCCCCATGGCTTTTACCGATCCGTTCATCCGCCGCCCGGTGCTCGCCACCGTGGTCAGCCTGCTGATTGTGCTGCTGGGCTTCCAGGCCTGGAGCAAGCTGCCCCTGCGCCAGTACCCGCAGATGGAAAACGCCCTGATCACGGTGACCACGGCTTATCCCGGGGCCAACGCCGAAACCATTCAGGGCTACATCACCCAGCCGATGCAACAGAGCCTGGCCAGCGCCGAAGGCATCGATTACATGACCTCGGTCAGCCGGCAGAACTTCTCGGTGATTTCAATTTACGCGCGCATCGGTGCCAACACCGACCGCTTGTTCACCGAACTGCTGGCCAAGGCCAACGAGGTGAAGAACAAGCTGCCGCAGGACGCCGAAGACCCGGTGCTGAGCAAGGAATCCGCCGACGCTTCGGCGCTGATGTACATCAGTTTCTTCAGCAAGGACCTGAGCAACCCGCAGATCACCGACTATCTGTCGCGGGTCATCCAGCCAAAACTGGCGACGCTGCCGGGCATGGCCGAAGCGGAGATCCTCGGCAATCAGGTGTTCGCCATGCGCCTGTGGCTCGACCCGGTGAAACTCGCCGGCTTCGGCCTCAGCGCCGCCGACGTGACCGCTGCGGTGCGCCAGTACAACTTCCTCTCCGCTGCCGGCGAGGTGAAAGGCGAGTACACCGTCACCAGCATCAACGCCAACACCGAACTGAAATCCGCCGAGGCCTTCGCGGCGATTCCGCTCAAGGTCGATGGCGACAGCCGTGTGTTGCTGCGTGATGTCGCGCGGGTGGAAATGGGCGCGGAAAACTACGATTCGATCAGCTCGTTCGGCGGCACGCCATCGGTATACATCGGCATCAAGGCCACCCCCGGCGCCAACCCGCTGGACGTGATCAAGGAAGTGCGCAAGCTGATGCCCGAGCTGGAAGCGCAGCTGCCGCCGAACCTGAAAAGCGAAATCGCCTACGACGCGACATTGTTCATTCAGGCCTCGATCGATGAGGTGGTGAAAACCCTGTTCGAAGCGGTGCTGATCGTTATCGTCGTGGTGTTCCTGTTTCTCGGCGCTCTGCGTTCGGTGGTGATCCCGGTAGTGACCATTCCGCTGTCGATGATCGGCGTGATGTTCTTCATGCAGATGATGGGTTACTCGATGAACCTGCTGACGCTGCTGGCCATGGTGCTGGCCATCGGTCTGGTGGTGGACGATGCGATCGTCGTGGTGGAAAACATCCACCGACATATCGAGGAAGGCAAGACGCCGTTCGACGCAGCGCTGGAAGGCGCGCGGGAAATTGCCATGCCGGTGGTGTCGATGACCATCACCCTGGCAGCGGTGTATGCGCCGATCGGTTTCCTCACCGGGCTTACCGGGGCGTTGTTCAAGGAGTTCGCCCTGACCCTGGCCGGCGCAGTGGTGATTTCCGGCGTCGTCGCCCTGACGCTGTCGCCGATGATGTGCGCGTTTCTGCTGCGCCACGAAGAGAATCCCAGCGGCCTGGCCCATCGCCTCGACCGCGTCTTTGAAGGCCTCAAGCGCCGTTATCAAAGCATGCTGCATGGCACGCTCAATACCCGGCCGGTGGTGCTGGTATTCGCAGTAATCGTGCTGTGCCTGATTCCGGTGTTTCTCAAGTTCACCAAGTCGGAACTGGCCCCGGACGAGGATCAGGGCATCATTTTCATGATGGCCAGCGCACCGCAGCCGACCAACCTCGACTACCTGAGCACCTACACCGACGAATTCATCACCATCTTCAAAGAGTTTCCCGAGTACTACTCATCGTTCCAGATCAACGGCTACAACGGCGTGCAGGCCGGTATCGGCGGCTTCCTGCTCAAGCCATGGAACGAGCGCAGCCGCACGCAGATGGAAATCCTCCCCGAGGTGCAGAGCAAACTGGAGAGCATTCCCGGCCTGCAGATCTTCGGTTTCAACCTGCCCTCCCTGCCCGGCACCGGTGAAGGCCTGCCCTTCGAATTCGTGGTCAACACCGCCAATGACTACGAGCTGCTGCTGCAAGTCGCCGAGCGCATCGAGAAACGCGCCATGGAGTCGGGCAAGTTCGCCTTCGTCGACCTCGATCTGGCGTTCGACAAGCCGGAAGTAGTCGTGGATATCGACCGCGACAAGGCCGCGCAGATGGGCGTGTCGATGCTTGACCTCGGCAGCACGCTGGCGACCTTGCTCGGCGAGGCGGAGATCAATCGCTTCACCATCGACGGGCGCAGCTACAAGGTCATCGCCCAGGTTGAACGGGCCTACCGCGACAACCCGGACTGGCTGAACAATTACTACGTGAAAAACACCCAGGGCGAATTGCTGCCGCTGTCGACCTTGATCAAGGTCAGCGACCGCGCACGGCCGCGCCAGCTCAATCAGTTCCAGCAGCTCAACGCGGCGAAGATTTCCGGTTTCCCGCTGGTGAGCATGGGCGAAGCCATCGACACCGTGCTGCAGATTGCCCGCGAAGAAGCACCGGCCGGGTTTGCCTTCGATTACGGCGGTGCCTCGCGCCAGTACGTGCAGGAAGGCAGCGCATTGTGGGTAACTTTCGCTCTGGCATTGGCGATCATCTTTCTCGTGCTGGCCGCACAGTTCGAAAGCTTCCGCGATCCGCTGGTGATTCTGGTGACCGTACCGCTGTCGATTTGCGGGGCGCTGATTCCGCTGTTCCTCGGCTGGTCGAGCATGAACATCTACACCCAGGTCGGGCTGGTGACGCTGATCGGCCTGATCAGCAAGCACGGCATCCTGATCGTCGAATTCGCCAACCAGTTGCGCAAGGACAAGGGCCTGAGCGCCCGTGAAGCGGTGGAGGAAGCAGCGGCAATTCGCTTGCGCCCGGTGCTGATGACAACGGCGGCAATGGTGTTCGGCATGGTGCCGCTGATTCTGGCCACCGGTGCGGGAGCCGTGAGCCGCTTTGATATCGGCATGGTGATTGCCACGGGGATGTCGATTGGCACGCTGTTTACGTTGTTCGTGCTGCCGTGTGTTTATACCTTCCTGGCGAAACCGGATCGCAAATAACATCCTGTGGGAAGCGAGCCTGCTCGCGAATGCGGTATTTTGATCGTTCCCACGCTCTGCGTGGGAATGCAGCTCGGGACGCTCCGCGTCCCATTGGAACGCGGAGCGTCCTTTGAGGCGTTCCCACGCAGAGCGTAGGAACGATCAAGCAAGATCAAAAGATCGCAGCCTTCGCCAGCTCCTACACAATCCGTATCCCAAATAAAAGGCCTCGCAATTGCGAGGCCTTTCATTTGGGCTTCAATCGTTTCAACTGGCTGGCCTCATTCCCTGAGACAGTCCGAACATGAACAACAGCAAATCATGATCGGGCTGGGTCGCCACGGAGGCTTTTGCCACCCGTGGAACCGAACAATGAGCGTCGTTCCCGGACGCCCCTATGACCTGCATGCGCGGCTGCTCCCAGGCAGCCACCGCCAGTGAAGCAACTGCCAAGGCCCCGACCAGGAACAAACCTCGTGCAATTTCGAGTTTCATCGCTATAAACCTTTGATAGCGCTGCCAAACGCCGTCTCATAAAAGTAGACGAGTTTTTTCCAGTCGGCATCGCGGAACGACGAATGGCGACGCAGTTGCTTCAAGTCATGCTGTGCGGCTCGATAGGGGGTCAGACGCTGGCGGCACTTCTCCAGATCGATCAACGCCACTTCAACCTGCGCCGTTTCACCTTCACCGGTGACGCGCACGAAAACGTGTTTGATGTAAATGCAGCTGTGTTGCCAGCGGCCCTTGTGCATGCGCGCCAGGTTCTCGGCGAGGTCCTTGAGGACTTTTTCGTAGACCACGTCACCACATTGATAGCGACCACCGGCGGCGGCCAGCCAGTGTTCCAGTTCCTGAAAACCGTCGAGGGATTTGGTGACAAGCAGTGCGCGCCATTTGTGCTGCGGATCCGGCTGAGCGCCGCAAAAGACGATCTGCGGTACGCGTACGCCGAGTTTGCTTACGCCAGTCAGGGCATCGAGTTCGCGCAATACGGTCGGGCGACCGAAGGGGTGCAACCAACTGCGATAGATGTGCCCGGTCTGGCGCTTGGCGTACAAAAGCTGACCGTCACGGTCGACGATGCGCTGCACCCCGCTTTCGCCACCACGGCGCACATTGGGCTCTTCAACCCATTCGCCGCGCTGGTTCCAGTAATAATCGAAACGATCCTGGGGAGCGACATCCGCTTCAACCGCTGCTTGCACTGCCATCCTCTACCTCTTGCGTAATACGTAAACTCGCCACATCGCATAGAGCGGTATGAAGTCCAGTTGTTCCTGAATGCGGAAACCCGCCTGTTCAAATTCTTTCTCGATCGTCGCCGCCGGAATCAGAAACCGATTCTGGTAATCATGACTTGGCCGATCCCGCTCGGCGCGCTTGCGCTTCCAGGCCTTGAAATTGCCGTCGACCCACAACGAAACAATCACGCTGTCACGGGTCACCCGCTCGAACTCGCGCAGGATCACCCGGCGGTGCTCGGCCTCGCCGATGTGGTGCAACAGACGCATGCAAAAGATGCTGTCGACCGAGTTATCCGGCAGAGCGATATCGAATGCCGAGGTGTGCAGCGGCTGTACACGCTTGACCACATCGGCTGGCTGCCCTTGCAGCGCGGTCTTGATCATCGACTCGGAATTGTCCGCGCCAATGATCACCCGGTTGGGCTTCTCCGCGAGCATTGGCCAGAAACGCCCGGCACCGCAGGGCAGATCCAGCACCAGCCCGGGATCTCCCGCCAGCGCCAAGGCCTTGCGACCGACTTGCTCATCGCGCCAGTGCGACAGGCGGCGACCGAGGCTTTGCTGGTGCTTGCGCAGATATCGTTGTGCGTGTTGGTCGTCGTACTTTTCGGAAAAATCGAGCTTGATCGGGCCGGCCATCATCTGGACTCCTGTTCTGATGACGCCACCTTAAGCAGCGGCGTGTCAGCGTCAGGTCATCCAATTGTGAAAATTCTGTCAGGTAAATCTGCAAAGTATTACAACGTTATACAGGATTTAGACAGGTGGGCGGGAGTAGCCTCGAGCCACTATTTGCTGGCATTCACGCCAAGATCTACCTCGAATCGGCAGCCATTGGGCTCCATCGTGCTCAAACTGACCGTCCAGCCCTGGTTTTCGCAGATACGCTGGACCAGTGACAGGCCCAAGCCGAGACCCTCGCCACGTTTCTCGCTACCGCGCACAAACGGCTCGAACATCGCCTCGCGTTTTTCCTCGGGAATACCCACCCCTGAGTCCTCGACGACAAAACCGTTGGCAGTGAGGGTAAGGCGAATGAAACCCTCTTCGGTGTAATGCAGTGCGTTACGCAGCAAGTTGCCCATCACCGCATTGAGCAAGGTCGCGTTGTAACGTGTGTCCGGTGGATCGCCCGGCTCGAACATCAGCTTCAGGCCCTTGCGCTCGATCGGCTCGCGCCACAGGCACAGCAGGCTCTCGGCGACTTGCGTGAGGTTTTGCTGCGGCGCGGCGCCGGCCTCTTCGTTCTGTGCGCGCGCCAGCATCAGGAAGGTCTGCACCAGTTCGCGCATCTCCTCGCTGGCCCGGGCAATGCGCTCGACCTGGGCGCGACCGCGCTGATCAAGACCGGGGTTTTCCAGCAGCAGTTCGCAGGAACTGGCGAGGACCATCAGCGGCGTGCGCAATTCATGGCTGACGTCGCTGGTGAACAAACGCTCGCGGTTCAGCGCCTGACGCAAGCGCCCCAGCGTGGCATCGAACGCCACCGCCAGTTCACCGACTTCATCCGCCGCATAATCCGGCGCCAGGGGCGGCGCCAGCCCGAGCAACTGGTCGCGATGACGGACCTGCCGCGCCAGGCGCACCACCGGCGCCATCACCTTGCGCGCGAGCACCCAGCCGAGAAACACCGCCAAGGCCAGGCTGAGCACGAAGCCCACCAGCACCACGGCAAACAGCACGCGCTCGCGCTCTTCGAAATCGCTTTGGTCCTGCAGCAAGACATAACGCCGACCATCCACCACTTCGACCATGGCGTGATAGGACAGCTGCTCGCGAAAGACCTCGTGGAAACCGGCATCGAGGTGACGCAGATCCTTGGGCAGGTCGAAATCCCCCGGCCCGCCACTGAAATAGAACAACTGATCCGGCTCGGGGCGATGGCTCCAGTCGGAGACGTTGTCCATCAGCAGCAAACGTTGCAGATCGCCGCCCAGCCCTGCGGAAATCAGTTTCTCTTCCACCAGATGCACCGTTGCAACGATGCCCATGGCGAAGGCGCCGGCGACCAGTGCGCTCATCAGCGCAAAGGCGATGATGATCCGCTGGGAAAGACTCTGCTTAAACTCCATCTCGCCCCTCGGCCAAGCGATAACCGACACCGTGCACGGTGTGCAGTAGTGGCTTGGCGAATGGCTTGTCGATCACCTGGCGCAACTGGTGAACATGGCTGCGCAGGCTGTCGCTGTCCGGGCAGTCATCGCCCCACAGCGCTTCCTCGAGAATCTCCCGACGCAGCACGTGCGGGCTCTTCTGCATCAACACCGCGAGCAGCTTGAGACCGACCGGGTTGAGCTTGAGCAGCTTGCCTTCGCGGGTCACTTCCAGGGTGTCGAGGTCGTAGCTCAGATCACCGACCTGCAATGCGCGGCGACCGCCGCCCTGAGCACGGCGCATGACCGCTTCGACGCGGGCCGCTAGCTCGGACAGCGCAAACGGTTTGATCAGGTAATCGTCGGCGCCGGACTTGAAGCCTTGCAGCCGGTCGTCGAGTTGATCGCGGGCGGTGAGCATGATCACCGGCGTGTCACGCCGGGCGTCTTCGCGCAGGCGTTTGCACAAGGTGTAGCCGTCGATGCCGGGCAGCATGATGTCGAGCACGATCAGGTCGTAATGCTCGGTGGCCGCCAGATGCAGACCGGACAAGCCGTCTTGTGCGCAATCGACGGTATAGCCTTTCATGCCCAGGTAATCGGCCAGATTGGCCAGGATGTCACGGTTGTCTTCGACCAGCAGAATTCGCATGGACATCTCCTCCGAACGGGGTAACGGCCGTCTTGGCCCGCGCAGCTTACGGCCAAGTGTGGCTCAGGGCTAGGGGCGTTTTTCGATAAACCTGCGCTGCGCGCGCTGCGACGTTTTTTTCACTTTCGGTTAACAAATCGCCGACGCCAGCGCGCGCAGACTCCGCGCGATTACGCTCTCTCCTCCGTTCATCGACCAAGGAACCTGTCATGGTGTCGACCTCTGCCCTTCCCGCTTCAAGACCGCTGAACTGGTGGTTGTGTCTGGGCATTCCCGCAGCGGCGGCGATCATTCTGCTGTTGCTCGAACTGACCGATCTGGACATGGTTCTGGCGCAAATGTTCTACGACCCGGTCGCCGGGGATTTCATCGGGCGGCACAGCTATTTTCTTGAAGACATCCTGCATGACCGGGCGAAACAGCTGGTGATCGGCTTCTCGGTGTTTGCCATTCTGGGTTTCATCGGCGCGTTTTTCATCGAACGGCTGAAACCGTTCAAGCGCGAACTCGGTTGCCTGGTGCTGTCGCTGGGGCTGGCGACTTCGTTTGTCACTCCAGTCAAAGCCGTCACCGCCGTGCAGTGCCCATGGAGCCTGGAGCAATTCGGCGGCCACGAGACCTACAGCAAACTGATGGAGCATCGCCCCGCCACGGACAAGCCGGGACGTTGCTGGCCGGGTGGCCATGCGGCAACCGGGTTTACCTTGTTTGCGTTGTTCTTCGTGTTGCGCGACCGCCGCCCGCGACTGGCACGGCAGGCGTTTGTATTTGCCTTTGCGCTGGGCTCGGTGTTCTCGATCAGCCGCATGATGCAGGGCGCGCACTTCTTTTCGCACAACGTATGGACGGCGATTTTCTGCTGGCTGATTTGTCTGGGGGCTTATTACTGGGTGCTGTATCGCCCGGCTGGCAAGACTTCGACGGCGATGAACACACAGCCGATCAACGCCTGAAATAAACAACCTGTGGGAGCGAGCCTGCTCGCGAATTGGCGGCTCAACTGGCTTGCATGTCGGATGACAGACCGCTTTCGCGAGCAGGCTCGCTCCCACAGGGGGATACCAGTGAGCTTCGAAATTGGGGCAATAAAAAACCCCGCTGACTTTCGCCAGCGGGGTTTTGCGTTGCAGGGCCAGGGCTGGCTTACATCATGCCGCCCATGCCACCCATGCCGCCCATGTCTGGCATACCGCCGCCAGCTGCACCTTCTTTCTTCGGTGCGTCGGCAACCGCTGCTTCGGTGGTCAGGATCAGACCGCCGATGGAGGCTGCAGCTTGCAGAGCCGAACGGGTTACCTTGGTTGGGTCCAGGATGCCCATTTCGATCATGTCGCCGTATTCGCCGGAAGCAGCGTTGTAACCGAAGTTACCTTTGCCGTTCTTCACTTCGTTGACGACTACGCTTGGCTCGTCACCGGAGTTGGCAGCGATCTGACGCAGCGGCGCTTCAACAGCGCGACGCAGCACAGCGATACCGACGTTCTGGTCAGCGTTGTCGCCGGTCAGCTCGGTCAGTGCTTCCAGAGCACGGATCAGCGCCACGCCACCGCCAGGTACCACGCCTTCTTCAACGGCTGCGCGGGTTGCGTGCAGGGCGTCTTCAACGCGGGCTTTCTTCTCTTTCATTTCAACTTCGGAACCAGCGCCAACCTTGATCACTGCAACGCCGCCGGACAGCTTGGCCAGACGCTCTTGCAGTTTTTCACGGTCGTAGTCCGAGGAAGTTTCGGCAACCTGGGCGCGGATCTGAGCGATACGGCCTTCGATGTCTGCCTGCACGCCAGCACCGTCAACGATGATGGTGTTTTCCTTGGACAGGGTCACGCGCTTGGCGTTACCCAGGTGCTCCAGAGTGGTGCTTTCCAGGCTCAGACCGATCTCTTCGGAGATAACGGTGCCGCCGGTCAGAACAGCGATGTCCTGCAGCATGGCCTTGCGACGGTCGCCGAAGCCCGGTGCCTTGACGGCAGCGACTTTGACGATGCCACGCATGTTGTTCACAACCAGAGTCGCCAGGGCTTCGCCTTCAACGTCTTCGGCCACGATCAGCAGTGGGCGGCCGGCTTTGGCAACGGCTTCCAGCACTGGCAGCATTTCGCGGATGTTCGAGATCTTCTTGTCGACCAGCAGGATCAGCGGGCCGTCGAGCTCGGCAACCATGGTGTCCGGCTTGTTGACGAAGTATGGCGACAGGTAGCCACGGTCGAACTGCATGCCTTCTACAACCGACAGTTCGTTTTCCAGGCCCGAGCCTTCTTCAACGGTGATCACGCCTTCTTTACCGACTTTTTCCATGGCTTCGGCAATGATGTCGCCGATGGAGTTGTCGGAGTTGGCCGAGATGGTGCCGACCTGAGCGATGGCTTTGAAGTCAGCGCATGGCTTGGACAGGGCTTTGAGCTCTTTGACAATGGCGATGGTCGCCTTGTCGATGCCGCGCTTGAGGTCCATCGGGTTCATGCCGGCAGCGACGGCTTTCAGGCCTTCGTTGACGATCGACTGAGCCAGAACGGTAGCGGTGGTAGTACCGTCACCAGCGTCATCGTTGGCACGGGAGGCAACGTCTTTGACCAGCTGCGCGCCCATGTTTTCGAAGCGGTCATCCAGTTCGATTTCTTTGGCGACGGAAACGCCGTCCTTGGTGATGGTCGGAGCGCCGAAGCTCTTCTCGATAACCACGTTACGGCCTTTCGGGCCCAGGGTCGCTTTTACCGCGTCAGCCAGAACGTTGACGCCTTTGAGCATCTTGGTACGGGCGGCATCGCCGAACTTAACTTCTTTAGCAGCCATGATCGATATTCCTTAAATACTTTGTAGTAGCGGGAAAATGAACGGGGATATCAGCCTTCGATAACCGCGAGGATTTCGTTCTCGCTCATTACCAGCAGGTCTTCGCCATCGACTTTCACAGTGTTGCTGCCGGAGTAAGGACCGAACACAACCTTGTCGCCTTCCTTCACGGACAGTGCACGCACTTCACCGTTTTCCAGAGCTTTGCCCGGGCCTACAGCGAGAATCACACCGTGGTTGGCTTTTTCAGCAGCCGAACCTGGCAGGACGATACCGCCAGCGGTTTTCTTTTCTTCTTCGCTGCGACGGATGACGACGCGGTCATGCAGAGGACGAAGCTTCATTGTCGATCTCTCCTAATTGTGGTTTTCATCGGCCGGTGTAGTCCCGGCGGGTTTAACGAATCCGGCCTGCGCCGGTTGCGGTCCGTCGAGCGAACCGCGCAAGTCTGTCCGGTTTGAATACCGGAAACCTTTCGGTGACCGATACATAGGGGCGTACAAGCCGATTACAAGGGCTGGCGGAAAAAATTTTTCATCCAGACACGGTAAATAACAGCCATAAACGAGCACGGCACCCGAAGGTGCCGTGTCGATGCTGATGTCACTTGTTGTCGCGATGTTCGAACTCGCCTTCGATCACATTCGGCTCTCGACCGAGCGGCTCGCGCGGGGCCGGGCCGCCACGGGGTTGCAGGTCGTCGGCGAAGGCACGCTGGCGCATCGCCTGGTCTTCAGCACGCTGGCGCATCTTGTTCGCCAGCAGACGACGGGTGACCGGCAACAGCATCACCAGACCGACCACGTCACTGATGAAGCCGGGAATGATCAACAGGCCGCCGGCCAGTGCCAGCATCAGGCCTTCGAGCATGGTCTGCGCGGGCAATTCGCCGCGATTCAGGCTTTCCCGGGCACGCAATGCGGTGGCCAGACCGGCGACGCGCAGCACGAACACACCGAACATCGAGCCGAGAATGATCAGCAGCAGGGCCGGGAAGAACCCGATTGAGCCTGCCACTTTGACGAATACGAACAGCTCCAGCACTGGAAACAGCAGAAAGAGCAACAGAAAAGGGCGCATCAAAGTTTCCTCAACGCAAGAAATGCCTTGCAGTAAGCCTTAGATGACGTCGCCCTTGCGTGAATTCAAGCTTAACTTTGCGCTTTTTTCGGCCAGGACTGGGCGTGAGCCAGAGAAACCAAGGCCTCGCGCACTTGTGTCGGCGTATTACATGGTGCCGCGAAGGGCAACCAATAGACGGCCTGACCAATGCGCAGGTGCATGCCCTCGCTGTCGATGCCGGCCAGTTGCGCCGGCGTGCTGTTGGGCAGCCCGGTCAGCTCGACGTAATGGGCAATGGCTTTGGCGTGATCGCTGTTCATGTGCTCGACCATGCTGATTTCAGCCTTGCCGGCGAACGGGTTAGCCAGAGTCAGGTTATCGATCCAGTGGATCGCACCAAAGCCGCCGATGTAGCGATGGCGCACCGGATTGAGCACCCAGAAATCGAAATCGTGGGCCTGGTGATAATTCTGCGAGTCGGGGAAATAGCGGTAATAACGCTCGGCGGCAGCCTCGATCGCGGCCGGGTCTTCGAGTTTCTGCGCTTGGGCCAGATAGGTCAGCCGCCCGACCGCCTGCACGTCGTCGGCCTCGCGCTCGCCCACCAGCATCGAGCACTTCGGATCTTTCTGCAGGTTATGCGTGTGCTGCGCGATGCGGCTGATCAGGATCAGCGGCCGGCCCTGCTCGTCCAGGCAATACGGCACAACCGAGCCAAAGGGAAAACCCGGCATCGACTTGGAGTGGGTCGACAGCACTCCACGGTATTCCTTGAGAAGCAATTCTCGGGCATTCTTCGCCACTTCAGCGCTCAATTTGTGACTCCTTAAATGGGTTCCGTCTAGAAAACGGACAGGCGCGCAGCGAAAAGTAACCGGCGCGCATCGGGCAAATGTTCGTGTGCAACCAGGCCTGACCGGTGCCGATCGAGCGTTGCCGACAACAAAAACAACTCAGACCTGCCAGCGGGACATGCGAATGCAACTCAACGACAAAGTAATCATTATCACCGGCGGTTGCCAGGGTTTGGGCCGTTCCATGGCCGAGTATTTCGCCGGCAAGGGCGCGAAGCTGGCCCTGGTCGATCTGAATCAGGAAAAACTCGACGACGCCGTGGCCGCCTGCAAAGCCAAAGGTGTCGAAGCGCGCAGCTACCTGTGCAACGTCGCCATTGAAGAACAGGTCGAGCACATGGTCGCGCAAGTGGCGGAAGACTTCGGCGCCATCCACGGCCTGATCAACAACGCCGGGATCCTGCGCGATGGTCTGTTGCTGAAGGTCAAGGACGGTGAGATGACCAAGATGAGCCTGGCGCAGTGGCAGGCGGTGATCGACGTCAATCTGACCGGCGTGTTCCTCTGCACCCGTGAAGTCGCAGCGAAAATGGTCGAGCTGAAGAACAGCGGTGCGATCATTAACATTTCGTCGATCTCCCGTGCGGGCAACGTCGGCCAGACCAACTATTCCGCAGCCAAGGCCGGCGTCGCGGCGGCGACCGTGACCTGGGCGAAGGAGCTGGCGCGTTACGGCATTCGTGTCGCGGGCATCGCACCGGGCTTCATCGAAACCGAGATGACCCTGGGCATGAAGCCGGAAGCGCTGGAAAAGATGACGTCGGGCATTCCGCTCAAGCGCATGGGCAAGCCTGAGGAGATTGCCCATTCAGCGGCGTATATCTTCGAGAACGACTACTACACCGGGCGGATTCTGGAGATGGATGGCGGGTTGCGGATCTGACTGTCACCCTGAAACAAATGTGGGAGCGAGCCTGCTCGCGAATGCGGTGTGTCATTCAACCCATTGGTTGCCTGATCTACCGCTTTCGCGAGCAAGCTCGCTCCCACAGGTTTTTCAGCGCTGCCGATGGATCAATCGTCGCTGATGGTGATATTCGGCATCGCCGGCGTGGCCGCTTCCTGCAAGACAATGCGCGCGCCGACGTGGCGGGCCAGTTCCTGATAGACCATGGCAATCTGGCTGTCCGGCTCGGCGATTACGGTTGGCTTGCCGCCATCGGCCTGTTCGCGGATCAGCATCGACAGCGGCAGTGAGGCCAGTAGTTCGACGCCGTATTGGGTGGCCAGTTTCTCGCCGCCGCCTTCACCGAACAG
Source organism: Pseudomonas sp. RG1 (assembly GCF_025910115.1). Classification (NCBI taxonomy): domain Bacteria; kingdom Pseudomonadati; phylum Pseudomonadota; class Gammaproteobacteria; order Pseudomonadales; family Pseudomonadaceae; genus Pseudomonas; species Pseudomonas sp. RG1. The sequence goes on from NZ_JAPCIK010000046.1 coordinate 39,087, forward strand.
ATGCTCGGCATGCCCGCAGTTCGAGCAGATGTGCACCGCCATGTTTTCCACCACGCCCAGCACCGGAATGTTGACCTTGCGGAACATTTCCACGCCTTTGCGTGCGTCGAGCAGTGCCAGATCCTGCGGCGTAGTGACGATCACCGCCCCCGCCACCGGGACTTTCTGCGCCAGGGTCAGCTGGATGTCGCCGGTGCCTGGCGGCATGTCGATGACCAGATAATCCAGATCGCCCCAAGCGGTTTGCGTAACCAGTTGCAACAGCGCCCCGGAAACCATCGGCCCGCGCCAGACCATCGGCGTGTTGTCGTCGGTCAGGAACGCCATCGACATGACTTCCACACCGTGGGCCTTGAGCGGCACGAACCATTTCTGATCCTTGACCTCGGGCCGGGTGCGCTCGGGAATGCCGAACATGATGCCTTGGCTCGGGCCGTAGATATCGGCGTCGAGGATGCCGACTTTGGCGCCTTCACGGGCCAGCGCCAGCGCGAGGTTGGCAGCGGTGGTGGATTTGCCCACGCCGCCCTTGCCGGACGCGACGGCGACGACGTTCTTGACGTTGGCCAGCCCGGGAATCTGCGCCTGGGCCTTGTGCGCGGCGATCACGCTGGTGACCTCGACGCGGGCGATGACCACGCCGTCGAGGTTTTCGACGGCCAGTTGCAGCAATTGCGCCCAGCCGCTCTTGAACAGACCGGCGGCGTAGCCGATTTCCAGCTGCACATTGACGCGGTCACCGATGATCTCGATGTTTTTCACGCACCCGGCGCTGACCGGATCCTGGTTCAGGTAGGGGTCGGTGTATTGGCTGAGGACGGCTTCCACCGCTGCGCGAGTGACGGCGCTCATGGGCAACTCCGATAACAAGACTGGAAAAGATGGCAGCTATCGTACGCTGGACACCGATTTGAGGCGAACAGATTACTTGCGCTGAAAAGCCACTGTGGCGAGGGGATTTATCCCCGTTGGGCTGCGCAGCCGCCCCAAAACTTCCGCCCCCGTTACGTCAGGAGCTGCGTGTGTAACGATATCCACGACTGCTGCGCAGCCGAACGGGGATAAATCCCCTCACCACACGAGCTCTCAAAGTACCCAGTGGCGCAGGGGTGAAAAATATGCGCCGGCGCTTTATAGTGGCCGACCTCCGTTTCATCAAGTAGCGAAGCCCCATGTCCGAGCCACGCAAGATCCTCGTCACCAGCGCCCTGCCCTACGCCAATGGTTCGATCCACCTTGGCCACATGCTGGAATACATCCAGACCGATATGTGGGTGCGCTTCCAGAAGCATCGCGGCAACCAATGCATCTATGTCTGCGCCGACGACGCCCACGGTTCGGCGATCATGCTGCGCGCGGAAAAGGAAGGCATTACCCCGGAACAACTGATCGCCAACGTGCAGGCTGAACACAGCGCCGACTTTGCAGACTTCCTCGTCGATTTCGACAATTTCCACTCCACTCACGCCGAAGAAAACCGTGAGCTGTCGAGCCAGATCTACCTCAAGCTGCGTGACGCCGGGCACATCGCCCAGCGCTCGATCACCCAGTATTTCGACCCGGAAAAGAAAATGTTCCTGGCCGACCGCTTCATCAAGGGCACCTGCCCGAAATGCGGCACCGAAGACCAGTACGGCGACAACTGCGAAAAATGCGGCGCGACCTACGCACCGACCGACCTGAAGGATCCGAAGTCGGCGATCTCCGGCGCCACCCCGGTGCTCAAGGATTCCCAGCACTTCTTCTTCAAGCTGCCGGATTTCCAGGAAATGCTCCAGGCCTGGACCCGCAGCGGCACCCTGCAGGACGCCGTGGCCAACAAGATCGCCGAATGGCTGGACGCCGGCCTGCAGCAGTGGGACATTTCCCGCGATGCGCCGTATTTCGGTTTCGAGATTCCGGGCGAACCGGGCAAGTATTTCTACGTCTGGCTGGATGCACCGATCGGCTACATGGCCAGCTTCAAGAACCTCTGCAACCGCACGCCGGAGCTGGACTTCGACGCGTTCTGGGGCAAGGACTCGACTGCCGAGCTGTACCACTTCATCGGCAAGGACATCGTCAATTTCCACGCGCTGTTCTGGCCAGCCATGCTCGAAGGCGCCGGCTACCGCAAGCCGACCGGCATCAACGTGCACGGCTACCTGACCGTCAATGGTCAGAAAATGTCCAAGTCGCGCGGCACGTTCATCAAGGCCCGCACTTATCTCGATCATCTGTCGCCGGAATACCTGCGCTATTACTACGCAGCCAAGCTGGGCCGTGGCGTCGATGACCTCGATCTGAACCTCGAAGACTTCGTGCAGAAGGTCAACTCCGACCTGGTCGGCAAAGTGGTCAACATCGCCAGCCGTTGCGCCGGTTTCATCCACAAGGGCAACGGCGGTCTGCTGGTCGACAACAATGCCGCGCCGGAGCTGACCGAGGCCTTCCTCGCCGCCGCGCCGAGCATTGCCGACGCTTACGAGGCCCGCGACTTCGCCCGCGCCATGCGTGAAACCATGGCCCTGGCTGACCGCGCCAACGCGTGGATCGCCGACCAGGCGCCGTGGTCGTTGAACAAGCAGGAAGGCAAGCAGGATGAAGTCCAGGCGATCTGCGCCACCGGCATCAACCTGTTCCGCCAGTTGGTGATCTTCCTCAAACCGGTACTGCCGCTGCTGGCCGCTGATGCCGAGGCGTTCCTCAACGTCGCGCCGCTGACCTGGAATGACCACACCACCCTGCTGGCCAATCACCAGCTCAACGAATTCAAACCGTTGATGACCCGCATCGACCCGGTAAAAGTGCAAGCCATGACCGACGCCTCCAAGGAAGACCTGACCGCCAGCCAGACCGACACTGGCGCAGCCGCCCCTGCGGGCAACGGCGAACTGGCCAAGGATCCGCTGTCGCCGGAAATCGATTTCGACGCCTTTGCCGCCATCGATTTGCGCGTCGCTTTGATCGTCAAGGCCGAACACGTCGAAGGCGCGGACAAGCTGCTGCGCCTGACCCTCGACATCGGTGACGAGCAACGCAACGTGTTCTCCGGGATCAAGAGCGCGTATCCGGACCCGTCAAAACTCGACGGTCGTCTGACCATGATGATCGCCAACCTCAAACCACGGAAAATGAAGTTCGGTATTTCCGAAGGCATGGTGATGGCAGCCGGCCCCGGCGGTGAAGAGATCTACCTGCTGAGCCCGGACAGCGGCGCCAAGCCAGGTCAGCGCATCAAGTAAGACGTTGCCGCAAAACGATCCCACCGACGTGCTCTGCATGCCGGTGGGATTTTTCATATCTGGCCCGATAGTGCCTACCCTTAAGAGACACCCGCCCGTTTCGCTGGCAGAACCATGACCGAACTCGTGTTAACGCTGATCAGTGCTGCGCTGCTCAACAACTTCGTGTTGCACTGGCCGCTGGGCGTCGCTCCGCTGCTGGCGGGCAACCGACGCCAGGTGCATGCGCTGGGGTTGGCGACGTTGTGCCTGATGGTGGTGGTCGGCGTTATCGGTCAGGCGATCTGGCAGTGGATACTGCTGCCGTTGCAGCTTGAAGCGCTGCGCCTGTTCGTGTTTCTGCCGCTGAGTGTGTTGATGATCGCGCCGCTACTGAAACTGCTGACGCGCGGGCTGCCGGATTGGCCGTTCGACGGATTGTGGCCGCTGCTGCTCGGCAATGCCGGCGTACTCGGGCTGGCGTTGATCAATGCGCAAAATGATCAAGGCCTGCTGCACGCGACAGCATTGAGTTTCGGCGCCGGGCTGGGTTTCTGGCTGGTGTTGAGCGTGTTCTGCGATCTGCGCGAGCGCACGGTCGACAACGATATTCCCCTGCCCTTTCGCGGCCTGCCGATCGATCTGATCAGCGCCGGACTGATCGCAGTGATTTTTCTCGGATTCAGTGGATTGATCAAAACATGAGTCTGCTTCAACGCATCGATGCCCTGCTGCCGCAGACCCAATGCGGCAAGTGCGGCCATCCCGGATGCAAACCCTATGCGCAAGGCATTGTTGACGGTGAGCCGATCAACAAGTGCCCGCCGGGCGGCGAAGAAACCATCGCTGCCCTGGCCGAGCTGTTGAAAATACCGGTCCTGGAACTGGACATCAGCCGTGGCCCGGCACCGCCGCAAGTCGCCTTCATCCGCGAGGCCGAATGCATCGGCTGCACCAAGTGCATTCAGGCCTGCCCGGTCGACGCCATCGTCGGCGCGGCAAAACTCATGCACACGGTGCTGATCGACGAGTGCACCGGTTGTGATCTGTGCGTTGCGCCGTGCCCGGTCGACTGCATCGAAATGCATCCTTTGCCTGCGAACACGATCCCAGTGGTTGGCGGTCTCGCATTTGATCTCGAAGAACAGCGCGCCCGCGCGATCAAACGTGACCATGCGCGCCAGCGTTTCGAGCGCCGCAACCAGCGCCTGCTGCGTGAAGAACAGCAAAAGCAGGCTGAACGTGAAGCGCGAGCCGCGCGTGCGGCACAACCGCAAGTCTCGACCGCCGATCCGGTGCAGGCTGCACTTGAGCGGGTGCGCGCACAAAAAGCCGCTAACGCCGATGCGGCGCTGAAGAAGGCCAAGGTCGATGTGGCGATGAGTCGGGCTCAGTTGCATAAATCGCTGAAAGCTTTCGGCCATCCGCCGACGTTCGAACAGCAGTCGCAACTGATCGTCCTGCAGCAACAATTCGAAGCCGCCGAGCAAGCGCTGGCGAAGCTGGAAAGCAGCCAACCGGTGATTCCCGCCGTCCCTGCTCCGAGCAACGACGCCGAACTCAAGCGAGCCAAGATCCAGTTGGCCATGCGCCGCGCCGAACTGAAAAAAGCCCAGGCAGCGGAAGCTGCGCCGGAGCAGATCGCAGCACTGGAGCAAGCCGTGACTGACGCCGAGCGCCAGGTGCAAAACCATGCCACCCCTTGAGGCAGCGGACGATCGCCTGCAACAGGCGATGAATACCGTGCTGCTCGCAGCGCTGCCAGGGCTGCTCGCTTTGTTCTGGCTGTATGGCTGGGGCGTGTTGATCAATCTGCTGTTGGCGGTTGCCAGTGCTTTGCTCGTCGAAGCCGGGGTCGCCCATCTGCGTCGACAAGCGGTGCAAGCGGCACTGCGTGATGGCAGCGCGCTGGTCAGTGCGATGTTGCTGGCCGCCGCGCTGCCGGCTTATTGCCCTTGGTGGCTGACTGTCATTGCGACCGCTTCAGGTCTGTTGTTCGGCAAACATCTGTATGGCGGCGTCGGCAAAAACCCGTTCAACCCGGCGATGCTTGGTTTTGCCCTGAGCATGGTGCTGTTTCCGCAAGCGATGACCCACTGGCCCGGTCATGGCCTCGATTTCCTCTCGGCGTTGCAACAGGTTTTCAACCCGGCTCCGGCACCGGACGCCTGGACGCAGGCCACGGCACTGGACAGTCTGCGCATCAATAAAAGCCTGACCATCGATGAGCTGTTCGCCAGCAACCCGGCCTTCGGCCGTTTCGGCGGGCGCGGTGTGGAATGGGTGAATCTGGCGTTTCTGCTCGGCGGCCTGTGGCTGTTGCAGCGGCGGATTTTTTCCTGGCACGCACCGGTGGGGATGCTCGCCAGCCTGTTCGTCATCAGCCTGTTGTGCTGGAACGGATCGGGGTCGGATTCTCATGGTTCGCCGCTGTTTCATCTGCTCAGCGGCGCGACCATGCTCGGTGCATTTTTTATCGTGACCGAACCTGTGTCCGGCGCGAAAAACGCCCTCGCCCGCCTGCTGTTCGGCATTGGCGTCGGCTTGCTCACCTATCTGATTCGCACTTGGGGTGGTTACCCGGACGGCGTCGCGTTTGCGGTGTTGCTGATGAATCTGCTGGTGCCGACGCTGGAGCGCTTCGCCGCCAGCCGCCAGTCGAAGGTGACGGCGTGAACCGCTCAGCAAGTGTCGCGACCCTGGTGCTGCTGGCACTCATTGGCGCGAGCGCAACATACGTGCTGCAGCGCAGCAGTGCACCGCAGATTGCCAGCGAGCAGCGCTTGCTCGAAAGCCGCCAACTGCTCGATGTCATGCCTGCCGCGCTCTACGACAATCAGCCGCTGGAGCAACCGCTGACGAAGCTCACCGAGCCTGTTTTGCGCCATAGCACGCTGTCAGGCGGCTATCGAGCGACCCGCTCCGGACAGACAGTTGCGGTGCTGTTGCGCAGTCGCAGCGAAGGTTACGCAGGTACTCTGGAACTGCTGATTGCCGTTGATGCAAATGGCCAACTTTTAGGCTTGAAAACCCTTGAGCAGCGCGAAACGCCAGGATTGGGTGGTTACATCGGTGAATGGCCGAATGCCTGGCTTCAGACCTTCCTCGGTAAATCCCGTACTGAGCCGACAGACGCCCGTTGGGCGCTGAAAAAGGATCAGGGGCAGTTCGATCAAATCGCTGGTGCGACCATAACCTCCCGTGCCGCCATCAACGCGATTCACGACGCACTGCGTTATTTCGATGAACATCGGGCGCTGCTGTTAGGAACTGGCTCATGAAACGCACGGTAGGTTTATTGATGCTGGTGCCGCTATTGGGCGCCACACAAACACTCAGCGCTGCACTGGGGATAACCTTGATGCTCGGCGCGGTGCTCGGCGTTTTTGCCGTTTGCATGTCGCCGCTGCGCGAACGCCTGACGGGCACCCGTGCGTTGCTCGCCAGCCTGACGCTTGCTGCGACGTTGACTAGTTGCGCGGATATTGTGGCGCAACGCTGGTTTTTGCCATGGCAGCAAACATCTGGGCTCTACATAGGGCTGATCGCCTTGCACTGCGTCGTGCTTGAGTACCACGGTGCCTTCCGCGAGCCCGTCGCTGTCAGCTTCAAACGCTGCGCCTTGTTCGGCGCGCTCATGCTGGTGGTCGGCGGGCTGCGCGAGATCATCGGTTATGGCAGCCTTGGCCGAGGTCTTTCGGAGCATTGGCCAGGTCTGGTTTTGTTCCCCGAGGGGCTGCATCTGTTTACGCTGGTCCCCGGCGCTTTCGTTTTACTGGGCCTGCTTCTCGCCGTACGTCAGGCGTGGGCACGCCGCAACTCTGTCATCAAGGAAACGCATCGCCCATGAATGCTGCAAAACGTCTTGAGATATTTCGCCGACTGCACGAAGACAATCCCGAGCCGAAAACCGAACTGGCCTATTCTTCGCCGTTCGAGCTGCTGATTGCGGTGACTCTTTCGGCGCAGTCCACCGATGTCGGGGTCAACAAGGCGACCGCCAAACTCTTTCCCGTCGCCAATACACCCGCCGCGATTCATGCGCTGGGTGTAGAGGGGCTGTCGGAGTACATCAAGACCATCGGCCTGTACAACAGCAAAGCGAAGAACGTCATTGAAACCTGCCGTTTGCTGGTTGAACGCCACGGCGGCGAAGTTCCGCAAACCCGAGAAGAACTGGAAGCCTTGCCCGGCGTCGGGCGCAAGACCGCCAACGTGGTGCTCAACACCGCTTTCCGTCAATTGACCATGGCCGTCGACACGCACATTTTCCGCGTCAGCAATCGCACCGGCATCGCGCCGGGGAAAAATGTGGTGGAAGTTGAAATGAAGCTGATGAAGTTTGTACCGAAAGAATTCCTGCTCGACTCCCATCACTGGCTGATTTTGCATGGCCGCTATGTTTGCCTGGCGCGTAAACCGCGCTGTGGCAGCTGCCGCATCGAAGATCTGTGCGAATACAAACATAAAACTTCTGACGATTGAGCCGTCATCGGTTTTTCGTATCCATCGATTGAAAAAATCTTTTTTACCCGCCGCAGTAATGTCGATATAAGGAGCGCCAAAGGCAGTCTTAGCCGGGAGTTGACTTCATGAGTACCGACAAAGAGCAACTGGATGTAGAAGAAGATTTTATTGCCGTCGAGGCCGATGAGGTCGAACCGGTGGTAGAGGTGGCGAAGACCAACCTCAGCAAGCGTCGCACAATCGACAACCTGCTTGAGGAGCGCCGACTGCAAAGGCAATTGGCCGATTACGATTTTGATCTGTGATACCTGAAGGCCTCCCGAAGCGGAGGCTTTTCATTTTCTGCGACAACCGAGCTTGATCGGCCCATGACGGTCTCAGCTGTCGAATCGTTCAAACCAGGCCGTTGCGCTGCGCCAACTCGATCAGATCAACCAGAGACCGCGCATTGAGTTTCAGCAACAGGCGAGTCTTGTAAGTGCTTACAGTCTTGTTGCTCAAAAACATGCCGTCGGCGATTTCCTTGTTGGTCTTGCCGCGCGCCAATTGCTGCAACACCATCATTTCCCGCCCGGACAGACGATCAACCATGTCCGCCTCACTCGCATTGCCCAGACTGGTACGCACAGTGTGCAGGGCCTGATTGGGGAAATAGCTGTAGCCGGACAGAACTGCCTTGATCGCACTCAGCAGTTCGGTCAGATCCTGCTGCTTGCACACATAACCCGCTGCACCCGATTGCATGCAACGCATTGAAAAATGTCCGGGAGCCTGGGAAGTCAGCACCAGCACTTTCACCGGCATGGCGGTGGAAGTCAGGCGAGCAATAACTTCCAGCCCGTCAAGTTTGGGTATTCCAATATCCAGAATGACAAGATCCGGTATTTGTTCACGAGCAATTTGTAGTGCATCAACGCCATTATCCGTTTCTGCAATGACTTCGTAGCCATGCCGTTCCATCAGCATACGTACCGCAAGTCGAATGACGGGGTGGTCATCCACGATCAGCACTTTATTCATGGGCAAGTCCAGTTTTCGCTGTTCGAATTTTTAGAACACGCACGATATCCCAGTCACTTGCTTCAAGGGATGGCAACTTTTACACGCATTTGCATCGAGAGACATTCCCTACAGGCATTGAGGATAATTCCCACAAATAGGTCCCGTCGCATCCATCGCAATTGCTTCCCGTCCTTCAAGACCGCAGCGAATTTCCGTTTACTGCGCACACGTCCTACGCAGGTGCGAATTCCAATCGAGCCATCTGAAATTTCCTGGACCACTTTTGCCGGCTGCCGATTCGACATATGACGTAACGAACCGCCGCTACTGCATATTCGACGCACCAGCAGCCCTTCTATAAAACTTGAAACAACAGCCTGAAACTTCAATGAAGGCTTTTGCTATATATAGAAATATTCAACCTCAAACAAACAGCATAGAACTTGAATCATGCTCAAGATAACGAACAAGATCACTAACCCAATGACCGTCATCGCGATATTCGCCATTATCTCGGAAACTTCAGCGGCGGTATCGCTGCCGTTTCTCGACAACAAGGACCGGGAGATTTATGTCTGGTTTCTGATCAGCTTTCCGTTTTACTTGTTATTTCTTTTTTTTATCACGCTGAACTTCAACCACCGCTCGCTCTACTCGCCCTCGGATTTCGGCAAGGACAAAAATTTCCTGAAGGCGGCTGAACATTCGGAACGCGACAGCGAACGAAAAGTACCGTTGCGAAAAACCGATGGATCGTGCGCTTTCGAGATAACCAGCTGCGTGGTGTCCAGCAACACTGGGAGCGGCGGATTCCAGCGTCCATGCAGGATTCACAACGCGCCTGACCCACCAACCGATATTGATGGCCAAGCGAACCCCGTGGTGCAGACGATCAAACTGTCACCGCTGATAAGCGAACTGAACATCATCGACGCCCGGGACGTTGATGCGTCCAGGGAGTTCGATGCGATTCTCGACACTCTTCGGAGCGCCGGTAAAAAAAATCCGCGAGTGCTGGTTTTTCTGTCGAATCATGTTTCGGACTCTCTGGCGCATACTTCGCTGCAACAGATCAAGCAGGCGAAGAAAAGCTCAGGTGCAACACTGTGTGTCGTTTACAACCTGTGCACACAGACAGTTACCCTGCTGGGGCGAACCAGCTGACAGGCGTGGCACATCCCGCAAGCGGGCAGACAAGAGAAACGGCTTGATGAACCCGATGAAAATTCCGAAAAAAAAGGCGGCCCTGAACTGGCCGCCTTTTTTATTGCGCGTGGGTCTGAGCCACTCAGAACAACTTGCGGCCCTTGTTGGCAGCAATGCGCATGCGCAGCGCGTTGAGCTTGATGAAGCCCGCCGCGTCGGCCTGGTTGTAAGCGCCGCCATCTTCTTCGAAGGTGGCGATGTTGGCGTCGAACAGCGAATCGTCGGACTTGCGACCGGTGACGATGACGTTGCCCTTGTACAGCTTCAGGCGCACTACGCCGTTCACGTTGACCTGCGAAGCATCGATCATCTGTTGCAGCATCAGACGCTCAGGGCTCCACCAGTAACCGGTGTAGATCAGGCTGGCGTACTTGGGCATCAGCTCGTCTTTGAGGTGAGCGACTTCGCGGTCCAGAGTGATCGATTCGATGGCGCGGTGAGCGCGCAGCATGATGGTGCCGCCCGGGGTTTCGTAGCAGCCGCGGGACTTCATGCCGACATAACGGTTTTCGACGATGTCGAGACGACCGATGCCGTGCTCGCCGCCGATCTTGTTCAGCGTCGCCAGTACGGTGGCCGGGGTCATTTCCACGCCGTCCAGCGCGACGATGTCGCCGTTGCGGTAGGTCAGTTCCAGGTACTGCGGGGTGTCGGGAGCCTTCTCCGGGGAGACGGTCCAGCGCCACATGTCTTCTTCGTGCTCGGTCCAGGTATCTTCCAGCACGCCGCCTTCATAAGAGATGTGCAGCAGGTTGGCGTCCATCGAGTACGGAGATTTTTTCTTGCCGTGGCGTTCGATCGGGATCGCGTGCTTCTCGGCGTAGTCCATCAGCTTCTCGCGGGACAGCAGGTCCCACTCGCGCCAAGGGGCAATAACTTTTACGCCTGGCTTGAGCGCGTAGGCGCCCAGTTCGAAACGCACCTGGTCGTTGCCCTTGCCGGTGGCGCCATGGGAAATGGCGTCGGCGCCGGTTTCGTTGGCGATTTCGATCAGGCGCTTGGCGATCAGCGGACGGGCGATGGAAGTACCCAGCAGGTACTCGCCTTCGTAAACGGTGTTGGCGCGGAACATCGGGAACACGAAATCACGCACGAATTCTTCGCGCAGGTCGTCGATGTAGATTTCTTTGACGCCCATGGCCTGAGCCTTGGCGCGGGCCGGCTCGACCTCTTCGCCTTGACCAAGATCAGCGGTGAAGGTCACCACTTCACAGTTATAAGTATCCTGCAGCCACTTGAGGATCACCGAAGTGTCCAGGCCGCCGGAATACGCCAGAACGACCTTGTTTACGTCCGCCATGCCATCACTCCACGGGGTTCTACGGAAAGCCGGGGAGTCTACCGCTCAAACGCGATAATTTACAGAGGCGCGACAGCTTAAGACGACAAAGCGACAGAATCTGTCGAGAGCGCGACGATGACCGGCGAGTCAGGAAGTCGTTGCGGCCGTGGCCGGCGTACTCGCTTGCGGCGCCGGAGCCGGGGCGGTAGTCGGTGCAACGCGCGACAGTTTCACGTTGACCCGACGGTTCTTCGCACGATTGGCCTTGCTGGTGTTGGGCACGATCGGATACTGCTCGCCGTGGAAACGCACGGTGATCTGCGATTCCTGAATGCCGTTGGCCTTGAAGAAATCCACCACCGCCAGCGCGCGGCGGCGCGACAATTCGCGGTTGGTCAGACGATTGCCGCTGTTGTCGGAATGGCCGTCGAGGTCGATGTGGTTCACCGTCGGGTCGGCCTTCATGTATTCGAGCATCACTTGCAGCTTGGCCTTGGCAGCCGGGTCCAGCTCAACGCCTTCGCCGGGGAAGCCGATCTGCGACTGCTTGATCTGGTCGAAATTCTGCGGCAGCAATTTCGCCACACAGCCTTGATAGTCGTTGAACGCCTTGCTGAATTTCACCGGCAACAAACGCACTTCGGAGACGCGGCCATCGCCAGACGCACGGCGTACCACCGGGCTGCGACCGTCCAGCAGACCGCTGATCAATCCCCCGGCCTGGGATTGCGAGCTGTTGAACAACACGTTGCCGCTGCCCAGACGCACAGAGCCCAGATTGATGTCGCCACGCCCTGGCTGCCAAGGTGCTGCGGCAGCGAGCAAGGTCGCCGAACCGCCGCCGAGCATGGCGTTGTAGGCGTTCAGGCGAAAGATCGCCTGCTCACCGGCCTTGCGCACGAACTCGCCCGAGCCGAAATCGGTGATCGGCTGGGTAAGGCGGCATTCGAACTGGTCGCCGGCGACCGTCCACTCAATGTTCTCCAGACGGGTCTGGTAAGTCAGCGCCATCGCGGGAAGGCTGGCAAACACACTGAGCAGGGCTAAATAACGCTGGCGCACGGGAGGCTCCATTGGCTTGTGAAACACAAACACCGATTCACACAATGTTTACGGCATACCTCCGGGATATCGGACGCTTGTGGCAAAACTTGATAGCGGGTGCCTGCAAGAGTCTTTTCCGGTAGCATTCGCCTCAGTTTGACCCGCCTGGAATCCCCTCATGTCCGACCGCCTGACCCTGCTGCGTCCCGACGACTGGCACATTCATCTTCGCGATGGTGCCGTGTTGACCAATACCGTTGCCGATGTGGCCCGCACCTTCGGGCGCGCGATCATCATGCCGAACCTGGTACCGCCGGTGCGCAACGCCGCTGAAGCCGACGGCTATCGTCAGCGCATTCTCGCTGCCCGCCCGGCCGGCAGTCAGTTCGAGCCGTTGATGGTGCTGTACCTCACCGACCGCACCCAACCGGAAGAAATTCGTCAGGCCAAGGCCAGCGGTTTCGTCTACGCCGCCAAGCTGTACCCGGCCGGCGCGACCACCAACTCCGATTCCGGCGTGACCAGCATCGACAAGATCTTCCCGGCGCTGGAAGCCATGGCCGAAGTCGGCATGCCGCTGTTGATCCACGGTGAAGTCACCCGTGGCGACGTCGATGTATTCGACCGCGAAAAGATTTTCATCGACGAGCACATGCGCCGCGTGGTCGAGCGTTTCCCGACACTGAAAGTGGTGTTCGAACACATCACCACTGGCGACGCCGTCCAGTTCGTCAATGAGGCTTCGGCCAACGTCGGCGCGACCATCACCGCGCATCACCTGCTGTACAACCGCAACCACATGCTGGTCGGCGGGATTCGGCCGCACTTCTACTGCTTGCCGATTCTCAAGCGCAATACCCATCAGGAAGCCTTGCTCGACGCCGCCACCAGTGGCAGCGCCAAGTTCTTCCTCGGCACCGACTCGGCGCCCCACGCCCAGCACGCCAAGGAAGCCGCCTGCGGTTGTGCCGGTTGCTACACCGCTTACGCCGCCATCGAGATGTATGCCGAAGCGTTCGAACAGCGTAACGCGCTGGACAAGCTCGAAGCCTTCGCCAGCCTCAACGGCCCGCGTTTCTACGGCCTGCCGGCAAATACCGATCGCATCACCCTGGTCCGTGAAGAATGGACCGCCCCGACCAGTCTGCCATTTGGCGAGCTGACCGTTATCCCGCTGCGCGCCGGTGAAAAACTGCGCTGGCGCCTGCTGGAGGAACACGCGTGAGTGAAGACAATTTCGACGATGAACTGGACGGTCAAGGTGGCGGCGGCGGTTCCCGTCATCCGATGGCAGCGCGTTTTCGCGGCTACCTGCCGGTTGTCGTCGACGTAGAAACCGGTGGCTTCAACGCAGCCACCGATGCCTTGCTGGAGATTGCCGCGACCACCATCGCCATGGATGAAAAGGGTTTCGTCTACCCGGATCACACCTACTTCTTCCGCGTCGAGCCATTCGAAGGCGCCAACGTTGAAGCGGCAGCGCTGGAGTTCACCGGGATCAAGCTCGATCATCCGCTGCGCATGGCCGTCAGCGAAGAAACCGCGCTGACCGACATCTTCCGTGGGATCCGCAAGGCGCTGAAAGCCAACGGCTGCAAGCGGGCAATTCTGGTCGGACACAACAGCAGTTTCGACCTGGGCTTCCTCAATGCAGCAGTTGCGCGCCTGGACATGAAGCGCAACCCGTTCCACCCGTTCTCCAGTTTCGACACCGCGACCCTGGCGGGTCTGGCGTACGGTCAGACCGTGCTGGCGAAAGCCTGTCAGGCGGCCGGCATCGATTTCGACGGTCGTGAAGCGCACTCGGCGCGTTACGACACCGAAAAGACTGCTGAGCTGTTCTGCGGCATCGTCAATCGCTGGAAGCAGATGGGCGGCTGGGAAGACTTCGACGACTGATCCTCGGCGAGCAAATCCCGCACATAAAAAAACCGGCCACGTGGGCCGGTTTTTTTGTACCTCGACGTTGCGCCTTACAGGGCCGCAGCGTTCTCGGTCAGGTAAGCCGCAACGCCTTCCGGCGAAGCGTTCATGCCTTTGTCGCCTTTCTTCCAGTTGGCCGGGCAGACTTCGCCGTGCTCTTCGTGGAATTGCAGCGCGTCGACCAGACGGATCAGCTCTTCCATGTTACGGCCCAGCGGCAGGTCGTTGATAATCTGCGAGCGAACCACGCCTTTGTCGTCGATCAGGAACGCGCCACGGAAAGCCACGCCGCCTTCGGATTCAACGTCGTATGCCTTGGCGATGTCGTGCTTCATGTCGGCAGCCATGGTGTATTTCACCTGGCCGATGCCGCCATTGTTCACTGGAGTGTTGCGCCAGGCGTTGTGGGTGAAATGCGAGTCGATCGACACAGCGATCACTTCAACGTTGCGCGCCTTGAAGTCAGCCATGCGGTTGTCCAGAGCGATCAGCTCGGACGGGCAGACGAAGGTGAAGTCCAGCGGGTAGAAGAACACCAGGCCGTATTTGCCTTTGATGGCCGAGGACAGGGTGAAGCTGTCAACGATCTCGCCATTGCCGAGTACGGCCGGGACGGTGAAGTCTGGGGCTTGTTTGCCTACGAGTACGCTCATTGATATCTCCTGGTGTAAAAACTTGAAGTTCAGGGTCCGGGCCAGCCTGTCACCCTCAGGCGACAGCCCTGTGACACGAACCCTCTTCGCAAGGGACGACCATCATACACTGCGTGTTTGGCCTGTCCGTAACGGATTTTCCCTGTTCGGTTATCCACTGCGTATTCATGGGGTCAGACGCGCATTTGGAAAATACCGTTCGTCAGTCGCTGGGAAATTTGCTGCGAAGCGTTCCGAAAGCACTTTGACAATCATTCTCGTTAACATTAAGATCCATCGCAATTGAGTCACAACCAGCGACGGTTCTTACTTATGTATGTTTGCCTCTGCACTGGCGTCACCGACGGACAGATCCGCGAAGCGATCTATGAAGGTTGCTGCAGCTACAAAGAAGTTCGCCAGGCCACCGGCGTCGCCAGCCAGTGTGGCAAATGCGCCTGCCTTGCCAAGGAAGTGGTGCGCGAAACCCTGACCAAGCTGCAAACCGCCCAGGCCGCGATCCCTTACCCGGTAGAATT
Organism: Pseudomonas sp. RG1; assembly: GCF_025910115.1. Lineage (NCBI taxonomy): Bacteria > Pseudomonadati > Pseudomonadota > Gammaproteobacteria > Pseudomonadales > Pseudomonadaceae > Pseudomonas > Pseudomonas sp. RG1. The sequence goes on from NZ_JAPCIK010000046.1 coordinate 54,385, forward strand.
TACTGCTGCGTAAATGCCCCATTTCAAAGAACCGGACTAGATGTCCGGTTTTTTTATGCCTGAAAATCAATTGCTTAGCGTCCAGACGCGGAACACAAACATTCTTATTCCGATTAATTTTCATTTATTATTCAATAACTTAGGTTTGACACTTATAACTGCCAAGCTCAAACTCCGCCTTATATACGGTTAATTCAGGGCAGGACTCCGATCATGAAAGGCGACATTACAGTCATCCAGCATCTCAACAAGATCCTCGCCAATGAGCTGGTCGCGATCAATCAGTACTTCCTGCATGCGCGCATGTATGAAGATTGGGGTCTGAACAAGCTCGGCAAGCACGAATATCACGAATCCATCGACGAGATGAAACACGCGGACAAGCTGATCAAGCGCATCCTGTTCCTTGAAGGCCTGCCGAACGTTCAAGACCTGGGCAAGCTGCACATCGGCGAGCACACCCGCGAGATGCTCGAATGCGACCTGCGCATCGAAAAGACCGGCCACGCCGATCTGAAAGCCGCCATCGCCCATTGCGAAACCGTTGGCGACTTCGGCAGCCGTGAACTGCTCGAAGACATTCTCGAGTCGGAAGAAGAACACATCGACTGGCTGGAAACCCAGCTCGGCCTGATCGACAAGATCGGCCTGGAAAACTATCTGCAGTCGCAGATGGGCGAAGAGTAGGAGCTGTCGAGTGAAACGAGGCTGCGATCTTTATCGATTTCAGCCTTGATACTCAGTCAACTCGTATAACCAACAAAAAGCCCCGCCCTCTTTCGAGGTGCGGGGCTTTTTGTTGGCCGAAGATCAAAAGATCGCAGCCTCGTTTCACTCGACAGCTCCTACAGGAGACGCGTCGTCGAGCGAAACTCTATGAACGTAGAATCAGGCTTCGGACTTGTTCGCCGCTGCCGCTTCGACAGCCGCCTTGATGGTGCTTTGCAGCGAACCGTCTGCAGCCATCTCGGTCATGATGTCGCTGCCGCCGACCAGCTCACCGCCGACCCACAGTTGCGGGAAAGTCGGCCAGTTGGCGTACTTTGGCAGGTTGGCGCGGATTTCCGGGTTCTGCAGGATGTCCACGTACGCGAACTTTTCACCACAGGCCATCACGGCTTGCGCAGCTTTCGCGGAGAAGCCGCACTGCGGGGCATTCGGCGAGCCTTTCATGTAAAGCAGAATGGTGTTGTTGGCAATCTGCTCTTTAATCGTTTCGATGATATCCATGGAGCACCTCGGCTGAACTTTCCGACTCAGGGGTCGGCACGGTGGCGCATTGTAACGGAATCCCGAGCGCCATGCTCGGTCTCCCCGACAGACCCGCTCAAGCCGCCGCCACGGTCACCGGCACACCGTTCAACGCCGCGTTGCCCGACAGTTCGTCGAGCTGGCACTCGTCGGTCAGGTCGTTGGCGCTCGATCCCGGCTGGCCGCTGGCGATCGCCATCTGCACGCCCGGGCGCGCATGGCCCCAGCCGTGCGGCAGGCTGACCACGCCTTTCATCATGTCGAGACTGGCGAGCACTTCCACCTCGATCTGCCCGACCCGCGAACTCACCCGAACCCGTTGCCCGTCAGCCAGGCCACGGCTGGCCAGATCATCCGGGTGCATCAGCAACTGATGCCGCGGCTTGCCCTTCACCAGTCGATGGAAGTTGTGCATCCACGAATTGTTGCTGCGCACATGGCGGCGGCCGATCATCAACAATTCATCGGCAGCCGGCGCCTGCAACGCGGCAAAGCGAGCGAGGTCAGCGAGAATTTCCGGCGGTGCGGCCTGGATACGCTGATTCGGCGTTTTCAGACGTGATGCCAGATTCGGCTTCAGCGCCCCCAGATCCACGCCATGCGGATGATCGAACAGCGTCGCCAACGACAACTTGTGCTCGGACGCATCGCCGTAGCGGCCCATGCGCAGGCCCATGTCGATCATCTTCGCCGGCGGCATCGTCGGTTTCAGTTCTTTACCGGTTTTCTCGGCGAAGGCCTTGGCCAGCCCGACGAAGATCTCCCAATCATGCAAAGCCCCCTCGGGCTTGGCGAGGATGGCGCGATTGAAGCGGGTGACGTTACGCACCGCGAACAGATTGAACGTGGTGTCGTAGTGATCGTTTTCCAGCGCCGAGGTCGACGGCAGGATCAGATCGGCATAGCGCGTGGTTTCGTTGATGTACAGGTCGATGCTGAGCATGAAGTCGAGGCCGTCCAGCGCCTGCTCCAGCTGCCGGCCGTTGGGTGTCGACAACACCGGGTTGCCGGCCACAGTGATCAGCGCGCGGATCTGCCCCTCGCCCTCCGTGAGCATCTCTTCGGCCAGTGCCGAGACCGGCAACTCGCCGCCGTATTCAGGACGCCCGGAAACCCGGCTCTGCCATTTGTTGAAATGCCCGCCCGAGGTCGACGCCACCAGATCCACCGCCGGTTCGGTGCACAGTGCACCGCCAACGCGGTCGAGGTTGCCGGTGACCAGATTGATCAACTGCACCACCCAATGACAGAGGGTGCCAAAGGCCTGGGTCGAGACGCCCATGCGCCCATAGCAGACCGCACTCGGTGCGGCAGCGAAGTCGCGCGCCAGTTGGCGAATCTGTTCGGCAGGCACTGCGCATAGCGGGCTCATCGCTTCGGCGCTAAACGCAGCCACGGCGTTGCGCACCTCGTCGAGGCCATCGACCGGCAAATGGCTGTCGCGGGTCAGGCCTTCGCTGAACAGCGTATTGAGCATGCCGAACAACAGCGCCGCATCGCCGCCCGGGCGGACGAACACGTGCTGATCAGCCATCGCTGCGGTTTCGCTGCGGCGCGGATCGACTACCACCACTTTGCCGTCGCGCGCCTGAATCGCCTTCAGGCGCTTCTCGACATCCGGCACGGTCATGATGCTGCCGTTGGACGCGAGCGGATTGCCGCCGAGGATCAGCATGAAGTCGGTGTGATCGATATCGGGAATCGGTAACAGCAAACCGTGGCCGTACATCAGGTAGCTGCTGAGGTGGTGCGGCAGTTGATCGACCGACGTTGCCGAGTAGCGATTGCGGGTTTTCAGCAACCCCAGGAAGTAATTGCTGTGGGTCATCAGGCCGTAGTTGTGCACGCTCGGATTGCCCTGATACACCGCAACGGCGTTCTGCCCGTGACGTTCCTGAATCGCCGCCAGTTTCTCGGCCACCAGCGCAAACGCCTCGTCCCACTTGATCGGCAGCCATTCGCTGCCGACGCGGCGCATCGGCTGACGCAGGCGATCGGGATCGTTCTGAATATCTTGCAGGGCCACGGCTTTCGGGCAGATATGGCCGCGGCTGAAGGTGTCGAGGGCATCACCCTTGATCGAGGTGATCGCGACGTTGCCATCGGTTTCCGTGGTTTCGATGGTCAGGCCGCAAATGGCTTCGCACAGGTGGCATGCACGGTGGTGAAGAGTCTTGGTCATGGCCAGTCTCTGTCTTGTTCGGGAGCAGGCAATCACGCCCGCGGGAACAAAACTATGGCCCGTGCGCAGAGGCGGCGCCAGCGACGTTCGTCTTGTGAATCGACGGTTATCAGGACAGCCGATAAATCGCCGCGATCAGTTCGGCGGCAACTGCGGCGGTGCCGCCAGCTGGATTTCCTGAATGGTTTCGATCTGCTCATGGGCGACGTGGACGCCGGTGAGCTCGCCGATCAATCGCCAGTGCTCATCGAGCCCGGCGCTGATGGTGGCCATGCGATCGATCATGTGCCGACCGGCGGATTTGACCACTTCGTCGTCACTGCGCAGCAACTCGAAAGACATCGAGGTGACAGACGCGGTGAGATGGGTCAGGGAGCGAGCCGTGTGGCCCAGCAGCTCCATTAACAGTTGTTCTTTCGATTCCATGCGGAGGCTTCCTGCGTCGCTCGAAACTTATTTATAACCCAGCACTTTGCTTTAGCAAATGTTTCAGTCTGAACATCCGACCAAGCGAATCGGTGGCGCCGCGTTCGTAAACCGACCAGGACCGCTGCGTTGCCGTCGCGGCGCATTGCCAAGCCCGGCGGCGCCAGTGTACAAAGAGGCTCACCGCTGTACTGAATCCGGCTTCAACATGCGTGATCGAAATGCTCGGTCCGCGCTCCGAATCCCGCTGAAAAAGTACCCTATTGGAAAAACGCGACATTTAGTGTCAATATCGCGCCTTCCCCTATTTCGTCGCCCCGTGCGGCTTACGCCGCAGGTCTCGCCCGTTGTTCCGTTAAACAAGGCTTTGAGCATCTGCGGTCTGTAGCAAAAAGGTAGTCAATGATGAGCGCAAGGCACTTTCTCTCCCTGATGGATTGCACGCCCGAAGAGCTGGTCAGCGTGATCCGTCGAGGCGTTGAGCTCAAGGACCTGCGTAACCGCGGCGTACTGTTCGAGCCTCTGAAAAACCGCGTGCTGGGGATGATCTTCGAAAAATCCTCGACCCGTACCCGGATCTCCTTCGAGGCCGGCATGATCCAGCTCGGCGGCCAGGCAATCTTCCTGTCCCCGCGCGACACTCAACTGGGCCGTGGCGAGCCGATCAGCGACTGCGCCATCGTCATGTCGAGCATGCTCGATGCGGTGATGATCCGCACCTTCGCCCATAGCACCCTGACCGAATTCGCCGCCAACTCGCGGGTGCCGGTGATCAACGGCCTGTCCGATGATCTGCACCCGTGCCAGTTGCTCGCCGACATGCAGACCTTCCTCGAACACCGTGGCTCGATCCAGGGCAAGACCGTGGCCTGGGTCGGTGACGGCAACAACATGTGCAACAGCTATATAGAAGCGGCGATCCAGTTCGACTTCCAATTGCGCGTTGCCTGCCCGGAAGGCTACGAGCCGAACCCGGAATTCGTCGCCCAGGCTGGTGATCGCGTGACCATCGTCCGCGATCCGCAAGACGCCGTGCGTGGCGCGCATCTGGTCAGCACCGACGTCTGGACTTCGATGGGTCAGGAAGAGGAAACTGCCAAGCGCCTCAAGCTGTTCGCGCCGTTTCAGGTCAACCGTGCCCTGCTCGACCTCGCTGCCGAGGACGTGCTGTTCATGCACTGCCTGCCGGCGCACCGTGGCGAAGAAATCAGTCTCGACCTGCTCGATGACCCACGCTCCGTCGCCTGGGATCAGGCAGAAAACCGTCTCCACGCACAGAAGGCCCTGCTCGAGTTCCTCGTCGAACCGGCATATCACCACGCATGAGCCATGAATTACTGCTGAACCTGCGCAACCTCGCTTGCGGCTACCAAGATCAACGCGTGGTGCAGAACCTCAATCTGCACCTCAACGCCGGCGACATCGGCTGCCTGCTCGGCTCGTCCGGCTGCGGCAAGACCACCACCCTGCGCGCCATCGCCGGTTTCGAACCGGTGCATGAAGGCGAAATCACCCTCGGTGGCGAAACCCTCTCCAGCGCCGGTTTCACCCTGGCGCCGGAAAAACGCCGGATCGGCATGGTGTTTCAGGACTACGCGCTGTTCCCGCACCTGAGCGTGGCCGACAACATCGCCTTCGGCATCCGCAAGCACCCGAACAAGGCGCGCGTGGTCGAAGAGCTGCTGGAACTGGTCAACCTGAAAAACCTCGGCAAGCGCTTTCCGCACGAGCTGTCCGGCGGCCAGCAACAGCGCGTCGCTCTCGCCCGCGCCTTGGCGCCGGAACCGCAGCTGTTGCTGCTCGACGAGCCGTTTTCCAACCTCGATGGCGAGTTGCGCCGCAAGCTCAGCCATGAGGTGCGCGACATCCTCAAGGCCCGTGGCACCAGTGCGATTCTGGTCACCCACGATCAGGAAGAAGCCTTTGCCGTCAGCGATCACGTTGGCGTATTCAAGGAAGGTCGGCTGGAACAATGGGACACGCCCTACAACCTCTACCACGAACCGGCGACGCCTTATGTCGCCAGTTTCATCGGTCAGGGTTATTTCATTCGCGGTCAGCTCGTCACCCCGGAATCGGTGCAGACCGAGCTGGGTGAGCTGCGCGGTAATCGCGCCTACACCTGGCCGATTGGCGGAGCGGTGGATGTGCTGTTGCGTCCAGATGACATTGTTTACGCACCGGACAGCGCATTGCAGGCGCAGATTGTCGGCAAGACATTCCTCGGCGCGGCGACCTTGTATCGCCTGCAACTGCCGACCGGTGCACAACTGGAATCGATCTTCCCCAGCCATGCCGATCATCTGGTTGGCGCGCAGGTCGGGATTCGCGTAGCGGCGGATCACCTGGTGCTGTTCCAGGCTTCGGGGAGCACTGCGGCACAGATCCCGGCGGTGGAAAACGGCGTCCGTCGATTCAGCACCAGCCTTTAATCCGCACTGGATAAAAATTGTGGGAGCGAGCCTGCTCGCGAATGCGGTGTTTCAGTCGCCGAAGATGTTGACTGAAAGAGCGCTTTCGCGAGCAGGCTCGCTCCCACAGTTGGTATTGCCTCAGCCTAAAAACAGGGTACCGCTGGCCACCAGCGTCGCATTGCCGCCAATCTTCACCCGCTCACCTTCCAGCCGACAGAACAATTCCCCGCCCCGCGCCGAGCGCTGGCACGCGGTCAGGTTCGATTTGCCCAGACGTTTGGCCCAGTAAGGAATCAGGCTGCAATGGGTCGAGCCGGTCACCGGGTCTTCATTGATACCGATGGCCGGGGCGAAATAGCGCGAGACGAAGTCATGCTGGTTGCCACGCGCAGTGACAATCGCCCCCAGCCACGGCAGTTTCGCCAGCGCTGCCATGTCCGGTTTACAGTCGAGCACCGCCTGTTCCGAGTCCAGCACGACGAACAGTTCGTTGGAGCCGAGAACGTCGACAGCCTCAACGCCCAGCGCCCGCTCGACATCCAGCGTCACGCCGATTTCCGATGGCACGATGGTCGGAAAATCCAGCCACAAGCGGTCGCCTTCGCGGCTGACACTCAACGGCCCGGACTTGCAGGTGAAGTCGATGCGCTCGGCACTTTCCTTATAGATTTCGAACAGTACAAACGCGCTGGCCAGGGTCGCATGCCCGCACAGCGGCACTTCGGTGGTCGGGGTGAACCAGCGGATATGCCAGGCCTGGCCTTCGCGCACCAGAAACGCAGTCTCCGCCAGGTTGTGTTCGGCGGCGATCTTCTGCATCAAGTCATCGGCCAGCCAGCTGTCGAGCCGATAGACCATCGCCGGGTTGCCACTGAACGGCCGATCACTGAACGCGTCGACCTGATGAAACGCAAGCTGCATGATTTTCTCCCTGAACTGGTCGACCGAGCATGCAACGGCGGCCCGGATCAGTGCCAGTGACAGAAGCGCAATTTTTTCTTCATACAGCCGGCGCGCATTTTATGCCCGGCCGATATCGGCAAACTTCGCCTGGGTGTGCTCGGCCAGCACCGCAGGCGCCAGTTCCACTTCAAGTCCTCGCCGCCCGGCACTCACATAAATAGTCGCGAACCCCTGAGCGGAATTGTCGATGAAGGTGCGCAGGCGTTTCTTCTGCCCGAGCGGGCTGATGCCGCCCAACAGGTAGCCGGTGGAGCGTTGCGCGGCGGCGGGATCAGCCATTTCGGCTTTCTTCACTCCGGCGGCGTGTGCCAGTCCCTTGAGGTCGAGCGTTCCGACGACCGGCACCACAGCCACCAGCAGTTCGCCTTTTTCACTGGCGGCCAGCAGGGTTTTGAACACTTGCGCCGGTGCGAGCCCGAGCTTCTCGGCTGCCTCCAGTCCGTAGGACGCGGCCTTCGGATCATGTTCGTAACTGTGCACGCGATGTTCGGCACGAACTTTTTTCAACAAGTCCAACGCTGGGGTCATGGCAGCTCCGGGTTCGGCAGTCTTTGAAAAACCTGCGGCGGATTCTAGGTCATCGTTGGGCAAAAGGCTCTATTCCAGGCCGCGAATCCCGTGGCTTAGCGCCACATTCAAGCTGATCGCCGCGCTGATCATTCACATGGCGAATAGTTTTATTGTGACCGACGGTTCACTTTCGACCTTTGACAGGTTTGTTTCTTGTCTATATTTTTTCGAATCTGAATAATGTAAGAATCATGCTCCGCGCAGTACCCAGCAGTAACCCGGGAACCGAATGGGGATTCCGACCCGGTGAAGATCGCGCCCTGCTCCGTTGGCAAGGCGCTACACAAGAAAAAGAACCGAGGTTTTCAATGACAGCTGCTTTACCGCAACCATCGCTTTCCGGCCAATGCATGGCCGAATTCCTGGGCACCGCCCTTCTGATCTTCTTCGGCACCGGTTGTGTCGCCGCGCTCAAAGTCGCGGGCGCCAGCTTCGGCCTGTGGGAAATCAGCATCATCTGGGGCGTCGGCGTGAGCATGGCGATCTACCTCACCGCCGGGGTTTCCGGCGCGCATCTGAACCCGGCCGTGAGCATCGCTCTGGCAATCTTCGCTGACTTCGAAAAGCGCAAACTGCCGTTCTACATCCTTTCGCAAATTGCCGGCGCCTTCTGCGGCGCGTTGCTGGTCTACACGCTCTACAGCAATCTGTTCTTCGATTACGAACAAACCCACCAGATGGTTCGTGGCTCGGCCGCCAGCCTGGAATTGGCCTCCGTGTTCTCCACCTACCCGAACCCGGTGCTGTCGACGGCGCAGGCATTTCTGGTCGAGATGATCATCACCGCGATCCTGATGGGCGTGATCATGGCCCTGACCGATGACAACAACGGCCTGCCACGCGGCCCGATGGCGCCGCTGCTGATCGGTTTGCTGATTGCCGTGATCGGCAGTGCGATGGGTCCGCTGACCGGTTTCGCGATGAACCCTGCGCGTGACTTCGGTCCGAAACTGATGACTTTCTTTACCGGTTGGGGTGAAATTTCCTTCACCGGTGGTCGTGATATTCCGTACTTCCTGATTCCGATTTTTGCACCGATTGTCGGTGCCTGCCTCGGCGCTGCCGGGTATCGCGGGCTGATTGCCCGTCACCTGACCGGCGCCACACCTGCTACAAAGGATGCAGAACCGGCCATTGACGGCAAACCAAGAACTTCTTGAAACAGTCGGCGCCGGCTCCTGCCCATCCGAGCCTGCGCCACGGCCCACTCTCGTTTTTTTCGTCCAAGGCAATCGACATGACCGACATTCAGAACAAGAACTACATCATTGCCCTTGATCAGGGTACGACCAGCTCGCGCGCGATCATCTTCGACCGCGACGCGAACGTGGTCTGCACCGCGCAGCGCGAATTCGTTCAGCATTACCCGCAAGCCGGTTGGGTCGAGCACGACCCGATGGAAATTTTCGCCACCCAGAGCGCGGTGATGGTTGAGGCGCTGGCCCAGGCCGGCCTGCATCATGACCAAGTCGCCGCGATCGGTATCACCAACCAGCGTGAAACCACCGTGGTCTGGGACAAGACCACCGGCCGTCCCGTGTATAACGCGATCGTCTGGCAGTGCCGCCGCAGCACCGAGATCTGCCAGCAACTCAAGCGCGACGGCCACGAAGACTACATCCGCGACACCACCGGCCTGGTCACCGACCCGTACTTCTCCGGCACCAAACTGAAGTGGATCCTCGACAACGTCGAAGGCAGCCGTGAGCGGGCGCGCAACGGCGAGCTGCTGTTCGGCACCGTCGATAGCTGGCTGATCTGGAAATTCACCGGCGGCAAGGTGCACGTCACCGACTACACCAACGCCTCGCGCACCATGCTCTTCAACATTCACTCGCTGGAGTGGGATTCGAAGATGCTGGAGATCCTCGACATCCCCCGCGAGATGCTCCCGGAGGTCAAAGCCTCCTCGGAAATCTACGGTCGCACCAAGAGCGGCATCGCCATCGGCGGTATCGCCGGCGACCAGCAAGCGGCACTGTTCGGCCAGATGTGCGTGGAGCCGGGCCAAGCGAAAAACACCTACGGCACCGGTTGCTTCCTGCTGATGAACACCGGCGACAAAGCGGTGAAATCCCAGCACGGCATGCTCACCACCATCGCCTGCGGCCCACGCGGCGAAGTGGCTTATGCTCTGGAAGGCGCCGTGTTCAACGGCGGTTCGACCGTGCAATGGCTGCGCGATGAACTGAAAATCGTCAACGACGCCCACGACACCGAGTACTTTGCCAACAAGGTCAAGGACAGCAACGGCGTGTATCTGGTGCCGGCGTTTACCGGTCTCGGCGCACCGTACTGGGACCCGTATGCCCGTGGCGCACTGTTTGGCCTGACGCGCGGCGTACGCGTGGATCACATCATCCGCGCCGCGCTGGAATCGATCGCCTACCAGACCCGCGACGTACTCGACGCCATGCAACAGGATTCCGGCGAACGCCTCAAAGCCCTGCGCGTGGACGGCGGCGCGGTGGCGAACAACTTCCTCATGCAGTTCCAGGCCGACATCCTCGGCACCCAGGTCGAACGCCCGCAAATGCGCGAAACCACCGCACTCGGCGCGGCTTATCTGGCCGGTCTGGCCTGCGGTTTCTGGGGCAGCCTGGAAGAACTGCGCGGCAAGGCAGTGATCGAGCGCGAGTTCGAACCGAGCCTGGACGAAACCGAGAAAGAGAAACTCTACAAAGGCTGGAAAAAAGCCGTCAGCCGCACCCGTGACTGGGCGCGTGAGGACGCTGAATAAGCCAGCCTTGAGTTACACATAGGTATCTAACTGGTCGGGAGCGGATTCCTGCGGCATCATGGGCAAATTTTGCACGGCAGCCCAAAGGAAGCCCCATGAATCTGCCTCCCCGTCAGCAGCAAATCCTCGAGCTGGTCCGCGAACGCGGCTATGTGAGCATCGAGGAGATGGCGACGCTGTTCGTTGTCACCCCGCAAACCATCCGCCGCGACATCAATCAGCTCGCGGAAGCCAATCTGCTGCGTCGCTACCACGGTGGCGCCGCGTACGATTCCAGTGTGGAAAACACCGCGTATGCGATGCGTGCCGATCAGATGCGCGACGAAAAGCAACGCATCGGTGAAGCCATTGCCGCGCAGATTCCCGATCACGCCTCGCTGTTCATCAATATCGGTACGACCACCGAATCGATTGCTCGCGCCCTGCTCAATCACAGTCACCTGAAGATCATCACCAACAACCTGCACGTCGCCTCGATGCTCAGCGCCAAGGATGATTTCGATGTGCTGCTGACCGGCGGCAACGTGCGGCGGGACGGCGGTGTGGTCGGTCAGGCGAGCGTGGACTTCATCAATCAGTTCAAGGTCGATTTCGCCTTGGTCGGCATCAGCGGGATCGATGAGGACGGCAGCCTGCTCGATTTCGACTATCAGGAAGTCCGGGTCAGCCAGGCGATCATCGCCAACGCGCGACAGGTGATTCTCGCGGCGGACTCAAGCAAGTTCGGGCGTAATGCGATGATTCGACTGGGTCCGATCAGCCTGATCGATTGTCTGGTCACCGATCAGCAGCCGGTACCGGCGCTGGCGCAGTTGCTGAGTCAGCACAAGATTCGTCTGGAAGTCGTCTGATTCCTCTCCCTCGCTGACCGAACCGACGCTTTCGCGAGCAGGCTCGCTCCCACTCTTGGAATGCATTCCAGAATGTGGGAGCGAGCCTGCTCGCGAAAACAATCGATCAAACAACACATCTTCTGCGCCCTTGCGCGCGTTCATGTTCGAAAATTTTCTTTTAATCGCCCTTCGATGAGTTTTTTCAATCGAACGCGACTGGCTGCGCGAGTGTTTATGGGCTACCATTTTCGCAAATGAACATTTATGTTCGATTTCCAAGACAAAATCAAAAGAACCGAGGCCAGCCGATGTCCACCTCTACCTTGCGTACGCCCCCTCTCTCCGAGATCTATGACGTTGCCGTGATTGGCGGCGGGATCAACGGCGTGGGGATCGCAGCGGATGCCGCCGGTCGCGGTCTTTCGGTGTTCCTTTGCGAAAAAGACGACTTGGCCAGCCACACCTCGTCGGCCAGCAGCAAGCTGATCCACGGTGGCCTGCGCTATCTGGAGCATTACGAATTCCGTCTGGTGCGCGAAGCGCTGGCTGAGCGCGAAGTGTTGCTGGCCAAGGCGCCGCACATCGTCAAACCGATGCGTTTCGTACTGCCGCACCGCCCGCACCTGCGTCCAGCGTGGATGATTCGTGCCGGCCTGTTCCTTTATGACAACCTCGGCAAGCGCGAGAAGCTGCCAGGTTCGAAAAGCCTGAAGTTCGGCGCCGACAGCGCGCTGAAAAGCGAAATCAAGAAAGGCTTCGAATACTCCGACTGCTGGGTCGACGATGCCCGCCTCGTGGTCCTGAACGCCATGGCCGCCCGGGAAAAAGGTGCGCATGTGCACACCCAGACCCGTTGCGTCAGCGCACGTCGCACCAAAGGCCTGTGGCATCTGCATCTGGAGCGCGCCGACGGCAGTTTGTTTTCGATCACCGCCAAAGCACTGGTCAACGCCGCCGGCCCATGGGTGGCCAAGTTCATCCGTGACGACCTGAAGATGGAATCGCCTTACGGCATCCGTTTGATCCAGGGCAGCCACATCATCGTGCCGAAACTGTACGAAGGCGAACATGCGCATATTCTGCAAAACGAAGATCAGCGCATCGTTTTCACTATTCCGTACCTGAACCACTTCACCCTGATCGGCACCACCGACCGCGAGTACACCGGCGACCCGGCGAAAGTGGCAATCACCGAAGGCGAAACCGATTACGTGCTGAAAGTGGTCAACGCCCACTTCAAGAAGCAGCTCAGCCGCGAAGATATTGTGCACAGCTACTCGGGCGTCCGTCCTTTGTGCAACGACGAATCCGACAATCCGTCGGCAGTGACCCGCGATTACACCCTGGCGCTGTCGGGCAGTGCCGAAGAAGCGCCGTTGCTGTCGGTGTTCGGTGGCAAGCTCACCACTTACCGCAAACTCGCCGAGTCGGCGATGGCGCAGTTGATGCCGTTCTTCACCCAAATGCGCCCGAGCTGGACTGCCACCGCCACCCTGCCCGGCGGCGAAGACATGACCACGCCAGAGGCGCTGAGCGCGCGAATTCGCGACAAGTTCGATTTCGTCCCGACTGAAATCGCCCGGCGCTGGGCCGTCACCTACGGCAGCCGCACCTGGCGCATGCTCGAAGGCGTGGAAACACTGGCCGACATGGGCGAACACATCGGCGGCGGGCTCTACACCCGCGAAGTCGATTATTTGTGCAGCGAAGAGTGGGCGACCACGGCGCACGACATCCTGTGGCGCCGTACCAAACTAGGCTTGTTCACCACGGCGGAGGAGCAGCAGAAGCTCGCGACGTATCTGGGCAAGGTTGAGCAGAATCGGAAGATCGAAGCGGCTTGATCTCACCGTTCAAATGAAAGCCCCTGAATCGAGAGATTCAGGGGCTTTTTGTTATGTGGACTTTGTTGAACCTGATTGGGGCAGTTAGATCTTTTCCCCCTCACCCCAGCCCTCTCTCCCAAGGGGTAGAGGGGGAAAGGGAGCCGATCTCCGTGGGTTCCAAAGTCCGAGGTCGACTCGGTATCTCACGTCGCCGTAACTCGACCATCCACCGCAGTCAGTCCCCTCTCCCTCCGGGAGAGGGTTAGGGTGAGGGGCTTTTGATCGTTCGGTTTTCCGAACGCGACTCCACAGTCGATTCGGTTAACCGGATCTCACCCTCAAAAAATTACCGCCACAAAACTTTAATAACGTTATAAAACAACTGGTTAACCGACTGTGACTGGTCTGGCACGAGTCATGCTCTACACTCTCTCGACGAATGCCTGCTGTGCCGACACTTCAGGAGCCGTCAGGCATTCGAAGCACAAAAAGGGCCGACAAACTGGCTCCATAAAAAAAACAATGTCGAGGAAAATTTGATGCGCATCGTTCCCCATATCCTGGGCGCAGCCATTGCTGCCGCTCTGATCAGCACGCCAGTTTTCGCCGCCGAGCTCACCGGCACCCTGAAGAAGATCAAAGAGTCCGGTGTCATCACCCTGGGCCACCGTGACGCCTCCATTCCGTTCTCCTACATCGCTGATGCATCCGGCAAACCGGTCGGCTACTCGCACGACATCCAGCTGGCCATCGTCGAAGCGATCAAGAAAGACCTCGACCTGCCGAACCTGCAAGTCAAATACAACCTCGTCACCTCGCAGACCCGTATCCCGCTGGTGCAGAACGGCACCGTGGACGTCGAGTGCGGTTCGACCACCAACAACGTCGAGCGTCAGCAGCAGGTCGACTTCTCCGTCGGCATCTTCGAAATCGGTACCCGTCTGCTGTCCAAGAAAGACTCCAAGTACAAGGATTTCGACGATCTGAAAGGCAAGAACGTCGTGACCACCGCCGGTACCACTTCCGAGCGCATCCTCAAGGCGATGAACGCCGACAAGCAGATGGGCATGAACGTCATCTCCGCCAAAGACCACGGCGAGTCCTTCCAGATGCTGGAATCGGGCCGTGCCGTTGCCTTCATGATGGATGACGCACTGCTGGCCGGCGAAGCCGCCAAGGCCAAGAAAGCCGCCGATTGGGAAGTGACCGGCACGCCACAGTCGTATGAAATCTACGGCTGCATGATGCGCAAAGGCGACGAGCCGTTCAAAAAGGCTGTGGATGACGCGATCAAGGCCACTTACGCTTCGGGCGACATCAACAAGATCTACGAGAAGTGGTTCATGCAGCCGATTCCGCCAAAAGGCCTGAACCTGAACTTCCCGATGAGCGACGAGCTCAAGGCGCTGATCGCCAATCCGACCGACAAAGCGGCTGACGACAAGAAGTCCTGATTTTCTGACTAACCTTATCCCCTGAGGAGGCGCCTGCCTTTTCAGGGGATGGTCATTCCCTGCTGGCATTTTTCTGGAAACACTCGAACCGGTGGCTGTCGAGCCGATCGCGTGTGCCCGGTCTTTGAAAAAAGACTGGGGAGGGAACGGAGTTCCCCAGGCGGGCACTTGTACATCGATCGAATCGAGGGGAGACCCTAATGAATTACAACTGGGACTGGGGCGTGTTCTTCAAGTCCACCGGCGTGGGCAGCGAGACCTATCTCGACTGGTTCATCTCCGGTCTGGGCTGGACCATCGCCATCGCCATCGTGGCGTGGATCATCGCCCTGCTGCTCGGCTCGCTGCTGGGCATCATGCGCACCGTGCCGAACCGCATCGTATCGGGCATTGCGACCTGCTACGTCGAGCTGTTCCGTAACGTGCCGCTGCTGGTGCAGCTGTTCATCTGGTACTTCCTGGTGCCCGATCTGCTGCCACCGGATCTGCAGGAGTGGTACAAGCAGGACCTCAACCCGACCACCTCGGCCTACCTGAGCGTTGTCGTCTGCCTGGGTCTGTTCACCGCCGCCCGTGTCTGCGAGCAGGTGCGCACCGGTATCCAGGCACTGCCTCGGGGTCAGGAATCCGCCGCCCGCGCGATGGGTTTCAAACTGCCGCAGATCTACTGGAACGTGCTGCTGCCCCAGGCCTACCGGATCATCATTCCACCGCTCACCTCGGAATTCCTCAACGTATTCAAGAACTCCTCCGTGGCGTCCCTGATCGGTTTGATGGAATTGCTGGCGCAGACCAAACAGACCGCCGAGTTCTCGGCCAACCTGTTCGAAGCGTTCACCCTGGCAACGCTGATCTATTTCACCCTCAACATGAGCCTGATGCTGCTGATGCGCCTGGTCGAGAAGAAAGTCGCGGTGCCCGGCCTGATCTCCGTGGGGGGTAAATAATGGAATTCGATTTCAGTGGCATCGTCCCGGCCATTCCCGGTTTGTGGAACGGCATGGTGATGACCCTCAAGCTGATGGCCATGGGCGTGATCGGCGGGATGATTCTCGGCACGATCCTCGCGCTGTGCCGTCTGTCGCACAACAAGCTGCTGTCGAGCATAGCCGGCGCCTACGTCAACTATTTCCGCTCGATTCCGCTGCTGCTGGTGATCACCTGGTTCTACCTGGCGGTGCCATTCGTGCTGCGCTGGATCACCGGCGAAGACACGCCGATCGGCGCGTTCACCTCCTGCGTCGTGGCGTTCATGATGTTCGAAGCGGCGTACTTCTGCGAAATCGTCCGGGCTGGTGTGCAGTCGATTTCCAAGGGCCAGATGGGTGCCGCGCAAGCGCTGGGCATGAACTACGGACAGATGATGCGCCTGATCATCCTGCCGCAGGCGTTCCGCAAGATGACCCCGCTGCTGCTGCAGCAGAGCATCATCCTGTTCCAGGACACCTCGCTGGTCTACACCGTGGGCCTGGTGGATTTCCTCAACGCCTCGCGCGCCAGCGGCGACATCATCGGCCGCTCCAATGAGTTCCTGATTTTCGCCGGTCTCGTGTACTTCATCATCAGCTTCGCCGCCTCGCGGTTGGTCAAGCGTCTGCAAAAAAGGTTCGCCGTATGATCTCTATCAAAAACATCAACAAGTGGTATGGGGACTTCCAGGTGCTGACTGATTGCAGCACCGAGGTCAAGAAAGGCGAAGTGATCGTGGTCTGCGGCCCGTCGGGTTCCGGCAAGTCGACGCTGATCAAGTGCGTCAACGCCCTGGAGCCGTTCCAGAAAGGTGACGTGGTGGTTGACGGCACGTCGATCGCCGACCCGAAAACCAACCTGCCGAAACTGCGTTCGCGCGTGGGCATGGTGTTCCAGCATTTCGAGCTGTTCCCGCACCTGACCATCACCGAAAACCTGACCATCGCGCAGATCAAGGTGCTTGGCCGCAGCAAGGAAGAGGCGACCAAAAAAGGCCTGCAACTGCTCGAGCGCGTAGGTTTGTCGGCGCACGCCCACAAGCATCCGGGGCAACTGTCCGGCGGTCAGCAACAGCGTGTGGCGATTGCCCGTGCGCTGGCGATGGACCCGATCGTCATGCTGTTCGACGAACCGACCTCGGCGCTCGACCCGGAAATGGTCAATGAAGTGCTCGACGTCATGGTGCAGCTGGCCCACGAAGGCATGACCATGATGTGCGTGACCCACGAAATGGGCTTCGCCCGTAAAGTGGCGGACCGGGTGATCTTCATGGACCAGGGCAAGATCATCGAAGACTGCCCGAAAGAGGAATTCTTCGGCGACATCAGCGCCCGCTCCGAACGCGCGCAGCACTTCCTTGAGAAAATCCTGCAGCACTAAAAGCAACACACCCGCACCCTGTCTGTGGGGTGCGGGCAGCCTGACAATGAGATTCCCTGTGGCGAGGGGATTTATCCCCGTCCGGCTGCGCAGCAGTCGTAAAACCTCTGCATGCGGTCTTTCAGTTAAACCGCAGTGATGGTTTTGGGGCCGCTTCGCGGCCCAACGGGGATAAATCCCCTCGCCACAGGCACAAACAAGTGTTGTGGTTGACCCAAGGCATCTGTGATGAAATGCGACCCCACTCTTTATCGCGCTGCCGAGCCATCACTTGCCGTGAAGCCCCGTCTGATCCGTCATCTGTTCCTGCCGCCACTGATCATCGCCCTGATGGTCGGCCTGGGTTTCATCGGCTTCTGGACCAGTGAACACTTCGGCATCCGCAGCCTCGGCGAGAACGGTCAGCGTCAGCTGGAACTGCACGCCCGCGCGGTCGAAAGCGAGATCAGCAAATACACCTACCTGCCCAGCCTGCTGGAACTCGAAACCAGTGTGCCGCAGTTGCTGGCCGACCCGACCCCGGAGCACCGGCAGACGGTCAACGATTACCTCGAAGGCCTGAACCGCCGCAGCCGCAGCCGGGCCATCTACGTCATGGACACCACCGGCCGGGTCATGGCCACCAGCAACTGGCGCGATGTCGACAGTTATCTGGGTGAAGACTTGTCCTTCCGCGCCTATTTCAAGGACGCCGTGCGCGGCCAGCCCGGGCGCTTCTATGGCATCGGCAGCACCAACGGCGAACCCGGTTACTACCTTGCCCACGGCCTCGAAGAGCACGGCAAGATCATCGGTGTCGCGGTGGTCAAGGTGCGTCTGGAAGCCATGGAAGAGCGCTGGCAGCGCGCGCGTCTGGAAGCGTTCGTCAGCGATGAGAACGGCATCATCATTCTGTCCAGCGATCCGGCGCGACGGCTGAAATCGGTGATCCCGCTCAGCGACGAGGTCAAGGAAAAACTCGCCCGCAGCCTGCAGTATTACTGGTTCCCTCTCAACGAACTGCAACCGCTGGCCCGCGAGACACTGGCCGAGGGCGTGGAGAAACTGACGTTCCCGGCCAACAGTGAATTGCAGCCCGACGAAGACGACATCAGTTATCTGGCGCAAACCCGACTGCTGAGTGACACGCCGTGGAATTTCACTCTGCTGACACCGTTGCAGGACCTGCGCCGCGAAGCGATCAACCAAGGCATTCTGGTGGCGGTGGCGTTCGCCCTGTTCGCCTTCCTGCTGATTGCCTGGAACGAGCGGCGCAAAGTCCTCGCCACCCGCCTCGCCGCCCGCGAAGCGTTGCAGGAAGCGAACAGCCAACTGGAGCGTCGGATTACCGAACGCACCGCCGATCTGCGCGCCAGCAACGAACGCCTGAAGAGTCAGATCCGCGAGCGCCGCCAGGCCGAAGAGACGTTGCGCCGCGCTCAGGATGAACTGGTGCAGGCCGGCAAACTTGCGGCCATCGGCCAGATGTCGACCAGCATTGCCCATGAACTGAACCAGCCGCTGGCGGCGATGCGCACGCTGTCGGGCAACACCGTGCGCTTTCTCGAGCGCGGCCAGCTCGACGTCGCCAGCACCAACCTCAAGACCATCAACGACCTGATCGACCGCATGGGCCGGATCACCGCCAGCCTGCGTTCGTTTGCCCGGCGCGGCGACAACAAGGGTCAGGCCAGTCTCGGCAAAGCCGTCGACGCCGCCTTGCAAGTGCTCGGCGCGCGCGTGGAAAACACCGCGCTGCAGATTCACCGGCAGTTTGCCGATGTGCAATTGCTGATCGATCAGACCCGCCTCGAACAGATCCTCGTCAACCTGATCGGCAACGCCCTCGACGCCATGCACGCGCAACCGCAGCCGCAGCTGTGGCTGGAGGGTGAAGAATTCAACGGCAAGTATCGCCTGCGGGTGCGCGACAATGGCCACGGCATCGACGCCGAAGCACGCAAGCATCTGTTCGAACCGTTCTTCACCACCAAGCCCGGCGAGCAAGGCCTGGGACTGGGCCTGACCCTGTCCGCCAGCCTCGCCGCCGCTACCGGCGGGCACCTGGGTGTCGAACACCCGGCCGGCGGTGGCACCACTTTCGTCCTCAGTTTACCGTTGGTAAGCCCTCTTTCTGCCGAGCCAATATGAACCCTGAACTCAGTGTGCTGATTGTCGAAGATGACCCCCATGTGCTGCTCGGCTGCCAACAGGCGCTGACCCTCGAAGACATTCCGTGCATCGGCGTCGGCAGTGCCGAAGAGGCGCTGGCGCAGGTCGGCGACAACTTTGCCGGCATCGTCATCAGCGACATCCGCCTGCCGGGCATCGATGGCCTGGAATTGCTCACCCGCCTCAAGCAACGTGATCGCAGCCTGCCGGTGGTGCTGATCACCGGCCACGGCGACATTTCCATGGCTGTCGGCGCGATGCAGAAAGGCGCCTACGATTTCATGGAAAAACCGTTCTCGCCGGAGCGCCTGGTCGATGTCGCGCGACGGGCGCTGGAGCAACGCAGCCTCGCCCGCGAGGTTTCCTCGTTGCGTCGGCAACTGGCTGAACGCGACTCCCTTGAAGGGCGGATCATCGGTCGCTCGCCAGCAATGCAGAACCTGCGTGAACTGATCGCCAACGTCGCCGACACTTCGGCCAACGTCTTGATCGAAGGCGAGACCGGCACCGGCAAGGAACTGGTCGCCCGTTGCCTGCACGATTTCAGTCGGCGCCACAGCAAACAGTTCGTCGCGCTGAACTGCGGCGGCCTGCCGGAAAACCTCTTTGAAAGCGAGATCTTCGGCCACGAAGCCAACGCCTTCACCGGCGCCGGCAAACGCCGGATCGGCAAGATCGAGCATGCCGACGGCGGTACGCTGTTCCTCGACGAAGTGGAAAGCATGCCGCTGCCATTGCAGATCAAGTTGCTGCGCGTATTGCAGGAACGCACCCTCGAACGGCTCGGCTCGAACCAGAGTGTGGCAGTGGATTGCCGGGTGATTGCGGCGACCAAATCCGACCTCGATGAGTCAAGCAAGGCCGGCGAGTTTCGCAGCGACTTGTACTACCGCCTCAACGTCGTGACCCTGGAATTGCCACCGCTGCGCGAACGCCGCGAAGACATCCTGCAACTGTTCGAACACTTCACTCAGCAATCGGCGCTGCGCTTTGATCGCGCACTACCGGAGCTGGACAACCAGACCCTGTCGAACCTGATGAGCCACGACTGGCCGGGCAACGTGCGCGAACTGCGCAACGTCGCCGAACGCTTCGCCCTCGGCCTGCCGGCTTTCAAGAAATCCGGGGCCAGCGCCGGCCAGGGTCTGGCGTTTGCCGAAGCGGTGGAAGCGTTCGAGCGCAATCTGCTGGTCGACGCCTTGCAACGCAGCGGCGGCAACCTGACCCAGGCCAGCCAGGAACTGGGCATGGCCAAGACCACGCTGTTCGACAAAGTCAAAAAGTACGGGCTGAGCCACTGATGGATCTGATTCTCAAAGCCGCTATCGGCGCGGCAGTGGTGCTGATCCTCGCGGCACTGTCCAAGACCAGAAATTACTACATCGCCGGCCTGGTGCCGCTGTTTCCGACCTTTGCCCTGATCGCGCATTACATCGTCGGCAAGGGTCGTTCGGTCGACGACCTGAAGACCACGATCGTATTTGGGATGTGGTCGATCATTCCCTACTTCGTGTATCTGGCGACGTTGTACGTGATGGTCGACCGCATGCGCCTGGAAGCGTCACTGGCGGTGGCGGCGGTAGCCTGGTTGATAGCGGCGACGGTGCTGGTCAGCGTGTGGGTCCGGCTGCATGCCTGAACCCACGCGCATCTGCCTCTAGCGACCGTAGACTCGGGCCAGTTGCGCGGACGACAAGGCATCCTCGAACGGCACCGGCACTGACTTCACCGCACCGTAGAGATTGCGGTAGCGCCAGTAGTTGCCGCTCTGCGCCAGTTGATAACCGCGCTCGACCACGCGCTGGCCGTCGAGCACGTAACGCAGGGTTTCCTGCGCGGCGGGCGGTGGCGTCGGTTGCATCAGGTCGGCGCTCAACACGCGCATGGATTCATCAATGCATTCATCCAGCACGGCGGTGACCTTGGCCAGGTCAAGGGCGCCATCATCAATGCATTGCTTGCCGCAACGACGAATCGGCTGACTGGCCACTTCGATGCGCATGCGGTACAGCGGCGAGCCGGCGATATCCTGCAATTGCACCTGATTGACCAGCACGAAACTGCCGCGATCGGGCGTCAGCATCAGCTTCGGTTCGATCAGCAAGCGTGCCGTGACCGCACCTGCCCCCTGCTTGAATCCGGACACCTGCGACGCCGCCTGAAAACGCTGTTGCAAGCGCTCCTGCAACGGCACGCCAGCAAGCAGGTCAGCCAGCGGCCGCGATTCGTTCAGCGCGGCTTTTTCGGCATCGCGCTGTAACGTACCGGAACCCATTTGCGTGTTGATCAGGCTGGCCACCAGAATCCCCGCCAGCCCAGCGCCCGCGCCGGAGCTCGACACCAGCGTGTAGCTGGAATTGGCCGCGTTCACTGCCGCCTTGCTGTCGATCACCGTGCTGGCGCCGACGAATTCCGCCGGCAGTTGCACGTCGACCTTGAGCCCGTGAGCCTGCACATAGCTCATCGCCGCCTGATCCTTGAAACCGGCCTCAGGTGCCGGTTTCTGCGCACAGCCAGGCAACGCCAGCAGCGAGATCGCCGCGAAGGTCAGCGCCAGACGTTTCATTGCGCGAACGGGGCGATCATTTGCTGACGGCTGTTATCCATCGCCTGATAAAACGCGTTGGACAGGTTGGTGTAGGACGGCTCGTCCCACTCGCCTTGCGCGGCTTGCACAGCGGCGAATGGCTGGTACCACAAGAGTTTGTTGTCCGACAGATCGATCACCATGCCCTGGCCGCCGACCTGGGCCATCGGCACGCTGGTGGGCACGATGCTGTAGTAGCTGCGGGTGGCACCGGTGGCATAAATCGACACCAGCAGCAGACGGTCGATGCCGTGGGCAGCTTTCATCGGCGACAGGTCCTTGGTCATGTAGCCCTCGCGGAAATCGACTTCCTTGAAGGTCTTCAGATCGACCTTTTCATCAATGCGCTTGGCCTTGTAGCCCTTGGCTTGCAGCTTGGCGACGATGGCGTCGGGCAGGGTTTCCAGATCGCGCACCTGCCAGGTCTCGACATTGGCGCTGAGCTTGCTGTTGACGCCGGCATTGATGGCGTAATCAAGGATGCCCTGATTGCCGGTCAGCGCCAGCACTGGCGACGGTACGACGGTAATGGCCACACCGATGGTCGGCTCTTTGGCATCCCAGAACTGTTTGTCCAGGGCCACGGGCGGTTGCAGATGGGCGCAGCCGGTGAGAGTCAGTACGGCGAGCAGAGCCAGCGCGGCCCATTGACGTGTAGCGCGAAAAATCATGGATCAAGTCCCTATGTCTGAAAACGTTCCTGCGCCTTATCGGCAACAACGCGGCAAACAATAGTGGCACATTGATATTTTTTTGGCGACAGGATGCTGGCGCACTCTTACAGCAGATTGTTCTGCGCCGCCGGATCGACCCGAGCCCAATGCGAAGTGTCCTCGCGATGCGCCTGCAAATACGGCAGCACCGCCGCCAGCAACGGCTCCTTGAACGCCTCCTGAAAGCGATGCGCCAGTCCCGGAATCAGTTTCAACTGACTGCCCTGAATGTGCGCCGCCAGATGTACGCCGTGCATCACCGGCAGCAGTGGATCTGCCGTGCCATGCACCACCAGGGTCGGCACGCGCAGTTGATTGAGCAGTGCCACCCGGCTCGGCTCGGCAAGAATCGCCATGATCTGCCGTTTGACGCCTTCGGGGTTGAACGCGCGGTCGTAGGACGCAGCCGCCTGTTGCAACAGCGCTTGGCGATCATCGTTTACCGCCGGGCTACCGAGTGCCGCGAGCAGATCGGCCTGTTGCTCCAGCGCCACTTCGCGGTTCGGCGCGCCCCGCCGCGAGAGCAACTGCACCAGCGCCGCACTCGGCGCCGGCAGGCCTTCAGCGCCGGAAGTGGTCATGATCAGCGTCAGGCTTTCCACCCGCTGCGGCGCCATCGCCGCCATGTGCTGGGCGATCATTCCGCCCATGCTCGCGCCGAGCACGTGGAATTGCTCGACCTTCAGCGCGGTCATCAAACCCAGCGCATCGTCGGCCATGTCAGTCAGGCTGTAAGGGGCCGAGACCGGCAGACCGAGTTTGTAACGCAGCACTTCGAAAGTCAGATTGGCCTCGATCGGCGCCTGCCGCCAGGTGGACAGGCCGACGTCGCGGTTGTCATAACGAATCACCCGAAACCCTTGCTGACACAGCGCGACCACGACTTCGTCCGGCCAGTGGATCAACTGTCCTCCCAGGCCCATGACCAGCAACAGCGCCGGGTCCGATGCACGGCCGATACTTTGATAGGCAAGACTGACCTGCGCCAGCTCGGCGTGCTCGGTCGGCACGTTGACATCACAGCGTCCGGCTGCAAACGAGCCGGCCCCGAACAAAAGCGCGGCCAACACGGCCGCGACTGAAAACAATCTCTTGAACATGAAAAACACCAAAACGCAGCACCCCAGTAGAGCGCGAGTCTGATGAAGTTCGGGCGAGCGCGCTGCCACAGTTGCATGACAGTTTGATGAAGAGTGCCGAGCGGTCGGCTGTCGATTGCATCGCCGGATCCTGGCCGGCAGATCGACAAAGCCAACGTCATGAGACAAACTCACCTTCGACGCATTCGTCACAAGTTTTCTTCATGGAGCCCGCCGGTGCTTGAAATCCGACATCTGAAAACCCTGCATGCCCTGCGCGAGGCCGACAGTCTGGTCGACGCCGCCGACCGTTTGCATCTGACACAGTCAGCACTGTCGCACCAATTCAAAGAACTGGAAGAGCGCATGGGCATGCAGTTGTTCGTACGCAAGACCAAACCGGTGCGCTTCACCAGCGCCGGTTTGCGCCTGCTGCAACTGGCCGACGCCACCCTGCCGCTTTTGCGCGCCGCTGAACGGGACATCGGTCGGCTGGCCGGTGGCACCGCCGGGCGTCTGCACATGGCGATCGAATGCCACAGCTGCTTCCAGTGGCTTATGCCGACCATCGACCAGTTCCGCGATGCCTGGCCGGAAGTCGAGCTGGACCTGGCTTCGGGTTTCGCTTTCGCGCCGCTGCCGGCACTGGCCCGTGGCGATCTGGATCTGGTGGTGACCTCCGATCCGCTGGAAATTGCCGGCATCACTTACGTGCCGCTGTTCACTTACGAAGCCATGCTCGCGGTGGCCAACCAGCATGCGCTGGCGAGCAAGCCGTACATCGTTCCTGAAGACTTGTTGACGGAAACGCTGATCACCTACCCGGTCGAGCGCGATCGCCTGGACATCTTCACCCGCTTCCTCGAACCGGCCGACATCGAACCGGCGCAGGTGCGCACTTCAGAACTGACGGTGATGATGATGCAACTGGTCGCCAGCGGCCGTGGCGTCTGCGGCATGCCGCACTGGGCGCTGCATGAATACAGCTCGCGCGGTTATGTGAAGGGCAAGCGGCTGGGTGAAAAGGGCTTGTTTGCGACACTGTACGCGGCGATTCGCACCGACATGCTCGACGCGCCGTACATGCGCGATTTCCTGCTGACCGCCAAGGACACCTCGTTTTCGACCCTCGATGGTGTCAGCGCCGTACGCTGATCTGCTGTGCAGGAGATGATCGTTCCCACGCTCTGCGTGGGAATGCCTCAACGGACGCTCTGCGTTCGGCTTTGGATGGGACGCAGAGCGTCCCGGGCTGCATTCCCACGCAGAGCGTGGGAACGATCAGTAGGCGGAAATTATCGCTGGGTCAGAGTTCGCGCCACATGTGGATCTTGTCGAAATACTCTTCGCCCACCCGCACGGCGAGCGGTTCGAGGCCGTACTGAATGAAGCCGCAACGCCGGTACAACTGGAAAGCCGCGTCATTGCCGGCAGTCACGGTGAGCTGCAGCAATTTCAGCGCCGGATGCTTTTGCGCTTCGGCCAATGCCGCCTGCACCAGATCAAAGCCCAGGCCCCGGCGACGAAAATCCGCCGAGACATACATGCCGAACAGCGTGGCCTTGTGGCGCGCCTTCTCGCGCGGTTCGAACGCCAGGCCGACAATCCCGGCCAACGTCCCGGCATCGAATGCCCCCAGCACCACATCGAGCTTGCTGGTCAGGCGCCCTTCCCACCAACTCAACGGCATCACCGCGCGTTCGCGCACGCTGGAAGTGAAGGCCTGCGGATGCCGGTCATAGGCTTCAAGCATCAGTTCGCGGTAGGCCAGGGCGTGGCTGGCGTCCAGCCGTTCGATCCACATGTCAGGCGGCCCGGCGTTGTTCGAGCATCAGTTTTACGGCGAGGCCGCCGAGCACCAGGCCCATGAAATAACGCTGCATCGCCAGCCACGTCGGGTTGCGCACAAACCACGAGGCGATGCCTGCGGCGAACAGCGCGATCAACAGATTGACGCTGAAGCTGACGCTGATCTGCGTCAGGCCGAGGACGATGCTTTGGGCGAACACCGAGCCGTGCTCAGGGCTGATGAATTGCGGAAACACCGACAGATAGAACACGGCGATTTTCGGGTTCAGCGCACTGGTGAGAAAGCCCATGGTGATCAGCTTGCGCGACGAGTCCGGCGGCAATTGCTGCGCTTCGAACGGCGAACGTGCGCCGGGCTTCAGCGCTTGCCAGGCCAGCCACAGCAGGTACAACGCGCCGGCCCATTTCAACACTTCATAAGCCATCGGCACGGCGAGAAACACCGCCGTCAAACCCGCCGCCGCGGCGAACATATGCACGAAGAACCCGCCGACCACGCCAAGCAACGAAGTCACTCCGGCGCGGCGGCCCTGACAGATCGACCGCGAGATCAGATAGATCATGTTCGGCCCCGGCGTCAGCACCATCAGCAATGCGGCGGCGGCGAAGATCA
Organism: Pseudomonas sp. RG1; assembly: GCF_025910115.1. Taxonomy (NCBI): domain Bacteria; kingdom Pseudomonadati; phylum Pseudomonadota; class Gammaproteobacteria; order Pseudomonadales; family Pseudomonadaceae; genus Pseudomonas; species Pseudomonas sp. RG1. Next base: position 80,345 of record NZ_JAPCIK010000046.1, read on the forward strand.
GCAGGTCTTGCAACGGGATCATGGCAAAGTCCTTTGCGGGAATGATCAGGCGAGTGCCGTCAGTGAACGGCGATAGAACGGCAGGATGTGCTCGCGTGTCAATGGCGCCAGCTCGAGCGCCGGATCAGTGGCCGGATCGACCCAGATGACTTCCTCGATCTCCGCCGCCGGGCAGACATCAGTGTCGATGGTCAGTTGAAATATTTCCGCATGGACAATAAAGCCCGGCTCGTTGGCGGCGGGGGCGGAAAAGCTGTTGAGGAAAATCGCCTGCGCCGGGTCGATCTGCAGCCCGAGTTCTTCTTCCAGCTCACGGGCCAATGCGTGCACTGGCAACTCGTGGGCTTCGATCTTGCCACCCGGTTGCATGAACGCCGTGGTGCCGCGCTTGCGCACCAGCAGAGTCTGGCCTTGCGGGTTGAGCAGCAGCGCAGCGGCGATATGAATGGTCGACATAAAGGAATCCCTTGGCGCAAAAGCGCCAAGGATCCCATGCCCGTCAGAGGGAAGCCAAGCCACGAAGCTCAGGTCGCTTCCTGAAAATCCAGTTCCGGCGGCTGACGGCGGAAACCACCCGTCAGCACGGCGAGATACACCACACCAATCGCCAGCCAGCTCAGCCCCAGCCACACCGCCAGATGATCAAGGCTGACCATCAGCCACAGGTCGGCCACCAGACCGATCAGCGGGCAGAGCAGAAACAGCAGCAGCTCGCGCGGACCTTTTTTCTCGCCGCCGATCCAGTAATGGAAGATCACCGACAGGTTGACCAGGCTGAACGCCAGGAACGCGCCGAAGTTGATGAACGAGGTCGAGGTGGTGACGTCGAGTTTCAGCGCCAGCAACGCCACCGCCGCGCACAACAGAATGCTGTTGACCGGGGTGCCGAAGCGCGCGTGCAAGGTGCCGAAAAATGACTTCGGCAAGACGCCGTCGCGGCCCATGGCGAACAGCAGTCGCGAACCACTTGCCTGGGCCGACAGCCCCGAGGCGAACTGGCCGACGATCAGGCCGATCAGGAAGATCGACACGAACAGGTCGCCACCGATGTTGCGCGCAATTTCATAGGCTGCCGAGTCGACGCTGTCGAACTGGAACGATGGATGAGCGATCTGCACGAAGTACGAAACGCCGACGAAGATCAGGCCGCCAATCAGGGTGATCAGCATGATCGCCCGGGGAATGGTGCGGCGTGGATCGCGGGTCTCTTCGGTCAGGGTGCTCACAGCGTCAAAGCCAAGGAATGAATAGCAGGCAATCGCCGCGCCGCTCATGATCAGCGGCATCTTCATGTCGCCGTTGAAGAACGGTTTGATCGACCACAGCGGCGTGCTCGCATCGCCGCCGATGTAGTGCACGCACAGCGCAACGAAGGCAATCAATACGAGGAACTGCACCAGCATCAGCAAGGCGTTGATGCCGTTAGCCAGTTTCAGCCCGACGATGTTGATCGCACTGGTGATGCCGATGAACGCCAGCACCCAGATCCATTGCGGGATCGACGGAAATGCCGAAGCCAGATAAGCGGCGCCGATCAGCCAGATCGCCATCGGTAGAAATAGATAATCGAGCAACACCGCCCAGCCGGCAATGAAACCGAGTTTCGGACTGATCGCCTTGCGCACATAGCTGTAAGCCGAACCGGCGACCGGGAAAGCGGCGGCCATGCGTCCGTAACTCATGGCGGTGAAGAACATCGCCACCAGCGCCGCCAGGTAGGCGGCCGGCACCATGCCGGCGGTGGACTGGGCGAGGATGCCGAAAGTGCCGAGGACAATGATCGGCGTCATGTAGGCGATGCCGAACAGCACCACCGACCCTAGCGAAAGGGTGCGTTGCAAACGAGCCATGGGCGACTTACTCCGAATGTTATTGGATTTATGGCAGAGCCGGGTTCGGCGAAAATTTCGGGTGTGGCTGATTATTTTTGTTCGACTGAAGATCGTTACCCCCCTCACCCCAGCCCTCTCCCCCGAAGGGGGCGAGGGGGAAAGGGAGCCGATCTATGTGGACTTCAATATCTGAGTTCGACTCGGTATCTCAGGTCGATGTATTTCGAAACTACACCTCGGTCAGTCCCCTCTCCCTCCGGGAGAGGGCTAGGGTGAGGGCAGCGGTTATGGGTGTGGAATCAATAGCTCGCGAACACCGCAAGCCTGCTCCACCACCTCCCCCGGCAACTTCAAACGCTGATCATCCAGATAGCGATAATCCTTGCGCGCAAACTCCAGTTGCGTGGAATCCAGCTCGACCCTGAACTGCCCTTCTTCGCGTCCGGCCTCGAACAGCAGCGCACCCAACGGATCGACCAGCGCGCTGCCGCCGGCAAACACCAGACCGTCATCCCCTGCATCAACGCGATTGACCATCAGCGCAAACGCCTGGTTTTCCTGGGCGCGGGCCATGATCGCGGTGCGGTGGGTCGGGCCGTACGGGTCCATGTTGCCGTTGGTGACGATGAGCAATTCCACGCCAAGTTGCGCCAGTGCGCGGGCGGTTTCCGGGAACTCGATGTCGTAGCAGATCAACAGGCCCACACGCGCACCGTTCCACACGCAGGTGGCGTAACGGTCGCCGGCTTCGAACACGCCGCGATCCGAAGCCCACAAGTGGGTCTTGCGGTATTTCAGGGCGATGCCTTCGGGAGTGATCAGCAGCGTGGTGTTGTAGAAGCGGCCGTTGTCGTTTTCGGCCATGCCGACCACCACAGCGATGTCACGCTCACGCGCTGCTGCGAGCACGGCGCTGACGGTCGGGCCGTCGAGCGGTTCGGCGATCTGCGCCACGGTTTCGGCGTTGGGGAAGCCCATCAGGTGGGTTTCCGGGAACACGATCATCTGCGTGTCGGCCGCGCAGGCAGCAATCGCCGCCAGTGCGCGTTGCAGGTTGTAAGCCGTGTCGTGATCACGGCCCGCCAGTTGGGCGAGTTCGACTTTCATGGATATCCCTTGTTATGTGGCCCGGCCCGGAAAGATTGCCCGGTGCCTGTCTGTGGGCCAGTATGCGCAGCAAGCAACCGGCCAGGGAATCACGCGGCCGGGGTAACCCGATAGGGGTAGATCGATGACACTTTCGTTGAATGACATCACTTGGCACCGCGCCGTCGGGCAATTGATCGACGCGCTCGACAAGCCCAATTTCTGGGCGCAACTGGTGCGTCTGCTTGAACAGTACGTGGCGTTCGATAGCTGGGTGGTGCTGCTGTTCAGTGCCGATCAGCATCCGCAAGTCTTCGCCGAATGCCCCGGCGAGGACGGCAGCCCGGACCCGTTGTTCCAGGATTATCTGCGCGGGCTGTATCTGCTCGATCCGTTCTACATCGCCTGCCGCGAGCAGTCGCGCACCGGCCTGTATCGTCTTTCGGAAGTCGCGCCGGAGCATTTCGAGCTGACCGAGTACTACCAGCGATACTTTCGTCTGAATGTGGTGGCCGACGAAATCCAGTTCAATTGCCAGCTCGAAGGCGAGCGCACGCTGTGCCTGTCGCTGGGCAGTGAAAAACGTTTCACTGGCGAACAGATCGCTTTGCTGTCTTTGATTCAACCATGGGTGCTGGGCCTGTTGCGCCAACGTCTGCCGTACGAAATCAACGAAACCGTGGCCCTCGCCGTCGCACCTGCGCAGGCAGACTGGCGGGTGCAACTGGAAGCGTCGGTGCAACAGCTCAAAGGCGCCCAACTGACCGCGCGGGAACTGGACGTCGGGCGTTTAATGCTCAGCGGTTGTTCCAGCAAAGAAATCGCCCGCAAGCTGGAAATCTCCGTGGAAACCGTGAAAGTCCATAAGAAACACATGTACAGCAAGCTGGGGATCAAATCCCAGTCCGAGCTGTTTTCGATTTTTCTGCAGGCGCAGAACGCCTGAAACAATGTGACTAACGCTTTTTGTGGGAGCGCGCCTGCTCGCTCCCACAGAAATGCGTGCCGTTGCACAAAATTGAGTCCGAACCAAGGAAACCGTATGAGCCTGTCGCTGCTGAGCCGCTACGCCTTCTTTGCCGTCTGCGTGATTTTCACCCTCGCCAGCCTGCCCTTTCTCGAACATGACTGGCTGTGGCCGATCACTGCCGTCACTGGGGTGCTGAGCCTGCTCGGCGTGTTCGACCTGTTGCAGACGCGCCATGCAGTGCGCCGCAATTATCCGATTCTGGGCAACATCCGTTATCTGGTCGAAGGTATCCGCCCGGAGATTCGCCAGTACCTGCTCGAATCCGACAGCGACGCCCTGCCCTTCTCCCGCGCCCAGCGTTCGCTGGTGTACTCGCGAGCGAAAAACGAAACCGCTGACAAACCGTTCGGCACGCTGATCGACGTCTACCAGTCCGGCTTCGAATTCATCGGCCACTCGATGCGCCCGGCGCCGTTGAGCGACCCGAACGGTTTCCGCGTCACTGTCGGCGGGCCGCAGTGCACGCAGCCGTATTCGGCGTCGATCTTCAATATCTCGGCGATGAGCTTCGGCTCGCTCAGCGCCAACGCCATCCGCGCCTTGAACCAGGGCGCGAAACTCGGCAACTTTGCCCACGATACCGGTGAAGGCAGCATCAGCCCGTATCACCGCGAACACGGCGGCGACCTCACCTGGGAGCTGGGCAGCGGCTACTTCGGCTGCCGCACCAGCGACGGCCGTTTCGACCCGGAGCGCTTCGCCGTACAGGCACAGAATCCGCAAGTGCGCATGATTGAAATCAAGATGAGCCAGGGCGCCAAACCCGGCCACGGCGGCATCCTGCCCAAGCACAAGGTCACCAAAGAAATCGCAGAGACCCGCGGCATCCTGATGGGCGAAGACTGCGTTTCGCCGTCGCGCCACAGTGCGTTTTCCACGCCGATCGAGATGATGCAGTTCATCCAGCAACTGCGCGAACTGTCCGGCGGCAAACCGGTGGGTTTCAAGTTCTGCCTCGGCCATCCGTGGGAATTCATGGGCATTGCCAAGGCCATGCTGGAAACCGGCATTCTTCCCGACTTCATCGTCGTCGATGGCAAGGAAGGCGGCACTGGCGCAGCGCCTGTCGAGTTCACCGACCACATCGGCGTGCCGATGCGCGAAGGCTTGCTGTTCGTCCATAACACGCTGGTCGGCCTCAACCTGCGCGACAAGATCAAACTCGGCGCCAGCGGCAAGATCGTCAGCGCCTTCGACATCGCCAGCGTGTTGGCCATCGGCGCCGACTGGGCCAACTCGGCGCGCGGCTTCATGTTCGCCATCGGCTGCATCCAGTCACAGTCGTGCCACACCAACAAATGCCCGACCGGCGTCGCCACCCAGGACGCCCTGCGCCAACGCGCTCTGGTGGTGCCGGACAAGGCCCAGCGCGTCTACAACTTCCATCGCAGCACGCTCAAAGCGCTGGCGGAGATGCTCGCTGCCGCCGGGCTCGATCATCCATCGCAACTGTCGGCCAAGCATCTGGTGCGGCGCATGTCGGCAACCGAGATCAAACTGTTTTCGCAGCTGCACGTGTTTCTGAAACCGGGGGAATTGCTTACTGGCGAAGTGAATGGCGAGTTTTATTCGCGGATGTGGCAGATGGCGCGGGCGGACAGTTTTGAGCCGCAGGAAGTGGTAGCGGCGTAAGATTGGCGATCAGCTCGCGCGAACCAAAAAAGCCCCGATCTTGCGACCGGGGCTTTGTGGTTTTCAGGCGTCAGGATTCAAGAAACCGAACGCACCGAACCTTGCGACACTTGCGTCGGCTGCAACTTGAACACGTAAAACAACACCGTCAGCAACACCAGAAACGCCGGCCCGACATACAGCGCCACGCGGGTATCCGGGAAGTACGCCATCAGGCCGACCACCAGTACCAGAAACGCCAGGGCGAAGTACGAGCTGACCGGGTACAGCCACATCTTGTACTTGAGGCCGGCACGTTCGCTGGCGCTCAGGCCTTTGCGGAATTTCAGCTGGGCGAGAAGGATCATCACCCAGGTCCAGATCGCACCGAAGGTGGCAATCGAGGTGACCCAGACGAAGACCTTTTCCGGCACCAGATAGTTGAGCACTACGCCCAGCAGCAACACCGCGATCGACAGCAACAGCGCCCGACGCGGCACGCCGTTGTTCGAGGTCTTGGCGAAACCGGCCGGGGCCTGGCCGTTCTGCGCCAGGCTGTAGAGCATGCGCCCGGTGCTGAAGATGCCGCCGTTGCACGACGACAGCGCCGCAGTAATCACCACGAAGTTGATGATACCGGCGGCGGTCTTGATGCCCAGCCGCTCGAAGGTCATCACGAACGGGCTGCCCTGGGTGCCGATTTCGTTCCACGGGTAGATCGACAGAATCACGAACAGCGCGCCGACGTAGAACAGCAGAATCCGCCAGAACACCGAGCCGATCGCGTCAGGAATGGTCTTCTGTGGGTTTTTCGCTTCACCGGCGGTCAGGCCGATCATCTCGACACCGAGGTAGGCGAACATGACCATCTGCAGCGACATCAGCACACCGGTCACGCCGTTGGGCATGAAACCGCCGTGGGCCCACAGGTTGGAAATGCCCAGCGCCACGCCATCATTGCCGAAACCGAAGGCGATGATGCCGACGCCGCCGATGACCATGGCGATGATGGTGACGATCTTGATCAGGGCGAACCAGAATTCGAACTCGCCGAAGGCTTTCACCGCAATCAGGTTGATCGAGCCCATGCTGATCAACGCCGCCAGGGCCCAGATCCAGCGCGGTACATCGGGGAACCAGATACCCATGTACACCGCCACCGCAGTGATTTCCGCGACGCAGGTGACCAGCCACAGAAACCAGTAATTCCAACCGGTGAGAAAGCCTGCCAGCGGACCGAGATAGTCCTGCGCGTAGCGGCTGAACGAACCGGCCACCGGGTTATGCACGGCCATTTCGCCGAGTGCGCGCATGATCACCAGGATCGCCAGACCGCCAAGAATGTAGGAAAGCATGATCGCCGGACCGGCCATCTGGATGGCTTTGGCCGAGCCGAGAAACAGGCCGACGCCGATACAGGCACCGAGCGCCATCAGGCGGATATGCCGTTCGCCGAGTTCACGTTTGAGCGGACCGCCCGAAGCGGTGTCGCCGTGCGGCAGAGGATTGCCAACTGGCATAGGGGTACAACCTCGTCTTGTTATTGGATATGACCACCGGGTTTCGAAGCGTCGGCCGATAGGCCTTGGCTGGGCAGGAAACCGCGTCGGCTTCGTGGGCAGACGCGTCTTGCAGGGCGGGCCTGAAAGATCAGCGGGGCGTGCAGTATAAAAAGCTCAGGGCAGGATTTTTCACTCTAAAAGTCACAACATTCAGCGACAACTCTCGGCAATAGTGGGTTCTGCGGAGAGGCATTACCTGCATTACGTAGGAAAAGTCGTCACTGAAAAAGCCGCGAAGTATTGCACAGCGATGGTGCAGCGTCATGTTTCAGCCCTAGGGCATTTGATCCACTGTGTGATGTCTCGCCTCGCTTGATCACGGATAAATCGCCCGACGGATTCAGAAATTTCGCTCAACAGTTGCAGCGCCGAGCGGGACGGCCAACCACTAACCTTTGAAAAAGCCAGGAGCACATGCAAGGAAGCTCACATGCCAGTCCGTCCCAACTCCCACCGTCTGCGCCAAGGTCGTTTCTCGGAAAACGGTCGTGCCTATTTCATCACCTCGGTCATCCACGAACGCCAGCCCGTATTTGCAGATTGGCAGACCGGCCGGTTACTGGTTGCCGAACTGCGCCGGGCTCATGAGCAAGGAGTCGCGCAGTCCATCGCCTGGGTTGTCATGCCTGACCACTTTCATTGGCTGATGCAATTGCAACGCGGCTCACTTGGTGAAGTCATTGGCGGTGTAAAGGCTCGCTGTGCGCATGCGGTTAACAGAAAAACCGGACGTCACGGACCGCTGTGGCAAACCGGCTACCACGACCGTGCGATCCGTGACGGCGAGGACCTGGAGCCCATCGCCCGCTATATCATCAATAATCCCTTGCGAGCCGGGCTGGTCGATAACCTCGGTGATTACCCGCTTTGGGATGCCTGCTGGCTCTGAGCACAACAGTTCTATGGAATAGGTGGGTTTCTTCCTCACACAGACAACATCCCGGGATGTGCACAGCCTACTTGTGGCGAGGGGATTTATCCCCGCTCGGCTGCGAAGCAGTCGTCATTTGCTCACACGCGGAGGGCCTGTAGAAACTGTGGTGGCAGGTTTTGGGGCTGCTTTGCAGCCCAGCGGGGATGAATCCCCTCGCCACAGGGAGTCCCTGCAAGACTGATAAATCTGCTAGCCACAGGAATCCTTTCCTCAACACAGACAACATCCCGGGATGTGAACAGTATCTTTGTGGTGAGGGGATTTATCCCCGCTCGGCTGCGCAGCAGGCGCAATTTGCTCACATGCGGTGGGCCTGTAGAAACTGTGGTGGCAGGTTTTGGGGCTGCTTTCCAGCCCAACGGGGATGAATCCCCTCGCCACAGGGAATCCCTGCATGACTGATAAATCTGCCAGCCACAGGGAGTCCTTCCCTCAACACAGACAACATCCCGGGATGTGAACAGTATCTTTGTGGTGAGGGGATTTATCCCCGCTCGGCTGCGCAGCAGTCGCCATTTGCTCACACGCGGTGTGCCTGTAGAAACTGTGGTGGCAGGTTTTGGGGCTGCTTTGCAGCCCAGCGGGGATGAATCCCCTCGCCACAGGGAATCCCTGCATGACTGATAAATCTGCCAGCCACAGGGAGTCCTTTCCTCACACAGACAACATCCCGGGATGTGCACAGCATCCTTGTGGTGAGGGGATTTATCCCCGCTCGGCTGCGCAGCAGGCGCAATTTGCTCACATGCGGTGGGCCTGTAGAAACTGTGGTGGCAGGTTTTGGGGCTGCTTTGCAGCCCAGCGGGGATGAATCCCCTCGCTACAGGGAGTCCCTGCATGACTGATAAATCTGCTAGCCACAGGGAATCCTTTCCTCACACAGACAACTTCCCGGGATGTGCACAGCATCCTTGTGGTGAGGGGATTTATCCCCGCTCGGCTGCGCAGCAGTCGCAACTTGCTCACACGCGGTGTGCCTGTAGAAACCGTGTTGGCAGGTTTTGGGGCTGCTTTGCAGCCCAGCGGGGATGAATCCCCTCGCCACAGTGTTTGTTCCAGTTTTATTCAGATAAAGCGCCGGCTCCGCTCTTCACATTTTTTTCACCGGCTTCAACCACCGTCTAAGCTTCAGACAAGTCCGATCAATCTGCGTGAATGGATCAGTCGACTATGGGCGCTTTGTGGCAAACCGATTCGAGTAAAACCGTGGTTCAGACTGAAAGCGTGAATGAAGCGCCTGTCCCTGAAAAACCCCGTCGCAACCGGCACGGGTGGAAGGCTTTCTGGTTGCTGTTTTTGATCATTGCGGTGGTGGTGGGACTCGCTGCGTCCAAGGAAATGCGCACCTCGCGTTTCCAGGCGCGGGAGCTGAGCCAGTACGCCGCTTCGCTGACCTACAAACTTGAACCCGGCCCCAGCGAAGCGATTCGTTATCCGGGCAACGGCCCATTCGATCTGCGCCTGGGTTACAGCTCCCTGGACGAATTCCTGCCACGCCTGCTCAAGCGCAATTACGTGATCACCGAGCAAACGCGCTTCTCCCCCGCCCTGCTCGGTTACACCGACAAAGGCCTGTTCGTGCCGTATTCGGAAAAGATTCAGGCCGGGCTGTCGATTACCGATTGCCGAGGCGCGCCGCTGTATCGATACAACTATCCGCAGCAACTGTATGCCGACTTCGCGGCGATTCCGCCGGTGGTGGTCAGCAGCCTGCTGTTCATCGAAAACCGCTTTCTCCTCGACCCGAAACAACCGCTGGCCAACCCGGCGGTGGACTGGCCGCGCTTCGGTATGGCGGCATGGTCGCAAGTGGCCAAGCTGCTGCGCCTGCCCGGGCAATCGGCCGGCGGCAGCACCCTGGCGACGCAACTGGAAAAGTATCGCCACTCGCCCGATGGCCTGACCGTGTCCGGCGCGGAGAAGATCCGCCAGATGATTTCCGCCAGCGTGCGCGCCTACCAGGATGGCCCAGAGACTCTAGGTTCGCGGCAGAACATCGTGCGTGACTATCTCAACAGCGTGCCGCTCTCGGCGGTACCTGGCCACGGTGAAGTGCACGGCATGGCCGAAGGTTTGCGGGTCTGGTACGGCAGCGATTTCAACAAGGCCAACGAGCAACTGAACAGCCCGAAGACCGATCCGCAGACCATGGCCGCCAAAGGCCTGGCATTGCGTGAAATGCTCTCGCTGATGATCGCCCAGCGCCGTCCTTCGCATTACCTGACCAAGGGCCGCGAGGAATTGGCGAGCCTCACCGACAGCCACCTGCGCCTGCTCAAGCAGAACGGCGTGATCGACAGCGCTCTGGCCGACGCCGCGCTGGCAAGCACCGTGTCCTACCGTGACTGGCAGACCCAGCCAACGATGCAGCCGATTGAAACCAACAAGGGCATCAGTGTTGCCCGCAGCCGCCTGGCGAGCATGCTCAACCGGCCGCTTTACGACCTCGATCGTCTCGACCTCTCAGCCACCAGCACCCTGCAGGGCGACCTGCAAACGCAGGCCACGGCTTATCTGAAAAAACTCGCCGATCCGGCCTACGCAGCAGAGATCGGCCTGCTCGGCGAACGCCTGCTGACGCCGACCAGCACCACGCAAGTGCGCTACAGCTTCACCCTCTTCGAACTGACCCCGGACGGCTCGCGCGTACGCGTGCAGACCGACAGCACCGATCAGCCGTTCGACATCAACGAAGGCAGCAAGCTCGAACTCGGCTCCACGGCGAAAATGCGTGTGCTGACCACGTACCTGCAAATCGTCGCCGAGCTGCACGACAAATACGGCGCGATGAGCGGGCCAGAACTGAAGAAAGTTGAGGTACCGGATCAGGACCGCCTCAGCCGCTGGGTCATCGACTACCTGATCCAGAACAAGGATCACGATCTGTCGAAGCTGCTCGGCGCCGCGCTGGATCGCAAATATTCGGCCAGCCCCGGCGAAGCGTTTTTCACTGGCGGCGGCCTGCACAGATTCAACAACTTCCGCAAAGAGGACAACGGTCGCCTGCCGACTCTGCGCGATTCACTGCGCGAGTCGATCAACCTGCCGTTCATTCGGCTGATGCGCGACATCGTCCGTTACACCACCTACTCAGGCCCCAATGGCGAATTGCTCAAGGATGACCGCGACCCCCGCCGCCAGGAATACCTGGCCAGTTTCGCCGACCGCGAAGGCACCTCATTCCTGCTCAAGTTCTGGAAGAAGTACAAGAACAAGGACACCCAGGCGCGCCTGGAAACTTTCCTCGACAGCATCCGCCCGACGCCGATTCGCATGGCGGCGGTGCACCGTTATCTGTTGCCGGATGCCAGCCAGGAAGACTTCAACAGCTTTGTTCGCGCCCACCTCAAAGGCGCCAAGCTCAAGGAGAAACTCACCGATGACCGCCTGATCCGCCTCTACGATGCCTATGGGCCCGGCAGTTACGATTTGCCTGATCAGGGCTTCATCGCCAAGGTGCATCCACTGGATCTGTGGATGATGGGTTATCTGTTGCATCACCCGGAAGCGACCTTCAGCGAGATCGTCAAGGCCAGCCATTTCGAGCGCCAGGAAGTCTACAGCTGGCTGTTCAAGAGCCGGCACAAAGGCGCGCGCGACAGCCGCATTCGCACCATGCTCGAGATCGAAGCGTTCCTCGACATTCATCAGCGCTGGCAGAAAGTCGGCTACCCGTTCGATCACCTGGTGCCGTCACTGGCCACCGCCATCGGCAGTTCCGGCGACCGTCCCGCCGCGCTCGCCGAGCTGATCGGCACCATTCTCAATGACGGCGTGCGCATGCCGACGTTGCGCATCGACAGCCTGCATTTCGCCGCCGATACGCCGTACGAAACCAGACTGGTCAACGACCCGCACGTGGGTAAACGAGTGATGCCGGTGGAAGTGGCCAGAGCCATGCGCGAGGCGTTGTCGCAAGTGGTCGATGCCGGTACCGCCAAACGGTTGTCGGGCAGTTTCAAATTGCCCGACGGCACGCCGCTGGCCATGGGCGGCAAGACCGGCACCGGCGACAACCGTATTGCGGCGATCGGCTCCGGCGGGCGGATCATCAGTTCGAAGTCGATCAACCGCACGGCGACCTTCGTGTTCTACATCGGCGATCACCATTTCGGCACCCTCACCGCTTTCGTCCCGGGGCGCTCGGCAGAGAACTTCAAGTTCACCTCGGCCCTGCCCACGCAGGTGCTCAAGGGCATGGCGCCGATTCTCACGCCGTATCTGCAACCGGGCAGTGACTCGCAATGTCGTCCGGCGGAAAATCCCCCCGTGGTTACCACCGGGCCGGCGCAGTTGGCAATCCTGTCCGGATGACAGCGTATTACTGCTCCTGCTTCCGTCGCAAAGACCGCGAGGAGTTCTGCCAGGCTGGCCCCGTTCAGCCGCGCAAGACGCTGGGGCCCGATCGAGCGTCTGAACGCAGCCAGACTGGCATGGGCTGCTTGGCCGGAATCGCGCTTAACCTACCTCTGAATCCCAGATCACCGTGACATTGCCCGAATAGGTGCGCGCTTCCCCTTCCCTGATCATTCTTTCCACCGCATCGCGGGCCACTTCGAAATGCAGCGTGCCCACCTTGCGGTCCAGATAAAAGCTCGGCTGAAACAACTCGGTGCCCGTGCCATCGCGCAGCAATCGCCGGCGATTGACCGCTTGTCCGGCGCCATCGGTCAGCCCGTTGGGCAGGCTGACGCTGACTTCCAGTGGTACCGCATGGCCGGTGCCCGATTCCCGTATCAAGCAGTCGTTGACGAAGAAGTACTGGCACTCGATGTTCATCTTGAAGCGGCTCGAGGCCGAGATATTGAACGTCTGGTCACGCATCAGCCGGGTCGGCTTGCGGCCCTCGTTCAGCCACGACTGCCAACCGCCCACCGGTTGCAGCGCCACGCGGTTGCCGCCGGGAGGAATATCGACCTTCATGGTGTGCGTGACCCTCAAATTGAAATTGAGGGTCAGTATCGAGTCGTTCGGGATCATCACATCGCCCATGTCGAAATCCATGTTCGGACCGACGGTGTAGGTAATGGCACCGGTGTAGTCGCCAGCGTCCATTTTCAGCGGATCCGGCGTGCGCAGTTCGTAGGCAAAGACGAAATATTGATAGCTCATGCCAAGCGGTATATCGAACTGAGCTTTCTTGGCGCAGGCCCCCGCCCCTTCCGGAACTCTCCAGAAGCTGTTGTAACCATGATATCCCGCTGTATGGGTACCGACACTCAGACACGGTGGCGGAGCGTAGACCCAGCCGCCGCCCTCCCACAAGTCATCCCACCAGCCGCCTCCGGTCAGCTCGACGACCGACAACGGGAAGCCCGCCTCGTGACCAACACCGGCGATTCTCACCTCGACAACGTGGCTATCACCGGCAGCGTTGGTCACCGAAACAGTCCTCCAGTCGGACGGCACTTTGGCCATGCCACCCTGGCGCGGATCGGCGTGGTTGGCCTGAATCGGTGCATTGGCGGCGAACGGAATTTGCGCGATCAGGCTGAACAGCCCCAAAGACTCGCACGTTGCCGGTACCTGACGGCAGAAACCCTGGGATGGGGTCTGATTCTTGAACTGATTTTTTTGCGGATTGGCAAAGTCCGGCTCGAAGGTGGCATCAATGTTGTGCACTTCGGCCACTGCCGCAGCGCTGAACAACGTCAACAGCAATCCGATCCATGGGCGGATGCCCGGGGCGCTAGAAAAAATCATGGGTGGTCTCCAGAAAATACTTCGATACCAGCATTGCGCGAGCCATCTCACTCGCCAGGCGCTCGGGCACTGAACAGCAACAGCACGTTGCCGGCGTAATCCCCGGGGCGGTAGCCGCCCTCCGGGCTGATCGGGTCGATCTGCAACAGCACCCGTGTCCCCGCAGCGGCCTCGGCCTGCGACACCACCTCGCGCGGCGCCATCTCGGCGCTCAGCTCCACCTTGTTAAAGGTCACGCGCAGACTGATATCGTCTGCCGGCCGACCGTTCGAAAGGTAGGGTGCGGATTCCAGCCGCGCTTCAATCGCACTGGTGTCATGACGCACATCAAAGTACTTGCGCACACTGCTCAGGCTTGAGGTCGAGTGATTCCAGTCGAGCCGCTGCGGTCGGTGAATCCAGTCCGGCACCGCGGGAATGATGTAGAACGATCGGTTCGGAACTTCCACTGTCACTTCGAACGTGTGTGCTTCCCGAGCCGCCCAGGCCGCATCGCTGGCCATGGCCGCCGCGGCTATCAGCGCGACGACGGTGCATTGCTTGATCATGTTGGTTACCCGTTGCGTCAATGAAAAGCAGACCTAGCGGCTGCTGACCGTCAGGTTCTTCTTCTCGCTGCCTTCGATCAGGAAGAAGCGGTACCCACGGCCCTTCTCCTTGTCGAAAGCGAACGTCTTGCCCGCCAGCACATGGTGTTTGGTGGTCACACCGCAGTCGGTTTCGTCGCTCAACGAGCAGTCTCTGAACTCGTCGACAATCACCACGGTGTTGCCGTCATTGCGCAGTTCGTAGCGGCTGTCGGTTTCATTGATCGTCGTGGCAAACCGTGTTTCCCTAGGCCGTACGAAGAACACCGTGCCGAAACCGGTCATCACGTTGACCCCGGCCGTCAGTGCCTTTTTGTAGTCTTCCCGTTCTTCCTGGCTGACAGCGAACTCGTCTTCCATTTCCGGCACCACCGGCACGAAGCGCACGCGGAAGTAACGCTCGCGATCGCGTTCGCCCATGTACAGCAAGCGGGTGCCCTGCATGCCCTCGGCCGGGACGATCAGCCGCGCCGGGCTGGCCATCAGGCCGTTGCGCGAAGCGCCGTCGGCAGCGTTCTCAACCGGGATTTCCTTCGGCGTGCCGTCGGCGTCGTAGACAATCTCCAGAACGTTTACCTTGACGAACGCGGTGGCATCGCCGCTGTTGAACACCCGTTTCAGATAAGTGCTCTTGTCGCCATCCATATAGTCGTACACCGTACCGACATTGATCTGCGGCCCGGCCTGCGCCGTCAGGCAAAACACGCTGAGCACGCCCAGCAAAAAACCACGGTTCATCACTTCAACTCCATGAAAAAAGGAACAAGGCGCCGGCGTGCACGTTCATACGTCGGCTTCCCGGATAGCGCTGATATTGCTGGTGCGCGTGTCGCCCAAATGTGGACTTGGTCATCGGTTCAGCCCGCCTTCTGCGCGGTGACACCGACGTCGGCCACGGTGTCTGGCGTGCAGCGCAGATCGCCTATCATCAGGACGTTGTTTTCACTGCGGTACTGGTTGGCATCGAGGCGGAACTGACACAGCAAGCGATTATCGCGACGGATTTCGAGGGTCGGCGAACCGGCGTTCATCTCCATTGAAAAGAACCCGTCGACCTCGGTGACGCCACGGCTGGCATGGTTGATCACATGATGGCCCTTGAGCGGCTGCCCTGCTTCATCGATCAGGCGACCGAGCACTGTCAGGGTTTTCATCACACGGATCTTGCGGTACTCCACCCCGCCCTTGTTCAGGTGATAGCGAGTGCGCGCCGGCTCGATGGTCGCTGCGGGCACGTTATTGCCTTCGAAGTCGAAGCTCACGGAGCTGTTCTGATAGGCCGTGATCGGGATGAAATTGCGCCCCGGCTTCAAGGCAGCGCTGCTCCCGCTATAGTCGTCGGCACGCAGGATGATGTCGTCGATGTCCGATTCGACATCGACGATCATCCCGGCGCCGCGCACTTCGCTGTGATTGGTCATGAGCATCTGCTCGCCACCGACGACCAGCGTGCTGTCGAGGTTGAGGCCGCCGGTGAAATTGCCGTTGTAGGACGAGCGTTGAATAAAGCCATCGCCGTTGACCGCATCGGTGCGGAAATTGGCCAGGCTCGACATGCCCAGACCGTAGGTATCGGTGAGCGCCGTGACCGAGACGCTTTGCAGCACGTGATCCTTGAAATCCTTGCGCCAGCCGAGCGAGGCGTTGTTGTCGCGTTTGCCATCACGGGCGGTGCGTGAGCCGATGCTGCCGGTGAGCTGTTGACCGGGCGCGCCGAGCGCCAGATTGATGCTCAGATCGATCCCGCGATTGCGCGCATCGCCGCTGCTGAAACTGCCCGGGCGATCAAAGACCGACAGGCGCCAACTGGCATCACTGCCCAGCAGCACAGTGCGCTGGGTCCAGCCCAGATCCAGGCCCATGCCTTCGACATTGCCTTCGCTGTGCGACACCCGGGCATTGACCGAACTCTTGCTGCTCACCCGATGATTGAGCGCCAGCGATGAATTGCTGGTCTGGCCGACGAACACGTTACGCGGACGAACGCGTGTGCCGTCGGGCAGCGTTTCGTAGGTGTTGGTGGTGTCGAGCCAGCTGCGGTTGTGGCTGATCACCAGACTGCCCGCGCCGTAGTTGTAAAGGCTTTGCAGATCCAGACCGGTGCCGTAATCCTCGGTCTTGTAGACATTGGCATACAGGCTGAGGTGGTTGGCCAGCGTCCAGTCGATGGATGTGCCGTACTGCAGCTTTTCGCGAATCTGCCGCGCCGAAGCGCCGAGAATCACCCGCGGATGCAACAGATAGTTGAGCGATGCACCGGCGGTCGGGCTGCCACTGCTTTGCTTGTCCCAGTTACTCAACAGTTTGCTTTCTTCGCCGGCAAATACGTTGTAGCGCCAGCGCTCATCGAGGTTGCGCCAGTTGCTCGGCTTGTAGACCAGTTCCTGCGTGGTGGAGGTGATCTGGCCGTCCTCGATCAGGCGAACCTCCACCTCGTAAATGCCACCCGGCAGCGGCCGCGTATCGAGCGACTGCAGACCGGCGGGTACCGATTGCGTGTTGATCAGCAAACCGTTGCGCCAGATTTCCACCGCCCCCTGACGATTGGCGGTCACGTAGATCGGATACACGCTCGGCATCGGCGTGTTGATCGCCAGACTGTCGGAGCTGCCATACATGAGGCCTACAGCGGTGTCGGGGCTGGTGCCGAACGTGCGCGGCTGACGCATCAGCCCTTCGGAATTGGGGGTGAAATAGCCCAGGCGAAAGAAACTGCCTTGCAGTTCGCGCTGGGTGTGCAGCTCATGCACGGCGTGATACAGCTTGGTATCAGGACCGCCGAGCCGGGCCATTTGCAGGTTGAGGGTCTGGCTCCAATTGCCCAGACTGGAACTGGCTTCCAGGCCGAAGCGCCCACCCAGATCCTGATCCTGGCCGCCATTGAGATTGAGTTGATTGCGCACCATCAGGCCACGACTGCCGCCGTCGGGTTGCTCGTAATAACGCTTGGCCTGAACATCGCGCTCGGCATTTTCAGTGAGGATCGAAACCAGCGAACTTTGCAGGTTGTAGTGCACCGCCAGAAACTGATCGGGACATGAACCGCGGCACGCGCCCAGAGGCACACCGGGTTTGAGGTAGCTCGCCCACTTTTCCCGCTCGGCCGGGCCAAAGCGGTTTTCGCTGGTATCGGTGAATTCGAGAAGCGTGATGCGGTCATCTCGCGACAGCACCACCATGGCTTCGCCCAGCGGCTGCTGATCGACTTCGACCCGCACCGCCAGCGGTACATCAAAGAAATGCTCCTCGAAATCCGCCGGCAAGCCTTTGGCCTGCGCCAGCAAACTGCGTGGCGTGGTACCGGTGGCGTCGGAAGCCATGACTGCGCTGGCACAGAACAACAGCGCAAGCGCAGCCGCGATGGGTGTCATCGGGAACATGAACTCGTACTCTGATTTTCAGACAATGAAAGTCCGTCGGGGCAAACACGGATGTTTGCCCCGCCGGTCAAACCCACGGCGAAGGTGGGCGTCTAGCAGGCGATCATGCGATCAGCGCGAACCGACCGGAGGTACCGCATCGAAAACCATTGCAATAGTTCCGGTGTAATCACCCGGCGCGTATGTGGAGCTGGCACGTGGAGCGATTTTCAGCAATGCGCGGTAGGTACTGTCGGATTCATCTTCACCCACAACCATTTGTGGCACTTGGGTAAGAACCTTGCCGTTGAATTCAACGTCCAGGGCAATCTGATCGACACCCGATTGCAGCATAGGGATGCCATTGAGGCTGGCGTGAACGGAGCCGTCAGTGTTACGTACGTCGAAGTAACCTTTGACCTCGGTCATCTTGCCGGTGGCAGGGTTGTAGCTCATGTCCTGGTCCTTGTTGACCAGATCAGGGTCGACCGGCACCACATAGAAGCTGGTGGTTGGCACTGTGGCGACAAGACTGATGGAGTGCGACGCTTCATTCGCCGCGAAGGCCGTGGAGGACATTGCCAGAAGAGCCAGTGGAGCAGCGATTGCGATTTTCTTGAACATCGTTCAGTACCTGTTTGCTTTATATAAGGGGGTGTCATTGAAAGTTCATAAACCTTTTGCTCGTCGACCGCTGAAGCAACTTGAACTTTCAATGCCGGGCATCATCGACTGTTGCCTCTGGAATGTAAGCAGGCAACTTCCGACAAACTTGTAGTTAAACAACCCCACACCCCGCCAGAAAAAAGAACAAAAAACAGATACTTGCAACATTCGCTGTAAGTTGCGCCCTACACACAGTTACAGGCAAAAAACCATACAGCAACTTAGCCGCTTTAACGCGGCAACTTGCGAGAAATTAGAATATATACTCAAGCACAACTAGAGCGATAACTTTAACTTTAAGGTCACCCCTTTTTATTTTTTGATTGGGAAGAGTTTTGTGGCTTTTTTCACGCCGACCGCTCGTCCGTCGAGCGTCGCCAGAGGCTAAAAACATCTTGCACAGCGCTTAAGATATATCTTAAGTTGTATCTAAATACGACGAGAGAGAAGCGAAATGAGAGACCATCATTCCCCCCACCGCGAGCATGGCGATGGCCGCGACGGCTTCGAGAAGCGCCCCGGTCGCGAACGCGGCGGCCGCGGCCCGCGAGTCTTTGCCCCCGGCGACCTGAAATTGCTGTTGCTGGCGCTGATCGCCGAGCAGCCCTGCCACGGTTATGACCTGATCCGCCAGATCGAAGGCATGTTCGACGGCGCCTACAGCCCCAGCCCCGGGGTGATCTACCCGACCCTGACCTTTCTGGAAGAGAGCGACCTGATCGCCGGTGATGCCGAGGCCGGCAAAAAGCGTTACAGCGTCACCGACGCCGGTCGTTTGTCTTTAAGTGAACAAGCGGTGGCGCTCGACGGCGTCCGCATGCGCATCGACGTCAGCAAGCGCTCGCTGCGCGGCCATGATCGTCCGGCGGAAATCCACGAAGCGGTGCACAACCTGCGTCATGCCCTGCAACTGCACCACGGGCGCTGGAGCGCCGAGGAAATCCTGCGCGTACGCGACCTGCTCAATGACACCGCCAAAGCCATCGTCGACGGCCCTGCCGTTCAACCAGCCACGGAGAAAGCCGAATGACTGCAGTCGATAACCAAACCATTCACCGCGTGATGCACGAAATCAAACGGCGCAAGCTTGAAGTGCTGCGCGTCACCGACCTGACCCCGCGCATGCGCCGTATCACCCTCGGCGGGCCGGAACTGGCCGGGTTCATCAGCC
This sequence comes from Pseudomonas sp. RG1, assembly GCF_025910115.1. Lineage (NCBI taxonomy): Bacteria > Pseudomonadati > Pseudomonadota > Gammaproteobacteria > Pseudomonadales > Pseudomonadaceae > Pseudomonas > Pseudomonas sp. RG1. The sequence goes on from NZ_JAPCIK010000046.1 coordinate 99,886, forward strand.
TGGGCACGGACGATCACGTCAAACTGCTGTTCCCGCAGAACGCCGAACAAGCGGCGGCGCTGGAGACGATGCAACTGGGCGCCGGCAAGGACAACGGGCCGATGCCCGAGATGCGCGACTACACGCCGCGTCGTTACGATCTGGAAAAAATGGAGCTGGACATCGATTTCGTCCTGCACGGCGACGGCCCTGCCTCGACTTGGGCGGAGCAGGCGCAACCGGGGCAGTTCCTGCATATCGGCGGGCCGCGCGGTTCGATGATCGTGCCGGACATCTTCGACAGCTACCTGCTGATCGGCGACGAAACCGCCCTCCCCGCCATCGCCCGCCGCCTCGAAGGTCTGGCGGCAAATCGCCGGGCACTCGTGGTGATCGAAGTGGAAAACGGTGCCGAGCAGCAAGTGCTGGAAAGCGCGGCGCAGTTCAATGTGATCTGGGTGCTGCGTGAAGGTGGCAAGGACAACCTGCTGGCTACCGTCAAGCAATTACAGGTGCCCAAGGGCAATCTGTACGCGTGGGTGGCCACCGAGACCAAGGTCTCGCGGCAGATCCGCCGGGTGCTGATCGATGAGCATGGGCTCGATGAACAGTTCATCAAGGCTGTCGGCTACTGGCGCGCGGAAGGCTCTGACGAGGAGTGATTTTCCTCTGACCACAATTCCCCTGTGGGAGCGAGCTTGCTCGCGAAAGCGGTGTGTCAGTCAACATCCATGCAAACTGATACACCGCATTCGCGAGCAAGCTCGCTCCCACACTGGATCTCAACTTCGTGCGGACAATCTGCGGTCGAGACCGATAATCAGCAGGCCCACCAACACAAACCCCACCAATATCCCCCCGGCATTCGCCAGCACCTGTGGATATCCCAACACCGCCACATCAATGAACGGATACGCATAGGCGCCAAGCAGATGCCCGCGCAGCAAGGCGTAGATGAAATACACCAGCGGATAGATCAGCCACAGCGGCAAGTGCCAGAGGCGCAACGTGCCTTTGGGGACGCAGCACCACCAATAGCCGAGAAACAGCAATGGCATGACGTCGTGGAGCAATTCGTCGGCAACAAACTGCCAGCCTTCGGGGTGCCACAAGTGCCGCAACAGGATGCTGTAGGCCAGACCGACCACGGCGATGCTCACCGCGATCCCGCTGCTGACCCACGGTTGCAGAAACCAGCGCCGTGCGGCGGATTCGCGCTCGGTGACCGCGCAGGTCAGCACCGTCGCCACCAGGGTGTTGGTCAATATGGTGAAGTAGCTGAAGAAACTCACCAGCCCGCCCAGCAGGCTGGCGCCAATGCTTAATCGTGCGAAGAGAATCAGGTACAGCTGAATTGCCAGCCCCGCCCAGCCCAACACGGCCAGGCCGGTGATCAGGCGTCGGCGCCTCGCGCTGTCCATCTTAGAGCGGTCGCTTGGTGCGCATCAGCTTCACGTACAGGCGCTCGACCTTTTCCCGCGCCCACGGGGTTTTACGCAGGAAGGTCAGGCTCGACTTGATGCTCGGATCGCTTTTGAAGCAACGGATGTCGATACGCTCGGCCAGACCCGACCACTCGTAGTGAGTCACCAGTGCGTTGAGGATCTGTTCGAGGGTCACGCCGTGCAGCGGATCGGGGGATTGTTCGTTCATGCCGGGCCTTTGGGCGAAGTGATATGCAGAAGCCGCGCACCTTAGCCGAGGGGCAGAGCAGGTGGAAGGCCTTCCTGCAAATGTAGGCCAACCCGGGAAGATCGCAGGCTGTGGCCCGGCTCACAATGCGCCCGTTTGCCGCACTATTACCGAATCCGAAACGCTGCATGTCTGCAAAAGCGCTTTCTCAATTTGTTACAGATCATTATCCTGCCGCCCTTCCGCTGAAACGCTTCACTGCCTGCGACAATCTGAAGCGCTCGGCCTGCACTCGAAAAACATCAAAAAAAGACTTCTTCATGCCTGACTTTTCCTTCTCCCGAGACAGCGCTATCTCTGCCCTGCGCACCCTTGGCGGCTGCACCGCCCTTGGCTTGGCGACCTGTGCCCACGCGGCGCCGGCCTTCGACAGTGAATCACCGTACATGCTCGGTGACTGGAACGGCACGCGCACAGAACTTGCGGAAAAAGGCTACGACTTCAAACTCGATTACACCGGCGAAATGGGCAGCAACCTGCACGGCGGTTACGACCACGACCGCACTGCCCGCTACAGCGACCAGTTCGGCCTCGGCACCCATCTGGATCTGCAGAAGATCCTCGGTTGGAACGACGCCGAATTTCAACTGACCATCACCAAACGCAGCGGCAACAACATCAGCAACGACCGCATCAACGACCCGCGCGTTGGCGGCTTCACTTCCGCCCAGGAAGTCTGGGGCCGTGGCCAGACCACGCGCCTGACGCAGATGTGGTATCAGCAGAAATTCTTCGATCAGAAACTCGATATCAAGGTCGGCCGCTTCGGCGAAGGCGAAGACTTCAACAGCTTTCCCTGCGACTTCCAGAACCTCGCGTTCTGCGGCTCGCAGGTCGGCAACTGGGTCGGCGGCATCTGGTACAACTGGCCGGTCAGCCAATGGGCGCTGCGGGTCAAATATCACCTGACGCCGGAGCTGTATGCGCAGGTCGGCGCCTATGAGCAGAACCCGTCGAACCTCGATCGCGGCAACGGTTTCAAACTCAGCGGCAGCGGCACGCAAGGTGCGATCCTGCCGGTCGAACTGGTGTGGACGCCGAAGCTCAACGGCCTGCCGGGCGAATACCGCGCCGGTTATTACTACAGCAATGCCAAGGCCTCTGACGTCTATAAAGATCGCAATGACCAACCGGCAGCGCTGAGCGGCGAAGCCTACCGCAGCGCGTCGAGCAAGCACGGCGTATGGCTGGGCGTGCAGCAGCAGGTCACCAGCATCGCCAGCGACCACTCGCGCGGCTTGAGCCTGTTCGCCAACGCGACGATGCATGACAAGAAGACCAACGCCATCGACAACTACGTGCAGGCCGGCCTGACCTACAAAGGTCCGTTCGATGCCCGCGCCAAGGACGACATCGGTTTTGCCCTCGCTCGTGTGCACGTCAACCCGGCCTATCGCAAGAACGCCGAAATGACTAACCGCGCCAATGCTGTCTACGACTACGACAATCCGGCGTTCCTGCCACCGCAGGGCACCGAATACAGCGCCGAGCTGTATTACGGCGTGCACGTGACCAACTGGCTGACCGTACGCCCGAACCTGCAATACATCCGCCACCCAGGTGGCGTGAACGACGTCGACGACGCCCTGATTGGCGGGATCAAGATCCAGTCGTCGTTCTAAAGATCACAGCTAACCCCTGTGGGAGGGAGCCTGCTCGCGAAGGCGGCATGTCAGTCGCTGCAGTGTTGCCTGATACACCGCTTTCGCGAGCAGGCTCGCTCCCACAGGAATGCATTTCGTTAGTCGAACAAGTTTTTATCTGAACCATGCCTGCGCCAAATCGTCATCTAAAGTGACTACAGCGCGGGACTACATAAACGTCACGGAGAATCACACTATGAGCACCGAAAGTGCTTCGAGTCGGGGCCGTCTGCTACCGGGCCTGCTCGGCATCCTGCTTCTACTGATGGGCCTGGCCATGCTGGCCGGGGGAGTCAAGCTGAGCATGCTCGGCGGCTCGCTTTACTATCTGCTGGCCGGTATCGGCATCGCCCTGAGTGGCATCCTGCTGCTGATGCGTCGCCGCGCGGCGCTGGGCCTGTACGCCATCGTGCTGTTTGCCAGCACGGTGTGGGCATTGTGGGAAGTCGGTCTGGACTGGTGGCAACTGGTGCCGCGTCTGGCGCTGTGGTTTGTCCTCGGTTTCGTGATGCTGCTGCCGTGGTTCCGTCGTCCGCTGCTGCTCAACGGCCCGGCGAAAATCGGCACTGGCGGCCTGACCGTCGCTGTGATCCTGGCCGGTGTTACCGCTCTGGCCAGCCTCTTCACCCACCCGGGCGAAACCTTCGGCGAACTGGGCCGCGACAGCGCGGACATGACCAGCACCGCACCGGCCATGCCGGATGGCGACTGGCAAGCGTACGGTCGCACCGAGTTCGGTGACCGCTACTCGCCGCTCAAGCAGATCACCCCGGAAAACGTCGGTAAGTTGCAGGAAGCCTGGCGCATCCAGACCGGCGACCTGCCAACTGCCGATGACCCGGTCGAGCTGACCAACGAAAACACCCCGCTCAAAGCCAACGGCATGGTCTACGCCTGCACCGCGCACAGCAAAGTGCTGGCGCTGGACCCGGACACCGGCAAGGAAATCTGGCGCTTCGATCCACAGATCAAGAGCCCGGTCGGCTTCAAGGGCTTCGCCCACATGACTTGCCGTGGCGTTTCGTATTACGACGAAGCCGCCTATGCCAAGTCTGAAAACGCCGGTTCCGCGGTCATCTCCGAAGCCGGCCAGGCCGTTGCTCAGGCCTGCCCGCGTCGTCTGTTCCTGCCAACCGCTGATGCGCGCCTGATTGCGTTGAACGCCGACACCGGCAAGATCTGCGAAGGCTTCGGCAACAAAGGCGTGGTCGACCTGACCCAAGGCATCGGCCCGTTCACCGCCGGCGGCTACTACTCAACCTCGCCAGCGGCGATCACCCGTGATCTGGTGATCATGGGCGGTCACGTCACCGACAACGAATCGACCAACGAGCCATCGGGCGTGATCCGCGCCTTCGACGTGCGCGACGGTCACCTGGTGTGGAACTGGGACAGCGACAAGCCGGACGCCACTGAGCCTCTGGCCCCGGGCGAAACCTACAGCCGCAACTCGGCGAACATGTGGTCGCTGGCCAGCGTCGATGAAAAACTCGGCATGGTCTACCTGCCACTGGGCAACCAGACCCCGGACCAATGGGGCGGAAACCGCACCCCGGGCGCCGAGAAATTCAGCGCCGGCCTCGTTGCCCTGGACCTGGCTACCGGTAAAGTGCGCTGGAACTACCAGTTCACCCACCATGACCTGTGGGACATGGACGTCGGCAGCCAGCCAACCCTGCTCGACATGAAAACCGCCGACGGCGTGAAACCTGCGCTGATCGCCCCGACCAAACAGGGCAGCCTGTACGTCCTCGACCGTCGTGACGGCACGCCGATCATTCCGATCAAGGAAATCCCGGTACCGCAAGGCGCTGTCAAAGGCGACCACACCGCACCGACCCAGGCCCGTTCGGATCTCAACCTGCTGGCCCCGGAACTGACCGAAAAAGCCATGTGGGGCGCCAGCCCGTTCGACCAGATGCTGTGCCGCATCCAGTTCAAGGAACTGCGTTACGAAGGCCAGTACACCCCGCCATCGGAACAGGGCAGCCTGATCTATCCGGGTAACGTCGGCGTGTTCAACTGGGGCGGCGTCTCGGTCGACCCGGTTCGCCAGCTGCTGTTCACCAGCCCGAACTACATGGCCTTCGTCTCGAAAATGGTCCCACGCGAGCAAGTCGAAGCCGGCAGCAAGCGCGAGAGCGAAACCTCGGGCGTGCAGCCAAACACCGGCGCGCCATACGCGGTGATCATGCACCCGTTCATGTCGCCACTGGGCGTACCGTGCCAGGCCCCGGCCTGGGGCTACGTCGCCGGTATCGACCTGACCACCGGCAAAGTTGTGTGGAAACGCAAAAACGGCACCAGCCGCGACAGCTCGCCAATCCCGATCGGCTTCACCCTCGGCGTACCGAGCATGGGCGGTTCGATGGTTACCGCCGGCGGCGTCGGCTTCCTCAGCGGCACCCTCGACCAGTACCTGCGCGCCTATGACGTGAATACCGGTAAAGAGCTGTGGAAATCGCGCCTGCCAGCAGGCGGCCAAGCGACTCCGATGACCTACACCGGCAAGGACGGCAAGCAATACGTGCTGCTCGTTGTTGGCGGTCACGGCTCGCTGGGCACCAAGATGGGTGACTACATCATTGCGTACAAACTGCCGGAATAAGCGTTAGCTGGCGGTAATGAAAAGGCGATGTTCCGTGAGGGACATCGCCTTTTTTTGTGAGCGCAACCTGGCAGGCAATGAATAAACCTGTGGGAGCGGTTGTGAACAGCTTCGTCCTGCAGGCGCTGATCAATGCGCCAGAATTTTCCGACAGGCGGGTCGGTAGCGTTTGAGAAATGCACTGGGCCTGAATAATTATCGCGAACAAGAATAAAAAACTGTCAGGTATTACAGTTCACAGCGTTCACGCTTTTACCCAGACTTGCCTCTTCATTATTCGGATCATACAGAGGCAGCTCTCATGGCAAACCCAAACGTAACCATCGCCGTCTTCGCGTTCGGCTCTATTGAAACTGATGTCAAAGGCACCATCAGCGGTAATTATCTGGACTTGACCAGCTACAGCACTTCAAGCACATCCATTTCCTTCAACGTGTTAGGGGGATACAACTTTTCTTTCCGCCACAACGACGGCTTGTCGGGCGCTCGAAACATCTTCATCTCGCTTCGCTACCCGCTGGATCCTTCCCCTTTGCGCTATTCAGAAACGATTGTCATAGACCGAACCGATCCTCGTCCCTATGAATTTGAAACAACAACTTCTTCAATTATAGCGGTAACCCAAATCAGTAACTTCGTGTACCGATACGACCTCAAAGATTACAAATTTTCCGGCAAAGCACAGCACACGAATGACACGCGGGAACTCACCTGTAATGGATTCTTTGTGGTTCAGGGACTGACATGGCCGATCTGACAACGCTGGTTGTGGGGACCTTCTGTATGAGCCTTTATTCGAAACTGCGCATCGCCCTGCTGGCTGCCATATTCGCACTCAGTGCCTGGATCCCTGCGCAGGCTGACAATAACGCAGAGAAGGCAAAAGACTGTAGTGCAGCGCTCAATGAATTGAAATCCATGAACATCACGCCTGCCGCATCCAATTGTCAGACAGGCCAAACACTACAGTGGCGCGTCGAGGCAACTGCCGAGCAATTTGAGCAGGTCATGGATGTTTGCGAAAAATCCAGACTGGCCGCCTTGTATCGATACAGCGAGTCAAGGATCGTCAGTTGCCAATACACCTCAGGTACGAGGAACACTCCGAGCGGAGCGTATTGATAGAGGAGTGACGTCTGCCACGGGTTGCAATACATCGAGGCTGCAGGATATCTACTACATACGCAGGTCAAAGCTCCCGAGAATGTCTATGTCGCCGGCAACTGGATCATTAACAACCGCATGGAAAGACATCTTGTAATGATCAGCTTGCGTATCAAAATCGATAGTGAAATTACCGTCCCGGGTATGAGCTTTCTCGAATCCAAATCCTGATCGGGCTATATACGACATCAATACAACCGTTGGTCAGAACCTACATTCACTCCAGGAACCTAGTCAAATTCAGGCCGCCTTCGCGAGCAGGCTCGCTCCCACAGAAAATCAAAATCAAAAGATCGCAGCCTTCGGCAGCTCCACAATGAGCGCAAGATCGAGTACTGCCCATGCTCTTGATCCATACGTACCGGCAGGTAAGCGGGGCAGAACTTTCGGAAAGAATTCGGCGGCTGACTACATAAGGCGCTACCACTGATTTTCATTCGCCGCGACGGCGAAGGTATTCCGCGAAAAGAGGAACGGTGAAATCAAGGTAACCATGGTCGGTGCTGTAGATCATACCTTTGGAAATGATATTGGCCCGGGCCGGGCCCAGCGATGATTGATCACGCTCCATCACCTTGGCGATACCTGCCATAGGATAGGGCCCATCACCAAGGGCGGCCATCGCCATTACAAACTGGATCTCGGCTTTGGTAAGCCGGTCATACCGAACCTTGAAGAAGCCGGCATCGAGTCCGGCGATAGTCTCTGGATAAGCGCGTTCGACATCAGCGAGCGTGATCATGGGGCCGGCAGCAACATCCCATGAAGTTGAACCCCATTCCTGCAGAAAAAACGGATAGCCCTTCGTTCGCGCGACAATCGCTTGGAGGGCAGCGTCTTCGATCGTCTGCTCCTCCTCCTCGACGGGTTTTCGAACAGCAAGTTTTGCTGCTTCTTCGTCCAGCGCGCCTACAGGCGGGTAGAGGAAAAGTCGCTCTGCATAGGACTTCGCCTCACCAGCCAATTTGGCAACCTGTGGTAGTCCTGCCCCAACCAAAACCACAGGCAACCCGCGCTGGGCCATTCGATGCATCGCAACGATAAGTGCCGACAGATCGCCTTCCGAGAGGTACTGAACCTCGTCGATGAGCAGCACCCATCCCTTGCCAGCGGCTTTAGCGCCCTCGCCAATCACACCGAACAGGTCTGGAAGATCATGTTGCAGATCGCCGCTATCAGCCAGCCCAGGTTCAGCACCCTCAACGCCCACCTCAACGCCACCGATATCGATTTGGAATATCGAGGCAAAATTGCGCAGGGCGCTCATACCCCGGCTGGCAATTTGCTTTGCTCCTTCGAATCCCGAAAGTGAACGCATTACGCGTCGCAGTTCAGGGAAAAGAAGGGTGGAAAGTGTATTTTTCTCCGGAGCTTCGAGCTGGGAAACGAGCATCCCCTCTTGTCTGGCGATATTGCCGATCTCATTCAGGAGTACCGTCTTGCCCACTCCACGAAGGCCAAGGAGCATCAGCGACCGTGCAGGTTTGCCCCTCACTGCTCGGCCGCAGGAAATCCGAGCCATTTCGAGAACAGGGTCTCGGCCAGCAAGCTCCGGTGGTGGAAAACCAGCCCCGGGGGCGAACGGATTACGATAGGGATCCATCAAAACTCCATTTAATAGTTAAAGCTAACCAACACTAGCGTTTTTTGCTATTTATGCACAGACATTGTTAGATTCTAATAGGCACCCGTGCCCACCTGAAGGATCTCGCCACCGCCCAAAGGCCGCCAAGGTTAACAAGGTCAAAAACTTTGCAAACCTGAACACACACGCAGAAACACACCCGCCCCATTGAAACCACCCCACCCCTGCCCCATCTAAGACCCCATACCCCATTGCGCAGGTGCCCCATGACCGACCAGCAAGATCGCCCGGACAATCACGACGATTACGAAACCGACCACATCGAACACACCTCCTCCGGCACCGGCCTGGCACTGCCCGGGCAAAACCTGCCGGACAAGGTCTACATCATCCCGATCCACAACCGTCCGTTCTTCCCGGCTCAGGTCCTGCCGGTCATCGTCAATGAAGAGCCGTGGGCCGAAACCCTCGAACTGGTCAGCAAATCCGAACACCACTCCCTGGCCCTGTTCTTCATGGACACGCCCCAGGAAGACCCGCGCCATTTCGACACCGGCGCTCTCCCCGAATACGGCACGCTGGTCAAGGTTCACCACGCCAGCCGCGAAAACGGCAAACTGCAATTCGTCGCCCAGGGCCTGAGCCGTGTGCGCATCAAGACCTGGCTCAAACACCATCGCCCGCCGTACCTCGTCGAAGTCGAATACCCGCACCAGCCCACCGAGCCGACCGACGAGGTCAAGGCTTACGGCATGGCGCTGATCAACGCGATCAAGGAGCTGCTGCCGCTCAACCCGCTGTACAGCGAAGAACTGAAGAACTACCTCAACCGCTTCAGCCCCAACGATCCGTCGCCGCTAACCGACTTCGCCGCCGCGCTGACCTCCGCCACCGGCCCCGAGCTGCAAGAAGTGCTCGACTGCGTGCCGATGCTCAAGCGCATGGAAAAAGTCCTGCCGATGCTGCGCAAGGAAGTCGAAGTCGCGCGCCTGCAAAAAGAGATTTCCGCCGAAGTTAACCGCAAGATCGGCGAGCATCAGCGTGAGTTTTTCCTCAAGGAGCAACTCAAGGTCATTCAGCAGGAACTCGGCCTGACCAAGGACGACCGCAGCGCCGACCTCGAACAGTTCCAGCAACGCCTCGAAGGCAAAACCCTGCCGGCGCAGGTGCAGAAGCGCCTCGAGGAAGAAACCCACAAACTGTCGATCCTCGAAACCGGCTCGCCGGAATACGCGGTCACACGTAATTATCTGGACTGGGCAACATCGGTACCGTGGGGCGTGTACGGCGAGGACAAACTCGACCTCAAGCACGCACGCAAAATCCTCGACAAGCATCACGCCGGTCTGGACGACATCAAGGATCGCATCCTCGAATTCCTCGCCGTCGGTGCGTACAAAGGCGAAATCAGCGGCTCGATCGTGCTGCTGGTCGGCCCACCAGGCGTGGGTAAGACCAGCGTTGGCAAATCCATCGCCGAATCCCTCGGCCGGCCGTTCTACCGCTTCAGCGTCGGCGGCATGCGCGATGAAGCCGAGATCAAGGGCCACCGCCGCACCTACATCGGCGCGCAGCCGGGCAAACTGGTGCAGGCGTTGAAAGACGTCGAGGTGATGAACCCGGTGATCATGCTCGACGAGATCGACAAAATGGGCCAGAGCTACCAGGGCGACCCGGCCTCGGCGCTGCTGGAAACCCTCGATCCTGAGCAGAACGTTGAATTCCTCGACCACTACCTCGACCTGCGCATGGATCTGTCGAAGGTGCTGTTCGTCTGCACCGCCAACACCCTCGATTCGATCCCCGGCCCGTTGCTGGACCGGATGGAAGTGATTCGCCTGTCCGGCTACATCACCGAAGAAAAAGTCGCCATCGCCAAGCGTCACCTGTGGCCGAAACTGCTGGAAAAGGCCGGCGTATCAAAAGGCAGCCTGAGCATCAGCGACACCGCGCTCAAAGCCCTGATCGACGGCTATGCCCGTGAAGCCGGCGTGCGGCAGCTGGAAAAGCAGATGGGCAAACTGGTGCGCAAAGCGGTGATGAAGCTGATCGACGATCCGAAAGCGGTGATCAAACTCGGCCCGAAAGACCTCGAAGCCTCGCTGGGCCATCCTGTATTCCGCAATGAGCAAGTGCTGTCCGGCACCGGCGTGATTACCGGTCTGGCCTGGACCAGCATGGGCGGCGCGACCTTGCCGATCGAGGCCACGCGAATTCATACACTCAACCGCGGCTTCAAGCTCACTGGGCAACTCGGCGATGTGATGAAGGAATCGGCAGAGATCGCCTACAGCTACGTCAGCTCGCACCTCAAACAGTTTGGCGGTGATGCGAAGTTCTTCGACGAAGCCTTCGTCCACCTGCACGTGCCCGAAGGCGCAACGCCGAAGGACGGCCCGAGCGCCGGCGTGACCATGGCCAGCGCCCTGCTCTCCCTCGCACGTAATCAGCCACCGAAAAAAGGCGTGGCGATGACCGGCGAACTGACCCTGACCGGGCATGTACTGCCGATCGGCGGCGTGCGCGAGAAAGTGATCGCAGCGCGCCGGCAGAAGATTTTCGAACTGATTCTGCCGGAGCCGAACCGGGGTAACTTTGAGGAATTGCCGGATTATCTGAAGGAAGGGATTACCGTGCACTTTGCCAAGCGGTTTGCGGATGTGGCGAAGGTACTCTTCTGACGATCATGTAGTGCCTGATGTACCGCTATCGCTGGCAAGCCAGCTCCCACAATGTTCAATGTGCCCACAAATCTTGTGGTCAACCGAGAAACCTGTGGGAGCTGGCTTGCCAGCGATGGCTTCAGTGCTGCCAACAAGGAACTCCCTGACCGTCACACTTTGTCCCATCTTCAGTTATGCTCGCCGTTCGTCGTAACCGCCGGAGCTGCTGACCTTATGTCCCCCACTCGCCTGTTTCTCCCCCTCGCCCTTTCCTTGCTGGCGGCATGCGCCACGCAACCGAAACACAACGTGACCGTGGAAAAACAAAGCGAATGCCCCGTGCGGCTCAATGTCGGGCAAAACCTGATCATCAGCCTGCCAAGCAACCCGACCACCGGCTACCGCTGGGCGATTCAGGATTCGGCTGGCGGCGTGTTGCGCGCGCTCAGCCCGGAGGTTTACAGCAATCCGGAAGATGCCGGCGTGGTGGGCGCAGCGGGGGTTTCGACCTGGCGCTTCCAGGCCTTCGCGGCCGGCACCGGGCGTTTGCGCCTGACTTCGCAACAACCGTGGGCTCCGGAAGTGCTGCCAGTGGAAACCTTTGACTGCGCCATTTCGGTGAACTGACTGCGGGAAACGGCGCTGGCTTCTTCGCGAGCAGGCCCGCTCCCACAGGACACCACGATACCCTGTGGGAGCGAGCCTGCTCGCGAAAGCCATATCCCTGACGGCGAGAAATTACCCCCCTCTCGGTGCTTTATCAGACAACCCAAGCATCCCCGCGCCACTTTGGCTAAAATGCCGGCCTTTTCCACCGACACCGCCGGACGCCGCCGTGAGCAAAGAACCCGATCGCCTATTCGCCCAGCCTTTGGCCCAGGTGCCTGACTTCGCCTTCAATGAAGACGTGGTGCGGGTGTTCCCGGACATGATCAAGCGCTCGGTGCCGGGTTACCCGACCATCGTCGAAAACCTCGGCGTGCTCGCGGCGCAGTTCGCCCAGCCGAACAGCGTGCTCTACGACCTCGGCTCGTCGCTCGGCGCAGTCACTCAAGCCCTGCGCCGTCATGTGCGCACCGACGGTTGCCGGGTTATTGCTGTGGATAACTCGGCGGCGATGGTCGAGCGTTGCCGGGAATACCTCAACGGTCAGGATTCGATGTTTCAGGAATTGCTGCCAGTCGAGGTGATCGAGGGCGATATCCTCGCGCTGGAGTTTCAACCGGCCTCGGTGGTGGCGCTGAACTTCACCCTGCAATTCATCGCCCCGGACCAGCGCACCGCGTTGCTCTCGCGCATTCGCCAATCGTTGTTGCCCGGCGGCGCGCTGATTCTCTCGGAGAAGCTGCGCTTCAACGATGCCGAAGAGCACGCGCTGCTCACCGATCTGCACGTGGCGTTCAAACGCGCCAACGGCTACAGCGAACTGGAAATCGCCCAGAAGCGCAGCGCCATCGAAAACGTCATGAAGCCCGACAGCCTCGAAGAACACCGCAAACGCCTGCTGGCCGCCGGGTTCTCGAAAGTCGTGCCGTGGTTCCAGTGTCTTAACTTTGCCTCGTTGATTGCCTTGCCATGATTGATCTGTCCCCCCTCGCCCGCCGTCTGGCCGGTACACCGCTGGCCGAATGGGCCAACACCCTGCAAGCGCAACTCGACAAGAAAATGGACAAAGGCCACGGCGATCTGGAGCGCTGGCAAAGTGCGCTGGACGCCTTGCCGAAGATCCAGCCAAGCGAAATCGACCTGCTCAACGGCCTGAAACTCGACACCGACTGCGACGACGACACTCGCGCGCAGATGCGCACCGCGCTGATGGGCTTGTCGCCGTGGCGCAAGGGGCCGTTCGATCTTTTCGGTGTGCATGTCGACACCGAATGGCGCTCGGACTGGAAGTGGTCGCGGGTCTCCCCGCACCTCGACCTGAAGGGCAAACGCATTCTCGATGTCGGCTGCGGCAACGGCTACTACATGTGGCGCATGCTCGGCGCCGGTGCCGACAGCGTGATCGGTGTCGACCCGAACTGGCTGTTCTTCTGCCAGTTCCAGGCGGTGCAGCGTTACTTGTCCGAGCCGAATGCCTGGCACCTGCCGTTTCCGTTTGAAGACCTGCCGCCGAATCTGGAAGGCTTTGACACGGTTTTTTCCATGGGCGTCTTCTATCACCGTCGCTCGCCGATCGAGCATTTGCTGGCGCTGAAGGATTGCCTGGTCAAGGGTGGGGAACTGGTGCTGGAAACCCTGGTGGTCGAAGGCGACAAGCACCAAGTGCTGGTGCCGGAAGATCGCTACGCGCAGATGCGCAACGTGTGGTTTTTGCCGTCGGTGCCGGCGCTGGAATTGTGGCTGCGCAGAGCCGGGTTCAGCGATATTCGCTGTGTGGATGTCAGTACCACGACGGTGGAGGAACAGCGCGGGACGGAGTGGATGAAGTATCAGTCGCTGAGTGATTTTCTGGATCCTGAGGATCACAGCAAAACCATTGAAGGGCTGCCGGCGCCGATGCGGGCGGTTATCGTCGCCAGGAAGTAAGCGTATTTTCCCATGACCGCGGTGGGCCTACCCCCTCACCAGCCCTCTCCCCAGGGAGAGGGAGCTGATTATTGAGCTTTTCAAAACTTGCGTCCGACTCGGTATTTCAGGTCGGCGGATTTGGTCCATCCAACTCGGTCGGTCCCCTCTCCCTCTGGGAGAGGGTTAGGGTGAGGGGCTTTTGGTGCGTCTGGCGCGGAAAAACTCGGTCAGCACCGCACCACATTCTTCAGCCAGCACCCCGCCCTCATACAACACCCGGTGATTCAAAAAGCCCTGGGTAAAAAACTGTCCCTGACTCTGCACAATCCCGGCCTTGGGTTCCAGCGCGCCGTACACCACCCGCGCCACCCGCGAATGCACGATCAGCCCGGCGCACATGCTGCACGGTTCCAGCGTCACATACAGCGTGCTGCCCGGCAGGCGATAGTTATCCACTGCCTGCGCGGCGGCGCGGATCGCGACCATTTCCGCATGGGCGCTCGGGTCGCTGGTGCTGATCGGGCAATTGAAGCCGCGACCGATGACCACGCCATCCTGCACCAGCACCGCGCCCACCGGCACCTCACCGAGGGCGGCGCCCTGTGCGGCGAGGGTCAGGGCTTCGCGCATGAAGTCGCGGTCGCGGCTGCGGTCGATGATCGCCGCCGGGCGGATCTGGCGCATCACTTCACCTCGATCGCGGCCATCAGGCCGGTTTCCATGTGGTCGATGACATGGCAGTGGAACATCCACACCCCCGGGTTATCCGCCACCAGCGCCACTTGCGCACGCTCGTTCTTGCCCAGCAGATAGGTGTCGGTGAAATACGGAATGACTTTGTGCCGGTTCGACGCGATCACCTTGAAGCTCATGCCGTGCAGGTGGATCGGGTGCTGGTACTGGGTCATGTTCTTCAATTCGAAAATATAGCTCTGACCCAGTTTCAGGCTGGCAATCGGTCGGTCAGCACAGGTCTTGTCGGTGATGTCCCAGGCCTTGCCGTTGATCTGCCACAGGCTCGGCGGTTTGCCGTTTTCGGTGTTCACCGAGACCGAGCCGACCCATTCGAAATTGAAGTTGAGTTTCTCCGCATTGGCCAGATCCGGCTCGGCCACCGGGTTGGCCGGCAGGGCTTTCGGCCAATCCGTCGGCGCATCGGTGTTGGCGACTGAACGCAGCGTGCCAAGGCGCACCGGGCCGTTGCGCAGCGATAACTCTTCACCCGCCGCCGGGGCCTTGATCGCCAGGCAAATGCGCATGCCGGGGCCGAGCCAGTATTCCTTGCCCAATGGTCGTGGCTCGACAGGGTTGCCATCCAGCGCGTAGATCTTCGCTTCGACCCCAGGAATATTGATGCGATAGGTCAGGGTGTTATCGAGATTGAGCAAACGCACCCGGGTGATCTGCCCGGCCGGCAGATCAATCACCGGCAGCGGCACGCCATTGATCGTCGACAAGCGCCCAGCGGTACCGCCACGGGCCGCTTCGCGGGGGATGCTGAATTCGACGAACTGGCCTTGCTCGTCGATGTGCCAGTTCTTCAGGCTCAGGGTTTTCTCGTACTTGAAGCCGGTCGGCTCGCGTTCTTCGATGATCAGCGGCCCGACCAGCCCGCGCCCCAGTTCCTCGCTGCTGCTGACATGCGGGTGATACCAATAGCTGCCGGCGTCCGGCACGCGGAATTTGTAGTCGAAGTATTCGCCCGGCAATACCGGCAGTTGCGACACATAAGGCACGCCGTCCATTTCCAGCGGCAGGCGGATGCCGTGCCAGTGGATGGTGGTCGCCACCGGCAGGTGATTGATGAAACGCACCCGCAGCCATTCACCCTGGCGTACACGCAACTCGGTGCCCGGCGCCGACGGGCCGAACGCCCAGGCTTCGGTCTTGTGCCCCGGCACCAGCTCGACGTCGAGCGGCGCGGCGATCAGTTCATAGTCGTGGCCGGCCTCGGCGTCGGCCATCTTGCCCAGCCAGTAACGCGACGCGCCTCCCGCGCCCACGCCCACGACAACAAGACCGGCCAGGCCACCGAGGATTTGGCGACGGGTAAAGGACATGAACTCAACTACCTCACGTATCAGCGACAGACCCCGAGGGATCCGCAAAAAGGCGAATACGATACACCCGCAGTTGAGAAACAGTAAGGGCGACCTGCGGCCGCACGTCTTGTTCAGCCCTCTGCACGCAGCCCGGTGATCAGGTGCAGCACGCCGCCCTCAAGGCACATGACGCCCGACACACCGGCCATACTCAACGCCTGACGGTCGACCCGTACCTCGTCATGCAGCGCCACACGCACCCGGGTCAGCGCCAGCGGTTGCTGCGACTTGAGGTTATCCACACCGCCCAGCGCCGCGACGATCTCGGCGTTCAAGCCGGCAACCGCATCGGCGGTAATGTTTGCCTCGTCCGGTACCAGATCCGGCGTCAGTGCTTTCCAGAATGCCTGCTGCAATTTGTCGAACATGTTCAATTCTCCATAACCGGCGAGGCATCGACTTTCGCCCCATGAAACTGCTGCAAGGCTGCGCGCACGTCGGCGGCGCTTTCAAGGTTCGAGACCTGTTCGGCGATGATTCGGCAGTCGGCCATATTCACTTCGCGCACCGCCGACTTGATCGCCGGAATCAACGGCACGCTCACCGACAGCTCATCCACACCCAGCCCCAGCAGCAACGGCACAGCAAGGCGTTCAGACGCCATGGCGCCGCAGACGCCGACCCATTTGCCGTGGGCCTGCGCAGCCTTCACCGTCATCGCGATCAGGCGCAGCACCGAAGGGTGAAAGCTGTCCGCCTGACTGGCCAGACGCGGATGATCACGATCCATGGCCAGCGTGTATTGGGTGAGATCGTTGGTGCCGATGGAAAAGAAATCCACGTGCGGCGCCAGCACATCAGCCATCAGCGCAGCGGCAGGCACTTCGATCATGATTCCCAGCTTCGGCATGTGCGCCAGGCCCAACACCCGGGCTTCCTGCTCGAGAATCTGCCGCGCCAGACGCAGTTCGGCCAAATTCGTGACCATCGGCAACATGATGTGCAGACGCGTCAGTTCACAGCAGGCGAGGATTGCGCGGAACTGCTCGCGCAACAGTTGCGGTCGTTCAAGACACAGTCGAATGCCACGCAAACCGAGGAATGGATTGGTTTCGCTGTCCATCGGTACATAGGCCAGCGGTTTGTCGCCACCGACATCGAGGGTGCGTACCACCAGATTGTGTACCGGCCCGATGGTGCGCGCGATGGCGCTATAAGTGGCCACCTGTTCGTCATGGCTCGGAGCTTGCTGGCGGCCGAGGTAGAGAAACTCCGAACGCAGCAGCCCCACACCATTCGCGCCCAGCTCCATGGCCTGGGCGGTTTCTTCCTGCGAGGCAACGTTGGCGGTGACTTCGATGTGCTGACCGTCACGGGTGCAGGCCGCCTCGCTGGCCTGCGCCAGTTCCTGCTGATGACGCTGGCGCTGACGCTCATGCCGCGTGCGCAATTGATCGATGGACTCGGCGTCCGGGTGCAACTGCAATTCGCCTTTGTCGGCATCGAGCAGCACCCGCGTGCCGTTGCCGAGCCCGAGCATTTGCAATGGCATGCCACAGATCGCCGGCAAGCCACAGGCCCGCGCGAGGATCGCGACATGGCTGGTGGCGCCGCCGCCAACGGTGGCAAACCCAAGCACTTTGCGCGTATCGAGCCCGGCAGTTTGTGAAGGAGTCAGTTGATCGGCGATCAGAATGGTGTCATCGGGCAACTCCAGCGTCTGCTCGTGAACACCGAGGATCAGCTTCAGCACGCGCTGGCCGACATCATCCAGATCCGCCGCGCGTTCGGCCAACAAGGCATTGCCCAGCGAGCGAAACATCGCCGCCGTTGCATCGGTGCTGGTCTTCCAGGCAAACGCCGCGCTTTTGCCCGCGTCAATCAGCGCCCTGGCCTGATCCAGCAGGCTCGGGTCGGCCAGCAGTTCCTGATGCGCCTTGAAAATCTCCGCCTGCGCCTGGCCGCTGGCGGTGTCGCGCAGATGTTGCAGGGCCATGTCGGCTTCGATCAGGGCCTGGCTCAACGCCTCCCGTTCGCTTGGCGGCTCGGCGCCGAACTCGTTGACCGTGAGCGACGCTTCGACGATCTGCATGACTTGTCCCAACGCCGAACCGGGCGAGGCGCAGACACCGCGCAGGATGTTCGGCATTTCTGCTGCATCGACTTCGACCGGCGCGGGCGCTGTGACCGCTTCGCCGCAGCCTTCGCTCAGCAAGCGTGTCAGCGCATCGACGGCGGCTACGGCATCTTCACCTTCGGCGCTGACCTGCACGCTGTCGCCATGGGCCGTCTGCAACGCCATGATTGCCACCAGGGATTTGCCGTTGGCTTGCGCTTGCAACTTGTGCAGATGAATGGTCGCTGAAAATGCTTTGGCCGCTTGGGCAAATACTGCCGCCGGCCGCGCGTGCAGGCCATTGGGATTGGGCAGGTTGATCGGCTGCGAGAACACCGCGTCTCCCGGCATCGGCGCTGGATGTTCGCCGACGGCTGCGCCGACCACGACGTCCAGCACTGGCTGGCCCACCTCGACCAACCCGGTTGAGCCAACGAGTGAATCGAACGGCTCGCCGCTGACCACCAGCATCAAGGTCAACAAACTGCGCGCGTGCAGGGCAATATAATCAGCATCGAAGTCGATCAGCGCCTGCCCCGCTTCGACCCGCTGCCCCGCTTCAACGCGACGGGTGAATCCTTCGCCGGCGAGATTCACCGTGTCCAGGCCGATATGCATCAACACCTGAACACCCGCGTCACTGGTGATGGTGAGCGCGTGCCCGCTGGCCTGCACATCGCTGACCACACCGGCCATCGGTGCGCAGAGCGTTGACGAAGTCGGGTCGATGCACAAACCGTCGCCGATGATCCGCCCGGAAAACACCGGGTCGGGCACCTGGTCCAGCGCCATCAGCACGCCGGATAAAGGAGCCAGCAGCTGCAATTGTTGGGGTGTGGCCATGACATCACCTGAGCTTGTATTCATTGAATGAGCGGTCGCAGCCGCTTTGCTTATTTCCACCAGTATTCAACCTGCAAGCCGACATTGGCGCCGTGCCGTGCGTTGCCGAAGGCGCCCGTGTCGGACAGCGCCGAACCTTTGGCCAACAGGTTGGCGGCACGCTTGGCTGCCTGGTTCCAGCTGGCATAGGTGTAATACAGACGTACTTCGGGCCGCGCCCAGAATTCCGGGCCTTTCGGTGACCAGGTCGGCGCGAAGGTGAACTTGCTCAGCTTGCGCGTGCCGTCCGCCGCCTCGACCTGATCGTGCCCCAGTTCGGTCACCAGTTTGAACTGCTCGCTCAGTGCATAGGCCGGGCGCACACCGAGGGACAGCCAGTTCTGGTCGGCGCCGCCCTGACGAATATCTTTCTGATACACCGCCTGGAATTGTCCGCCAAAACGTGGCGTCAGTTGCCAGTCGAAGAACTCGACGATGCGATAGCTCTTGTTGCGGTCATCAAGCCTGACGTTACCGGTATAGCCCAATCCGGTGCCCGGCCCTTCGCCGTATTGCAGCGCCAGTTTGTTCTTGCCACCGAAAAAGTCCTGCTGCACATGCTGGGTGGTGATCGCCCAGCCACGGTGGGCATCGCGGCTGTCGGGCTTGTCGATGTAACTCAGGCCGAACTCCAGTTCACCGCCCGGGTTACTGTTGAAACCGCCGACGTTGAAGTCGTGGCGGTTGATGTAATCCTTTTGGTAAAGGTTGTCCTTGCGCGAAAAGGCGTAGCTGTATTTCAGGCCGCCGAGCAACACGTCTTCAATGCCTGCCCCGGTGGCGCTCTGGTTCCAGTAATAGAAATCGGAAATATGGATGTCGTTACGTTTGTAGTAACGCCGCCCTGCCCACAGCGAGCCGCCGTTGAGCGCGGGCATCGCCGACCATTGCGCATACGCCTGCGGCAAACGAATCGAGCCGTTGTCTTCCTTGAACGTCAGGCTGCGGTCATAGCGGTTATACAGCGAGGCCATGCCGTCGACGCTCAGGACCGAGCCGTCGTCGAGGGTGTACAGATCCTGGCGCAGCTCGAGCTCACCGTACTGCTCGCACTCGTTACCGAGGCGATATTTGGTCTGCGCGCCGGGCAACTGGAAACACGACTGGCTGCTGCTGTTGACCGATGTACCGACCCCGCTACGCAGATAGCCGCCGAACTCCAGCGCATGTGATGACGTAGGCATTGCCAGACAAATCCCCGCGATTGCCAGACTGTAATTTATGGTTGCTCTCATATATGCCACCCGTTGTTTTTATTGTGTGGTTGCAGGAATTCAGCGCGCACAAATCCCCCGCGCAGCGTTCTGCGTGTTTTTTCAAAGGTTGTTATTCAGTTAAAAATCAGGGGTCGGTCAGGTGCAGCACGAAGGATTCGTAAGGTTGCAACTGCAGCAAACGCGAGCGTTGCGGGCAGTCCGGGTAGTTGCTGATCAACAGGCGCTGCTCCTGGGCTTCGTCGAGCAGCGCCGGTAGCTCGACCTCACAGGCAGTGCCATAGAAGTTGTTCACCACTAACAAGCGTTCTCCCGTCCCCTCGCGCAGGTACGCCCAGACCTGTGGATGCTCCGGCAACAACTGCCGATAGATGCCATCGGAGATCAACGCTTCAGTGCGGCGTAAAGCGATCAGGCGCCGATAGTGATGCAGCACCGATTCCGGGTCGTGCAGTTGATGCGCGACATTGATCTGTGCGGCATTGGCCGACACACCAATCCATGGTTCGCTGCGCGTGAAGCCGGCGTTGTGCCCGGCGTGCCAGTGCATCGGCGTGCGCCCGTTGTCGCGGGATTTCTGCATGATCGCCGCCATGTTGTCGAGGTCGCTGGTGCCGGCTTCACGCTTGAGGCGAAAGATATTCAGGGTTTCGACGTCACGGTATTGCTCGATGCTCTCGAACCCCGGATTGGTCATTCCCAATTCTTCGCCCTGATAAACGAAGGGCGTGCCCTGCAGAAAGTGCAGCGCGGTAGCAAGCATCTTCGCCGACAGCTCGCGGTATTCGCCGTCATTGCCGAAGCGCGAGACCACGCGCGGCTGATCGTGATTACACCAGAACAGCGCATTCCAGCCACCGCCCGCCTGCATGCCGGTCTGCCAGTCGGAGAGAATCTGCTTGAGCTGGAGGAAGTCGAAATCGGCGCGGACCCACTTCTGCAGGTTCGGGTAATCGACTTTCAAGTGATGAAAGTTGAAGGTCATCGACAATTCTTTCGACTGCGGATTGGAGTAGCGGATGCAGTGTTCGAGGCGGGTCGAGGACATCTCGCCGACGTTGATCAGCTCATGCCCTTCGAAGACTTCGCGGTGCATTTGCTGCAAGTACGCATGCACGTTAGGCCCATCGGTGTAGAAGCGCCGACCGTCGCTGTCGTCCTCGGGGAAGTCCGCCGGTTTCGAGATCAGATTGATCACGTCCAGACGAAAGCCACCGACACCCTTGTCGCGCCAGAAACGCATCATCTTGAACACTTCGTCGCGGACCTTGGGGTTGTCCCAATTGAGGTCGGCCTGGGTGTGGTCGAACAGGTGCAGATAGTACTGGCCGGTCTGCGCTTCGTACTCCCAGGCCGAACCGCCGAACTTGGATTCCCAGTTGTTCGGCTGGTCGCGCCAGATGTAGAAGTCACGGTAAGGGTTGTCGAGGCTGCTGCGGGCCTGCTGGAACCAGACGTGCTCGATCGAGGTGTGGTTGACCACGATGTCGAGCATCAGCTTGATCCCGCGTTTGCCCGCTTCGGCGATCAGCAGTTCACAGTCGGCCATGCTGCCGTAGCTCGGATCGACCGCGTAGTAGTCGCTGATGTCGTAGCCGTTATCGCGCTGCGGCGAGCGCAGGAACGGCGTGATCCACAGGTAATCGACTCCCAGCCATTGCAGATAATCGAGCTTGGCGACGATGCCGAGCAGATCGCCAGTGGCGTTGCCCGCATGGCTGTGGAAGCTCTTCGGGTAAATCTGGTAGATCACCGAACGTTGCCAGTCTTGCATGGCGCGACTCCTTTATTGATTTCAGGCAACCCGGTAACCCGGACGGACGATCTTCATGCTCAGCACGCAGGTCAGGGCAAACGGCACGAGCATGGCGATCAGCATCCCGATGACGAACATCGGGATGAACTGCGGAACGATCGAGATGAAACCGGGCAGGCCACCGACGCCGATGGCCGAGGCCTGGATCTTGTTCAGCGAGAGGAACATGCAACCCAGCGCCGAACCGGCCAGCGCGGCGTAAAACGGGAATTTGTAGCGCAGGTTGACGCCGAACATCGCCGGCTCGGTGATGCCGAAATACGCAGAAATCGCCGAGGTCGAGGCCATGCTCTTGTCCCGCGCATTGCGCGTCATCCAGAACACCGCCAGGGCCGCACTGCCCTGCGCCAGATTGGACATGACAATCATCGGCCAGATGAAGGTGCCGCCCTGGCTCGAAATCAATTGCAGGTCCACGGCGAGGAACATGTGGTGCATGCCGGTGATCACCAGCGGCGCATATAACAGGCCGAAAATCAGACCGCCCACCAGCGGCGCCAGATCGAACAGCATCACCAGCCCTTCGGTGATGTAGATGCCGATATGCCGGGTCACCGGACCGATGATCGCCAACGCCAGCACGCCAGTGACAACGATGGTGGTGATCGGCACCACCAGCAACTGCACCGCGTTGGGCACGCGTGCGCGCAGCCATTTTTCGATCACGCTCATTACGTACGCCGCCAGCAGGATCGGCAGGATCTGCCCCTGGTAACCGACCTTTTCCACCTGAAACAGACCGAGGATGTCGAAGTACGGCAGTTGCTGCCCATCCAGCCCGGCCACGGCCTTGCCGTAATTCCAGGCGTTGAGCAGATCCGGGTGCACCAGCATCAGTCCGAGGACGATGCCGAGGATTTCGCTGCCGCCGAAACGCTTGGCCGCCGACCAGCCGACCAGCGCCGGAAGGAACACGAACGAGGTGTTGGCCATCAGATTGATCAGGCTCCACAACCCGTCGAGGTTGGGATAGGCATCGAGCAGGGTCTGGCCCTCGATGAACATGCCCTTGGCGCCGAGCAGGTTGTTGATGCCCATCAACAGGCCGGCAATGATCAGCGCCGGCAGGATCGGCATGAACACATCGGAAAACACCCGCACCAGCCGCTGCATGGCGTTTATCTTCTCGGCGCTTTTCTGTTTAACGTCGGCGATGGTCGACGCCGCAAGGCCTGTCTGCTGGCGCAGTTCGGCATAAACCTTTTCAACATCACCCGGGCCGATGACCACTTGATACAACCCGCCGGTGAAGAACGAACCCTTGACCAGATCGACGCCATTGAGCGCGGCCACATTCACCAGCGCGGGGTTCTTCAGCGCCAGGCGCAAACGCGTGACGCAATGCGCCGCCTGCTCGATGTTGTCACGGCCACCAAGGCTTTCCAGCAGCTCCTTGGCGATGTTCGGATAGTCATGGCTCATGCTTGTTCTTCCGTCGTGGATTGTTGTTATGGGCAGCACGCCGAAACGAAAAATACTCGTCTGTACGAGTTAATGCAACAACTCGTCTGTACGAGTTTGCATCCGTGGATGAACGTCAGAAAAACGCGGATTCTTCCTACTCTGACCTAAGATGTTTTCCTTCGTCCGCATGGACAAACCCCTACCCTGCCCTTAAGGTTCGGGGTTTTGAGCACCGTCGGCACAGAGTCCAGCCATGAGCAAATACAACCAGATCTACAGCGATTTGCTTGCCAGTATCACCACCCAGCGCCTGGAGCGCGGCGCCCGGCTGCCTTCCGAAACCGAACTGATGGACACCTATCAGGCCAGCCGTGGCACGGTGCGCAAGGCCATCGACCAGTTGCAGGAGCGCGGTTTCGCTCAGAAGATTCACGGCAAAGGCGCGTTCGTGCTGTCGACCAACCCGATCGAATTCCAGCTCGGCGGCATCGTCAGCTTCCAGGAGACCCACCCGCGACTGGGCAACGACGTCAGCACCGAAGTGGTCGAGATGTGTCAGGTGCCGCTTGAAGGTGCATTGCTTGAACATATCAATGCCGAACCCGGCAGCCCGATCACCCGGATCAAGCGGGTACGGCGCATCGACGGCAAACGCGTCATCCTCGACATCAACCACTTCGTCAGCGACGTGATCCCCGACCTGTCAGCAGACATTGCCGAACATTCGATCTACGCCCACATCGAACAGACCCTGCAACTCCAGATCGCCTACGCCCAGCGCACCATCGAAGCCGTACCGTCCAGCAAGGACGACCAACAACACCTGGACCTCGACGGCCAGAGCCATGTCATCGTGGTCAGCAACCAGACCTTCCTGCAGGACGGCCGCCAGTTCGAATACACCGAATCGCGGCATACGCTGGACAAGTTCTATTTTTCGGATGTGGCGCGGCGCTGAGGCGATATCTTTCGATACGCAACACGCAATAGCCGAGTAACACCCTCCCCTTAAGCACATCGGTCACCTTCAGCCTTTGTGTCTCAAGGATGAACACCCGCATGACCGCTCCCGAACGTCGTCTGCTGCCAAACGCAGCGGACAAAACCGCCCTCAAGGCCATCGCCACGACCATTGTGCAGAACTGCCCAAGTCTGCTCGATGCGGCCCGGCAAGTTGCGATCGAACTGCTGACCGACAAAGGGCTATCCGGCCTCGATCCCGACCAGGTTTATTTCCATCGATTCAAAACGGCGCAAAGCAGCGCGCTGACCTTTACCGGTTGGGAACACTTGCTGGAAAAGCCTTATGAAACGCTCACCCTCACGCAGTTGGTGATCCATCGCTTTCGTGCGACCGATCAAGACAACGCAGATTTGCTGGGCCTTTACTGTGGCTTCTACTCGGATGGCCCGGACGCGGAGAATTTCAATCAGGACAACGAAGTGCGACTGCTTGGCAGCGATGTGCTGAAGGCATTCTGGGCCGTTGATTTCAGCACGCGTTACAGCGATCAATTGGCCAAATTCTGGCAAACCTCGTCGGAAGATTTCCGCGCCATGGCCAAGTGCAGTTTCCTCAGTCAGGCGGTGCAGGCGCTGCAACAGGGGGACGTTGACGGCAATGATTTTCAACGCATCGTCACCTCGCTGATCGGCCCCGTTACCTGGCCGGTAACCCTGCAAATGCTCCGATCGACGTACCCGGTCGGCGCGCAGGTGCGCACGCTGGATCTGGACGGTCACGTCGCCACCAACGTGCTGCGTCTGGTCGAAGACAGTGGCCGGCAGACCCTTTACCTGCCGGGACAAGCCCAGGCCTTTCGGTTGATGGACGCTGCGGCGGATCTGCACTGGTGGTTGCTCGAACAGATGAATTCAGAGCAGAAACGCCCTTTGTTTCTCAAGCACTTCTCGCTGGCTGACAGCAATCACATCACTGAGAACCTCACTGATCTGATGAACCGTTTGGTGAGCACCTGGGGCCACAGCGATCACCGGATGATCAACCGCAGCAACGTTGCGATCAGCGGTGACGCCTTCACGTGGTTAAGCGAGTCGACTCGCGCGGGCATGATTGCCGAGGCGCATCTGGTGCTCACGTCCAACAGTGAGCTACGCAGGAAACTCTGGACCGGGTATCTGAGCGCCGGGCTGAAAGTGTTCGGCCCGATGGCGGCCGTGGGCTGGCCGGTGGCTTTGCCCTTGATCGGCGCCGGCGTCGCAAACATGGGGCTGAACATCGATCAGGCGATCAACGGCATTACGGCGACCGAACGTAGAGCCGGGGTGATCGGTGCGGTGCTCAGCGCTATCGAAACCGTATTCAATGTGCCGTTCCTGATCGGCACCGGCGCGCAACTGGAAGTCGGGCCACAGGTCGAGTATGCCGAGGCTGAAGAGATGCGTGGTCTGGTCGAGCTTGCCTCGGCTGACACGCGATTATTGCCACCTGTGGATCCGCCACCCGTCACAGCGGCTGAAGAAGCGAGCAGCGAGTTGGCAAACGAGATACCCAGCGGGGCGACATTCGTCGACGTCACTGAGCCCTTGAATACGCCTGCTACACGGCAAGGTTCGACATTTCCACAAGTACCTGCCAGCTATCGATGCAACGAGTTACTTGCGCAACATTCCGTAGAGGCGACGCCGGGGAAATACGAAGGCATTTACCGCCTCGACAACGAGCCCGGTCATGCCATCGAAATGGATGGCGATGCCTATTACGTGCGCTACTTCGCCGACTCGCAGGACAGCGGCAACTGGGCAATCATCGATCCCGAGCGCCCCAACCAGTTCGCTTATTCGTTGCCGGTCCGCCTGGGAAGCGCTGGCAAGTGGGAGCGCATGCCTGCGCTGCGGCTGCGCGGAGGCGGCCAATGCGTGGGCAAGGCGTGTGCGCCGGAGACAGATTTGAGCCCTTCTGAGGCAACACCATCGGTGGATCTGCCACGCGTCGAACCGCTTCCAGGCGTTCCGTGCCCGCTGCGCCTGGTTACGGCGCTCAAAGATATTTCAGAGACGGAAAAACCCGGAATGAGGAGATGGGCAATGAACTTGCCCAACGCTTCTGCCGAGTCAACAAGCGCTGGACGCCGTTATTTACTGGCTACCGATCGTTATCAGGCGCATTTCAGCGAACAACGAACAGCACTGCTGAACAACGCCGGAGAATTCTTTCGAGAGCTGAAATGGACAAATCTGCCGGGACGGCCGCTCATTCCGCAAATCGATCCCTTGATGCAAACCGAAGAGCTGATAGATCTGATGTTTGCCAATACCGATGGACTGGCGGTCGGAGAAACCCTCGATCGCATCGCCAGCATGCGCTTCATGATCGAGAACATGCCAACGTTCGCGCGGCATATCAGAACGCTCTACGTGCGTGGATTGCTGAGTGATTTCGCCCAAGAGGACCTCAACCATTTCTACCTCTCTGGAGACATGTCAGAGGACCTCACTACCTATTTGTCCAGCCTGGGTACCGACCCTGAGAACCGGTTCAACATGCTCGAATTGATCAGGTCTGCCCAAGCCAATGGCGTCCGCGTCCATGGACTGGACGCAGCACAAACCTGCACGCTGAAAGTCCCACTCACTTCGATCGAAGAGCAGATGATCAAGACCCGCCTGGCAACGCAGATCATGGAGCGTGACAAGCTCCTCAACAGACCCGGCAAGTGGGTGGCTCTGGTCGATGCCACGAACACCAATACCTTCAGGGACCTGCCAGGCATAAGCGAACTCAGGGGCGGTATCGGTTTGCGCATCGAAGAAGTCTGGCCCGACGAGGCAGCCGACGTCAGGATTGACCCGGGAGTGGAAGTCGCTCGCGGTCCGTTTCACAACGGGGCGACGACAAGCAACGCCTTCGACCCTCTGTTCGCTGACCTGCGATTGCAGGTCAAGGCCCCCGTGCCGCCATGGAATGACGCTACGCTGGAAAAGCTTCTGCATCGCAATGGCATGTTCGTGATACGAAAAACAGAACCCGGCACATACACACTCGTGCGGCGCAACAGCGCCAGCAACATCGTGCAAACAAGGGTGCATTGCACCGCAGATGGCCGGTTTTATATCTGGGACCAGTCGATGCGCCGCATCACCGGCATGATATTCCGCGACATCGCCGCAGTAGCCGAGCGCCTGATTGAGCTCGGTATGACACTGCAAAGTCGTTTACCCGCCTGACCTGTTTGCAGGGGTCTGAAACGAAAAAACCCTTGGCTTCACGCCAAGGGTTTTTCGTTATTCGAACCGCAGCGGGATCACTCCCACTCAATCGTCGCCGGCGGCTTGCTCGACACGTCGTAAGTAACGCGCGAGATGCCTTCGATTTCGTTGATGATGCGGCCGGAAACGGTTTCCAGCAGTTCGTAAGGCAGGTGCGCCCAACGCGCGGTCATGAAGTCGATAGTTTCCACGGCACGCAGGGCCACGACCCAGGCGTAACGGCGGCCGTCACCGACCACGCCAACCGATTTGACTGGCTGGAATACTACGAACGCCTGGCTGACCTTGTGGTACCAGTCGGCCTTGCGCAATTCTTCGATGAAGATGTGGTCGGCGCGACGCAGCAGGTCGGCGTATTCCTTCTTCACTTCACCGAGGATGCGCACGCCCAGGCCCGGGCCCGGGAACGGGTGACGGTAGACCATGTCGTACGGCAGGCCGAGTTCCAGGCCCAGACGACGGACTTCGTCCTTGAACAGCTCGCGCAGTGGCTCGACCAGTTTCAGGTTCATTTCTTCCGGCAGGCCGCCCACGTTGTGGTGTGACTTGATCACGTGGGCCTTGCCGCTTTTCGCGCCAGCCGACTCGATCACGTCCGGGTAGATGGTGCCCTGAGCGAGGTACTTGATGTTGTCCAGCTTGCAGGACTCGGCATCGAACACGTCAATGAAAGTGCGGCCGATGATCTTGCGCTTCTTCTCCGGGTCGGCTTCGCCGGCCAGGTTGTTGAGGAACTGCTCCTCAGCGTTGGCGCGGATTACCTTGACGCCCATGTTCTCGGCGAACATGGCCATCACTTGCTCGCCTTCGTGCAGACGCAGCAGGCCGTTGTCGACGAAAACGCAGGTCAGCTGATCGCCGATGGCCTTGTGCAGCAGCGCGGCAACCACCGAGGAGTCAACGCCACCGGACAGACCCAGCAGCACGTTGTCGGTGCCGACCTGGGCGCGGATGTTGGCGATGGCGTCTTCAGCGATCTTCGACGGCGTCCACAGGGCTTCACAACCGCAGATGTCGAGGACGAAGCGCGACAGGATGCGACCGCCCTGTTTGGTGTGGGTCACTTCCGGGTGGAACTGCACGCCGTAGTAAGCGCGGTCGTCGTTGAACATACCGGCGATCGGGCAGCTTGGGGTGCTGGCGAGGATGTGGAAGTCTTCCGGCATCTTGGTGACTTTGTCACCGTGGCTCATCCACACGTCGAGGCCGAACAGGCCGTCGGCGTCGATGTGATCTTCGATGCCGTCGAGCAGGCGGCTCTTGCCGACCACGTCAACGCGGGCGTAACCGAACTCACGCAGTTCGGAACCTTCCACCTTGCCGCCCAGTTGCTCGGCCATGGTCTGCATGCCGTAGCAGATGCCGAATACCGGAACGCCCAGGTCGAACACTGCCTGCGGGCAGCGCGGGCTGTTGGCTTCGTGCACGGACTCGGGGCCGCCGGCGAGGATGACGCCTTTAGGGGCGAATTCGCGGATCGCATCTTCGTCCATGTCGAACGGGTGCAGTTCGCAGTACACGCCGATCTCGCGCACGCGGCGGGCAATCAGCTGGGTGTATTGCGAACCGAAGTCGAGGATCAGGATGCGGTGAGCGTGAATGTCGAGGGCCATGACTCATTCTCATGTAGTGAATCAGAAACAACTCGGGGCTGAATGAACAGCCCCGGTGATTTAACGTTTTGCTGGAAGCCTCAACCTACGCGGTAGTTCGGCGCTTCCTTGGTGATCTGCACGTCGTGAACGTGGGACTCGGCCATGCCGGCACCGGTGATCCGCACGAACTCGGGCTTGGTACGCATTTCTTCGATGTTGGCGCTGCCGGTGTAACCCATCGAGGAACGCAGGCCGCCCATCAACTGGTGAATGATCGCGCTCAGGGTGCCTTTGTACGGCACACGGCCTTCGATGCCTTCCGGAACCAGTTTCTCGGCACCGGCCGAGGAGTCCTGGAAGTAACGGTCGGACGAACCTTGAGCCTGGGACATGGCGCCCAGCGAACCCATGCCGCGATAAGCCTTGTACGAACGACCCTGGAACAGTTCGATCTCGCCCGGGGCCTCTTCGGTACCGGCGAACATCGAGCCCATCATCACGCAGGACGCACCGGCCACGATGGCCTTGGACAGGTCACCGGAGAAACGGATACCACCGTCGGCGATCAACGGCACGCCGGTGCCTTCAAGGGCGGCGGCGACGTTGGCGATGGCACTGATTTGCGGCACGCCGACACCGGCGACGATACGGGTGGTGCAGATCGAGCCAGGGCCGATACCGACCTTGACTGCGTCGGCGCCCGCTTCGGCCAGAGCCTTGGCGGCAGCGCCGGTGGCGATGTTGCCGCCGATCACCTGCACTTCAGGGAAGTTCTCTTTGACCCAGCGTACGCGGTCGATCACGCCTTTGGAGTGACCGTGTGCGGTGTCGACCACCACCACGTCCACGCCGGCATTGACCAGTGCGGTCACGCGATCGCCGGTGTCTTTACCGGTGCCGACCGCAGCGCCAACGCGCAGACGACCTTGATCGTCCTTGCTGGCCAGCGGGTAGGCCTTGGCTTTTTCGATGTCGTTGACGGTCATCATGCCTTTGAGGGCGAATTTGTCGTCGACGATCAACACGCGCTCGATGCGGTGCTTGTGCAGCAGTTCACGGACGTCGTTCTTGTCGGCGCCTTCCTTGACCGTGACCAGACGCTCTTTAGGCGTCATCACTTCGCGGACAGTGGCTTCCAGACGGTTTTCGAAACGTACGTCGCGGGAGGTGACGATGCCGACCAGGTCGCCATCGTGCAGGACCGGAACGCCGGAAATGTTGTGCAGACGGGTCAGTTCGAACAGATCACGCACCGTGGCATCGGCCTCGATGGTGATGGGATCCTTGACCACACCGGCTTCGAACTTCTTGACCTTGCGCACTTCGGCAGCTTGCTGCTCGATGGTCATGTTCTTGTGGATAATGCCGATGCCACCTTCCTGAGCCATGGCGATTGCCAGACGGGCTTCAGTAACGGTGTCCATAGCGGCAGAAACCAGAGGAATATTCAGTTCGATGCCACGGGTAAGACGGGTCTTGAGACTGACTTCGTTGGGAAGCACCTCGGAATAACCGGGCACTAGGAGAATGTCGTCGAATGTCAGAGCTTCTTGGCTGATACGCAGCATCGCGGGGGCTCCCGAGCGGGAAAATGGAAGCGCGCCATTATAGTCAGACACCCCCTGCTGTTCAATGTAAAACTCAGCCTAATTGATAGATGGAAAAGCCCGGCCCTACAGCTCCACCTTGACCCAAGAGACAGGTTGATCGAGCCAATCGGCGAACTCGTCGATAAAGCTCTGCTTGAACCCCGCCTCCAGCCAATTATTGAAAATGAAGCCGAGGTTGGAAAACGCGCATTCCTGCAAAAACAGGAAGCCGTTGATGTCGTCCTCGTGCCCGCACTCCGGGCAGGTGAAATTGTCGGTGCGGCCTGGAAACCAGTCTTCAAGACTTTCGAACAGCGCCTCGCCCACTTCGCGGCGGCACTCGGCGCAACCAGCCTCCTCGAGAAAGCCCTTGGCCGGTGTGTAGATGCAGCGTTTGGTGACGATCTCCAGGCCATTGATCGGCTCGCCGAACGGCAGCGCTTCGGGGTACAGCACCACGGCGCGAGCACCGTCGGCGATGGCATGGGCCATGCGGTTGCCGGTGCGGCCGCAGGTGGTCAGCTGTTCTTCGATGATGTTCTTGCGCACCAGCCAGCGCACGATCGCCCGCGCCCGGGGCTCGTGCACCGGCAGGGTGGAGATTTTCGGGACGATGATGCTTTGCGAGTTCATGGGAAATCCTGCGGTGTGACTTCTGACGCCTTCGCGAGCAGGCTCGCTCCCACATTCGAATGCAATCCCCTGTGGGAGCGAGCCTGCTCGCGAAGGCGCTCTAAAGGCCGGCAGCTTAATCCCTGAAGAAATCCGGTCAAGTGCTGAAATAGCGCACGATCAACGCGATGCCGCTAGCCAGCACCAGCCACGTCACCAGCCGCACAAACGCCTCGCGCGACAATTTCATGGTAAGCCGCCGGCCGATCCACAAGCCCAGCGCCATGGCCGGCAACAGACACAGCGCCAGCATCAACAAGGGTAGCTCGGCATACACACCGGCGATGACAAACAGACTCAAGCGCACCACGGTGCTGCAACTGATCAACGCACTTTGCGTAGCCCGCGCCGCGTCCTTGGGCAGGCGGCTGTTCAGATAGATCGCGTAAAGAAAGCCGCCACTGCCAAACAACGCGCCGAACAACCCGCCCACTGTGCCCATCGGCACCGCCCACGCTGCCGACAACTGTGCCGGCCGCGCTTTCACCCACAGGCTGTAAACCGCATAGGCGCTGATAAACAGCCCCATCAACAGCAGCAACAGATCGGATTTCAGGTTCAGCAGGAAGATCACCCCCAGCGTGCAGCCGATTGCCATGCACGGCAGCAGCCTGAGCAATTCCGGCTTGGCGACGTCCCGGCGCGAGGGCAGCAGATTGCCGAATGCCGCGACGAAATCGAGCAGCACCAGCAGCGGCACGATTTTCGACAGTGGCATGAACAGGATCAGCATCGGCCCCGCGACCAGCGCCGTGCCGAAACCGGCGATGCCGAATACGATGTAGGCCAAGGCGATGGCCACCCCGATGACCGCCCAACCGCCCGCGCCCCACGACCACGCCCCCAACAGCTCCATCATGCTCATCGTCCGCATCCTTTATAAGACCGCGCTGACTGTAGCCAGTAGCGGGCAGCACGACCAGATATCAAATTGATCCCATGTGGGAGCGAGCCTGCTCGCGAAGGCGGAGTGTCATTCCCCGTTGTTGTCCGCTGACACAATGCTTTCGCGAGCAGGCTCGCTCCCACAGGGTTTTGTGCGGCGTCATGGTGATTGGCGGGCAAATGCCTTTAAACTGCGCCCCATGATTAAAGATCCGTTTGCAAGACTTGGCCTGGACCGTGAAGTCCTGACCGTCAGCCAGCTCAACGGCCGCGCGCGGGTGTTGCTTGAAGACGTGTTCAGCAACATCTGGGTCGAAGGCGAAATTTCCAACCTCGCACGTCCGGCGTCCGGCCACGTCTACTTCACCCTCAAGGACAGCGGCGCGCAGGTGCGTTGCGCGTTGTTCCGGCAGAACGCCGCCCGCGTGCGCCAAGCGTTGAAGGACGGTCTGGCGGTCAAGGTGCGCGGCAAGGTTTCGCTGTTCGAAGGCCGTGGCGACTATCAGCTGATCCTCGACACCGTGGAGCCGGCCGGTGACGGCGCGCTGCGTCTGGCCTTCGATGCGCTGAAGGAAAAGCTCAGCGCCGAAGGCCTGTTCAGTGCCGAACGCAAAGTGCCGCTGCCCGCGCATCCGCAGCGCATCGGCATCATCAGTTCGCCAACCGGCGCGGTGATTCGCGACATCATCAGCGTGTTCCGCCGCCGTGCGCCGCAGGTGCAACTGACCCTGATTCCAACCGCCGTGCAGGGCCGCGAAGCCACCGCGCAGATTGTCCGCGCGCTGAAAATGGCCGATGCCCGTGGCTTTGACGCGTTGATCCTCGCCCGTGGCGGCGGCTCGCTGGAAGACCTCTGGTGCTTCAACGAGGAAGCGGTGGCGCGCGCGGTCGATGCCTGTGTCACGCCGATCGTCAGCGCCGTCGGCCATGAAACCGATGTTTCGATCAGCGATTTTGTCGCCGACGTTCGCGCCCCCACGCCCTCGGCCGCCGCCGAACTGCTCGCCCCGGATTCCAGCCATCTGATCCGTCAGGTCGAGAGCCTGCACCGGCGTCTGGTGATGCGCATGCGTGACCGCTTGATGCGTGATCGCCTGCGTCTCGAAGGCATGGCGCGACGGCTGCGGCATCCCGGCGAACGTCTGCGCCAGCAGGCGCAGCGTCTGGATGATCTGGACATGCGCATGCGCCGCGCATTCGAGCGCAGCCTCAATACGCGTCGAGAACGCCTGATCCGTCTGGAAACCCGTCTCGCCGGGCAACATCCGGGACGCCAATTGGCGATGCTTCGTCAGCGCCTCGACAGCCTCGCCGAGCGTCTGCCCCGAGCCATGCGCGATGCTTTGAAACAACGCCGGCAGCAACTGCACAGTCAGATGCAGACCCTGCACGTGGTCAGCCCATTGGCGACTCTCGGCCGCGGTTACAGCATCCTGCTCGACGAGCGTGGCCACGCGATCCGCAATGCTGCGCAGACCCACACCGGCCAGCGCCTGAAAGCCAAGCTCGGCGAAGGCGAACTGCAAGTGCGCGTCGAGGACAATCACCTGACGCCCGTCACCCTCTCTTTACTGGACTGATCCATGCCGCGTTTTCTCGCTTCGCTGCTGTTGCTCTGCCTGACCTTCAACGCCCACGCCGACAGTTACATCACCCGGCTGTTGAACAAACCGGTGCCGGGCGGCGTCGCCGTGGTGAATCTGGGCACTGCCGCGCAGGCGCCGAAAGCTACTTATCAGGGCAAACCGGTGCTGGTGGTCAAGGAGCAGAACAACTGGCTGGCAATCGTTGGCGTGCCGCTGACGGTCAAGCCCGGCGCGCAGCAGATCAGCAGTGGCGGGCGCAATCTGCCCTTCACCGTGGGCAGCAAGAAATATCCGGAACAGCACATCACCCTGAAGAACAAACAGCAGGTCAATCCGAACGCCGACAACCTCAAGCGCATCGAGGGTGAACTGGCGGAACAGATCGCGGCTTACCGCAGTTTCAGCCCGAACACGCCGAGCAATCTGCTGCTGGACAAACCGGTCAACGGGCCGCTGTCGAGCAAGTTTGGCGTGCGTCGTTTCTTCAATGGCGAAGAACGTAATCCTCATGCCGGTCTCGATTTCGCAGTGCCCGCGGGCACGCCGATCAAGACCCCGGCGGCGGGCAAGGTGATTCTGATCGGCAATTACTTCTTCAACGGCAACACGGTGTTCGTTGACCATGGCCAGGGCTTTATCAGCATGTTCTGCCACATGTCGAAGATCGACGTGAAGAACGGCCAGCAACTGGCCCGTGGCGCGGTGGTGGGCAAGGTCGGCGCGACCGGCCGCGCGACCGGGCCGCATATGCACTGGAACGTCAGCCTGAATGATGCGCGGGTGGATCCGGCGATTTTCATTGGTGCTTTCCAACCTTAAATATGTGTTGAGGCGACCGGCCTCTTCGCGAGCAGGCTCGCTCCCACAGGGGATCTTTGTTGTGAATAAGATCCAGTGTGGGAGCGAGCCTGCTCGCGAAGGCCGCCTATAAAACACCGCCATACTCAATGAATCTCCAAAAACTCAATTGCGCCCCAATCTAGCCTTACGCAAACATCAACAACTTCCACCGCCTAAAGCGCAATAAATTCCTGCAAAATCCCGCTTTCCGGGTATTCCTCTCAATTTTTTCCGACTGCTTGCCATCCTTTCCCCTCGCGGTTAGGGTTGAAGCCATGAAAACCTCTCACACCCTCATTCAGCTTCGCCAGCACCGCAGCCTGTGCCTCGTCAGCGCACGACTGCCAGGCTGAATCGCTGCGCCTCGTCCCACGCTTTTCCAAGAACATTCGTTCAACCGGCAGGCCGCCTCTTTTCGGCCCAGACAACAAGGAATTTCCCGATGAGCATGCTCAAAGACCCGTCTTCGAAATACCGCGCGTTTCCCGTCATCAACCTGCCGGATCGCACCTGGCCGTCGAAGACCATCGACGCCGCGCCGATCTGGTGCAGCTCCGACCTGCGTGACGGCAACCAGTCGCTGATCGAGCCAATGGACGCGGCGAAGAAGCTGCGCTTCTGGAAAACCCTGGTGCAGGTCGGTGTGAAGGAAATCGAAGCGTCGTTCCCCGCCGCGTCGCAAACCGACTTCGACTTCGTGCGTACCCTGATCGAAGAAGGCCACATCCCGGACGACACCACCATTCAGGTACTGACCCAGGGCCGTGAAGACCTGATCGAGCGCACTTTCGAATCGCTGCGCGGGGCGAAGAAAGCCATCGTTCACCTGTACAACGCCACCTCGCCTTCTTTCCGTCGCATCGTCTTCAACCAGGACAAGGACGGCATCAAGGCCATCGCGGTCAACGCTGCCAAGCTGTTCGTCAAATACGCAGCCATGCAGCCGGAAACCGAGTGGACCTTCGAATACTCGCCGGAAACCTTCAGCGCTACCGAGCTGGAATTCGCCAAGGAAGTCTGCGACGCCGTGATCGAGGTGTGGAACCCGACGCCTGAGCACAAGATGATCCTCAACCTGCCGGCCACGGTTGAATGCGCAACGCCGAACGTTTACGCCGACCAGATCGAGTGGTTCGGTCGCAACATCAACCGTCGCGACAGCGTGATCATCAGTCTGCACACCCATAACGACCGTGGCACTGGCGTCGCGGCCACCGAGCTGGGCCTGATGGCCGGCGCCGATCGCGTCGAAGGCTGCCTGTTCGGCAACGGCGAGCGCACCGGCAACGTCGACCTCGTCACCGTCGCGCTGAACATGTACACCCAGGGCGTCGACCCTGAGCTGGACTTCTCCGACATCGACGGCGTGCGCAAAGTCGTCGAAGAATGCAACCAGATCCAGGTGCATCCGCGTCACCCATATGTGGGCGACCTGGTGCACACCGCATTCTCCGGCTCGCACCAGGACGCAATCCGTAAGGGCTTCGCCCAGCAGAAACCGGACACCTTGTGGGAGGTGCCGTACCTGCCGATCGACCCTGCCGACATCGGTCGCAGCTACGAGGCGGTGATCCGCGTCAACAGCCAGTCGGGCAAGGGCGGCATCGCTTACTTGCTGGAACAGGAATACGGCATCAGCCTGCCACGCCGCATGCAGATCGAGTTCAGCCAGGTCGTACAGCGTGAGACCGACCGCCTGGGCCTGGAGATGACCGCCAAGCAGATTCACTCGCTGTTGATCAGCGAATATCTGCAGGCCAACACTCCTTATGCGCTGGTCAGCCATCGTTTGCAGGAAGAGAACGGCAACAGCGCCGTCGAAGTCGAAGTGGCCAGCAAAGGTCAGGGCGAAACCAACCTGCACTGGCGCGGCAAGGGCAACGGCGCGCTGGAAGCACTGGTCGCCGGCCTGCCGATTCCGGTGGAAATCATGGACTACAACGAACACGCGATCGGCGCGGGCACCAATGCCAAAGCAGCGGCCTACATCGAACTGCGGGTGAACGGTGAACGTGCGGTGCACGGCGTGGGTATCGATGAAAACATCACCACCGCAAGCTTCAAGGCATTGTTCAGCGCACTGAACCGCTCGCTGAGCCAGCCAGAGGCAAAAGCAGCGTAATCGACCGCTGAAATGCGAAAGGCCCCGGAGTGCAAGCTTCGGGGCCTTTTTTTGTAGATCAAAGGATGCGATCGTTCCCATGCTCCGCGTGGGAATGCCTCAAGGGACGCTCCGCGTCCAGTGACGCGGAGCGTCACGGGCTGCATTCCCACGCAGAGCGTGGGAACGATCGGCTGCCTCAGGTGAACTCAAACGTGTCGGCATCCAGATTCGCCGGAAAGCGCTCGCGATACGCCGCCAACGGCGCCGCTTCCAGAATCACCTTGAACACACCATCCGCCTCCCCCGCCGCCAGCAACGTCTCGCCCTGGAAATCCAGCACCTGACTGTCGCCGGTATAGGCGAAGCCTTTGCCATCGCTGCCCACCCGATTTACCGCTGCCACGTAGCAGAGATTTTCAATCGCTCGTGCCGGCAGCAGGCGGTTCCAGTGCAGACGCCGTGCGCCCGGCCAATTGGCGGTGTACAGCAGCAGATCGGTGTCCTGCGCGTCCCTGCTCCACACCGGGAAGCGCAGGTCGTAGCAGATCAGCGGACGAATCCGCCAACCCTTGAGCTCGAACTGCACCTGCCGCTCGCCGGGCGTGTAATGGTTGTGCTCGCCGGCCATGCGGAACAGGTGACGCTTGTCGTAATGCAGCACTTCGCCGTCCGGCCGCGCCCAGAGCAAGCGGTTGCGATGGCTGCCGTCGGCCGCCTGAATGATCACGCTGCCAGTGATGACCGCATCGAACTTGGCCGCCTGCGCCCGCAGCCATTTGCTGGTCGGGCCGTTTTCGGCTTCGGCGAGGGTTTCCGATTCCATCGAGAATCCGGTGGTGAACATCTCCGGCAGGATGATCAGATCAGCGCCCCGGGCCTGCTCCAGCAGCAGCTCGAAATGCTCGAGATTGGCCTGGCGGTCGTGCCAGACCAGGCTGGTCTGGATCAGCGCCAGGGTCAGGTCTGGCAATGCACTCAGATCACGCATAGTTTCGCCGCCGCTTCACGCAGCGTCTCCTCGCGTTTGGCAAAGCACAGGCGTATCAGGCGCTGGCCTTGCGGTGGATGCTGGTAGAACACCGACACCGGAATGCTCGCGACACCGTGCTCGCGAGTCATCCACATGGCCATTTCGACATCATTCAGATCAGGACGGATCTGCGAATAATCGACCAATTGGAAATAGGTGCCGGTGACTCGGGTAAAACTGAAGCGCGACGGCGCGAGCAGATCGCAGAACAGATCGCGCTTGGCCTGATAGAAACCCGGCAGCTCTTCAACGTGCTCCGGGTGCTCGGCCATGTAATCGGCCAGCGCGTATTGCAGCGGCGTGACGCCACAGAAACTGACGTACTGATGCACCTTGCGCAGCTCGGCCGTCAGCGCTGGCGGGGCGACGACGTAGCCGGTTTTCCAGCCGGTGACGTGGTACGTCTTGCCGAACGAACTGACCACGAACGCGCGCTGATACAGCTCTTCATGGGCCAGCACGCTGACATGCGGCACGCCGTCGAAAACCAAGTGCTCGTAGACTTCGTCGCTGATCAGATAGATGTCGCGATCGCGGATCAACGCCGCCAGTTGATCGAGCTCGGCGCGGCTTATCAACGCGCTGCTAGGGTTGTGCGGGGTGTTGATGACGATCATTTTCGTCCGCGGGCTCAGGGCCGCAGCGAGCTGGTCGAAATCGATGGAGAAATCGTCCGGATTCAGCTGCACATGCACGCAACGACCGCCCGCCAGCTCCGTCGCCGGGGCGTAGCTGTCGTAGCACGGATCGAACACGATGACTTCATCGCCACTGTGAATCACTGCCTGAATCGCGCAGAAGATTGCCTGAGTCGCACCGGGTGTTACCGTCACTTCATGATCGGCATCGACAGTCACGCCATAGCTGCGGGCGATCTTGGCCGCGATCTGCTGACGCAACGCCGGCAAACCGGTCATCGGCGAATACTGGTTATGGCCACTGGCGATATGCCGCCCGACCGCATCACGCAACGACTGCGGGCCGTCGAAATCCGGGAAACCCTGGGACAGGTTGATCGCGCCGGTCTGCGCCGCGAGCTGAGACATCTGCGTGAAAATAGTGATGCCGACATTCGGCAGCTTGCTGGTGATCATCGGGGGTTCTCTGCTCAACACCCGGCTCTGACGACGGCGCGGGAGAGCCCGAGGATAGCCCATCCGGCGCCCATAAAAAAAGGGCGCCAAACGGCGCCCTTCTCTCATTGAACAAACCCAATCCTGTGGCGAGGGGATTTATCCCCGTTCCGGCTGCGAAGCAGTCGCAAACCCGTTG
Source organism: Pseudomonas sp. RG1 (assembly GCF_025910115.1). NCBI lineage: Bacteria > Pseudomonadati > Pseudomonadota > Gammaproteobacteria > Pseudomonadales > Pseudomonadaceae > Pseudomonas > Pseudomonas sp. RG1. The sequence continues at coordinate 139,011 of NZ_JAPCIK010000046.1, forward strand.
AATGCGGTTTGACTGATACACCGCGGACACAGGTTTTGGGGCTGCTGCGCAGCCCATCGGGGATAAATCCCCTCGCCACAAAAGCCCCACACAAAATTGTGCAGGGCCTCGGATCACTTCTTGTCGCGGCGCTTCTTGCTGGCTTTCTTGTTGTGCGACATCAAGCGACGCTTCTTGTTGACCTGGCGGTCGGTCAGCGTGTTCTTGTTGCCTTCGTACGGGTTCTCGCCGCCCTTGAACTCGATGCGGATCGGCGTACCGACCAGCTTGAGTACACGGCGGTAAGTGTTTTCCAGATAGCGCACATACGACTTCGGCACTTTCTCGATCTGGTTACCGTGGATCACGATGATCGGCGGGTTCGCACCACCCAAGTGAGCGTAACGCAGCTTGATCCGGCGGTTGTTGACCATCGGTGGCGCGTGCTCGCCCACCGCATCTTCCAGAATCTGGGTGAGACGGTTGGTCGGCCAGCGGGTAACCGCCGACTTGAACGAGTTCTGCACCGAGGCGTAGAGGTTGCCCACGCCCGTGCCGTGCAACGCCGAGATGAAGTGAATGTCGGCGTAGTCGACGAAGAACAGCCGACGTTGCAGCTCGACTTTGACGAAGTCGCGCTCGCTCGGCGTCATGCCGTCCCACTTGTTGATCGCGATGACCAGCGCACGACCGGATTCGATCGCGAAGCCCAGCAGGTTCAAGTCGTGATCGACCACACCCTCGCGGGCGTCCATCACGAAGATCACCACGTTGGCGTCTTTGATCGCCTGCAGGGTTTTGACCACGGAGAATTTTTCGACTTCTTCGTGGATCTTGCCGCGCTTGCGCACACCGGCAGTGTCGATCAGCGTGTACTTCTCTTCATTGCGCTCGAACGGAATGTAGATGCTGTCGCGGGTGGTGCCCGGCTGGTCATACACGATGACCCGGTCTTCACCGAGCATGCGGTTGACCAGAGTCGACTTGCCGACGTTCGGACGACCGATGATGGCAATCTTGATCCCGTCTTTTTCGCTCGGACCAGGAATGCGCTTGGCTTCCTCGCCTTCGGCAACGACTTCTTCCTCTTCGCCTTCAGCCGGCTCGTCATCATCGCGCGGGAATTCGCTCAGAGCGGCTTCCAGCAATTGCGTGATGCCACGGCCATGGGCGCCGGCGATCGGGATCGCGTGGCCCATGCCCAGCGGGGCGAATTCGGCGCGGGCCATTTCCGGGTCGATGTTGTCGACCTTGTTGGCAACCACGTGGGAACGCTTGTTACGTTTGCGCAAATGCTCGGCGATCATCTGGTCGGCAGCGGTAAAACCGGCCTTGGCATCTACCAGAAACAGCACCACATCGGCTTCTTCGATGGCCAGCAGCGACTGCTCGGCCATTTTTTCGTCCATACCATGTTCGTCACCGGAGATACCGCCGGTGTCGATCAGAATGTAGGAACGCCCTTGCCACTTGGCCTCACCGTACTGGCGATCACGGGTCAGACCGGACAGGTCGCCGACGATGGCGTCACGCGTCCTGGTCAGGCGGTTGAACAAGGTGGACTTGCCGACGTTCGGTCGGCCCACCAGGGCGATTACGGGAACCATGCGGCTCTCCACTTCGTTATTTCAGAAAATACAAAAGCCGCTGCGAGGCAGCGGCTGGTGCTCGGGGCAACACCCGGGGGCGCTGCAAACCCTGCTGATGCAGGGCCGCTTGGGGATGAACCCCAAGCATAGTTGTTACTTGATGGTCAGGGCTTCCAGTTTGCCGCTGTTGCCATACACATAAATCGTGTCGCCCACCACCAGCGGACGGGCACGCAGGCCGTCGCTGTCGATGCGCTCACGGCCGACGAAACGACCGTCGACCTGACTCAGCAGATGCAGATAACCTTCCAGGTCACCCACAGCTACGTAGCTGGAGAACACTTCCGGTGCCGACAGTTGACGGCGAGCCAGTGAATCGTTGCTCCACAGTGCGGTGGTGGAACGCTCGTCGACGCCTTCAACGGTGCCCGAAGACAGGCTCACGTAGACGCTGCCGAAACCTTGAGCGATACCGGCGTAGCTCGACGCATCGCGCTGCCACAGTTGACGACCGCTTTCCAGGTCCAGTGCCGCAACGCGACCCTGATAACTGGCCACATACAGCGTGCCGCCGGACAGCAGCAGGCCGCCGTCGATGTCGACCACGCGCTCCAGCTCCGAACGACCCTGTGGAATGGCGATGCGTTGTTCCCACACCGGCACGCCGTTGGAGATATCCAGCGCGACCACTTTACCGGTCGACAGGCCAGCTACGGCCAGACGGTTGGTGACCAGCGGAGCACTGGTGCCACGCAGGGTCAGGACCGCGGGGGTGCTGTCATACACCCAGCGCTGGTTGCCGGTGGCAGCGTCCAGACCGATCAGACGATCGTCCTGGGTCTGCACAACGACCACGTCGCCATTGTTGGCCGGCGGCGCGAGGACTTCACTGTTGACGCGGGCACGCCACTTCTCTTCACCATTGCTAGTGTCCAGAGCGACGACTTCGCCACGCAGGGTACCGATCAGTACCAGACCGTAACCCACGCCAACGGCGCCGGAGACAGGCAGTTCCAGATCCTGGTCCCACTTCACGTCGCCGTTGCTGCGATCCAGCGCCATCACCACACCGGTCACATCAGCGGCGTAGATGGTGTCACCGTCGATCGCCGGCACCAGCATGTTGTAGGTTTCGCCCTGACCGTCACCGATCGAGCGGCTCCACTGCTTCTGCAGAACGACTTCTTCTTTGAAGTCGGTCAGTTCGGCTGGTGGCAATTCTTTCTTGCTGTTGCTGCTGCAACCCGCGGCCAGAAGGGCCAGAGCCAGCAATGCTGCATGCTTCCAACGGATCACGTCACGCATCCCCTTTGGCCAGGTCGTCGAGCTTGATTTGAAGGCCACCGACCGCCGCTTCATCCGACAGTGCCGCCTTGGCTTTTTGATACGCCTTGTTCGCGTCATCGGTACGGCCCAAGCGCACCAGCAGGTCGCCCTTGAGTTCCTCGCGAGTGGCCAGGAACGCTTTGTCGGCATCGCCGTCGAGCAGTTTCAGGGCGTCCTCGGCCTTGTCCTGCGCGCCCAGTACCTGCGCCAGACGCTGACGGGCGATCTCGCCCAGCGCCGGGTTGGCCGGTTTATCGACGATGGCTTTGAGTTCGGTTGCCGCGTCGTCCAGCTTGCCGCTGTCGACCGCTACTTTGGCGACGAACAGGCTGCCGTACTGCGCATAGGCCGAACCGCCGTATTCGCTGTTGAGCTTGCCGGCCAGGTCCGCAACGCGGGCGGCATCAGGCTTGCCGTCAGGCGTCAGCGTGGTTTCCAGCAATTGCTGATAGAGCACCGAGGCGCCTTGCGACTGGTTGCTCTGGTATTTGTGCCAGGCCTGCCAGCCGAACACGATGACCAGCGCCAACAGGCCGCCGGTGACCAGAGGTTTGCCGTTGCGTGTCCACCAGTCCTTCAAATCCGCCAACTGTTCGTCTTCGGTACTCGACACCCCAATACTCCTTAATCGCTAAATCGGCTGTTAAGACAGCTTCAACCCTGCACGACGCAGGTGGCCAGGTGAGCGGCGAGCGCATCCCAGGCAATGCTTTGTTGTTCGCCCTGGCCACGCAGGGGTTTGAAACCTACCACTTGCTGGGCCATTTCGTCGTCACCGAGGATCAATGCGTACAGCGCACCGCTCTTGTCGGCCTTCTTGAACTGGCTTTTGAAACTGCCGGCGCCGGCATTGACTTGCAGGCGCAGGTTTGGAAGTTCATTGCGAACCCGTTCGGCCAGGGCCAGACCGGCCAGCTCGGCTTCTTCACCGAAGGCGCAGAGGTAGACGTCGACCTGACGGGAAATTTCCTGCGGGATCTGCTCAAGGGTTTCGAGCATCAATACCAGACGCTCGATGCCCATGGCGAAACCGACGCCCGGGGTTGGCTTGCCGCCCATCTGCTCGACCAGCCCGTCGTAACGGCCGCCCGCGCACACGGTGCCCTGGGCGCCGAGCTTGTCGGTGACCCATTCGAAAACGGTTTTGCTGTAGTAATCGAGGCCACGCACAAGTTTCGGGTTGAGCACGTAAGGAATGCCGACGGCATCCAGACGCGCCTTCAGGCCTTCGAAGTGAGCGCGGGACTCGTCGTCGAGGTAATCGGCCATTTTCGGCGCATCGACCAGCACGGCCTGGGTGTCGGCATTTTTCGTGTCGAGCACGCGCAGCGGATTGGTTTTCAGACGACGCTGGCTGTCTTCGTCGAGCTTGTCGTGGTGCGCCAAGAGGTACTCGACCAGCGCTTCACGATAGCGACCACGAGATTCGCTGGTGCCGAGGCTGTTGAGTTCGAGCTTGACCGCATCACGGATGCCCAGCTCGCCCCACAGGCGCCAGGTCATGATGATCAGCTCGGCGTCGATGTCCGGACCGTCGAGGTTGAACACCTCCAGACCGATCTGGTGAAACTGACGATAACGGCCTTTCTGCGGACGCTCGTGGCGGAACATCGGGCCGATGTACCAGAGTTTCTGCACCTGACCACCGCCGGTGATGCCGTGCTCGAGTACGGCACGCACGCACGCCGCGGTACCTTCCGGACGCAAGGTCAGGGAGTCGCCGTTGCGGTCTTCGAAGGTGTACATCTCTTTTTCGACGATGTCGGTCACTTCGCCGATCGAGCGCTTGAACAGCTCGGTGAACTCGACGATCGGCATGCGGATCTGCTTGTAACCGTAGTTATCCAGCAGACGCGCCACAGTGCCTTCGAAATAACGCCACAGCGGGGTCTGTTCGGGCAGGATGTCGTTCATGCCACGAATGGCTTGCAGAGACTTGCTCACAAAATTTCCTTAATTCGTTCGATCAGCCGCGCGCGATAACGGCAGCGTCAGCTTCGACCTTTTCGGCCGCTTTCTGGCGGATCAGCTTTTCCAGCTCGTCCACCAGATTGTCATTCGTCAGCTTCTGCGACGGCTTGCCGTCGATGTAAATCAGGTTTGGCGTGCCGCCGGTCAAGCCGATATGGGCTTCCTTGGCTTCGCCGGGGCCGTTGACCACGCAACCGATGACCGCGACATCCAGCGGCACCAGCAGGTCTTCAAGGCGCCCTTCCAGCTCGTTCATGGTCTTGACCACATCGAAGTTCTGCCGCGAGCAGCTCGGGCAGGCGATGAAGTTGATGCCACGGGAACGCAGATGCAAAGACTTGAGAATGTCGTAACCGACCTTCACTTCCTCGACCGGGTCGGCCGCCAGCGAGATGCGGATAGTATCGCCAATCCCTTCGGCGAGCAGCATACCTAGGCCCACGGCGGATTTCACCGTGCCCGAACGCAAACCGCCAGCTTCAGTGATGCCGAGGTGCAGCGGCTGGACGATTTCTTTCGCCAGCAAACGGTACGCTTCGACGGCCATGAACACGTCGGAGGCCTTAACGCTGACCTTGAAGTCCTGGAAATTCAGGCGTTCAAGGTGTTCAACGTGGCGCAAAGCGGACTCGACCAGCGCCGCCGGGGTCGGCTCGCCGTATTTCTTTTGCAGGTCTTTTTCCAGGGAACCGGCATTGACGCCGATGCGGATCGGAATGCCGCGATCACGGGCAGCATCGACCACGGCACGCACGCGGTCTTCGCGACCGATGTTGCCCGGGTTGATGCGCAGGCAGTCCACACCCAGTTCGGCCACGCGCAAGGCGATTTTGTAGTCGAAGTGGATGTCAGCCACCAACGGCACTTTGACCAGTTGCTTGATCTTGCCGAACGCCTCGGCGGCGTCCATGTCCGGCACCGAGACGCGAACGATGTCGACGCCGGCGGCTTCCAGACGATTGATCTGCGCCACGGTCGCAGCGACATCATTGGTATCGCTGTTGGTCATGCTCTGCACAGCGATCGGCGCGTCGCCGCCCACCGGTACGTTGCCGACCCAGATCTTGCGCGATTCGCGACGTTTGATTGGAGATTCGCCGTGCATGACTTATTGACCCAACTTCAGGCGAGCAGTCTCGCCACTGGTGAACGGAGCGATGTCGACCGGTTGGCCGTTGTAGCTGACCTGTGCTGCGCGGGCAACGCCCAGACGCACATTGAGCGGCGGTTTGCCGGAAACGCTCACGCTGTCGCCTTTATGCTTCAGACCACTGAAAATCACTTTGCCACGGCCATCGGTCACCTGTGCCCAGCAATCGCCGGTGAACTGCAATTGCACCTGGCCTTCGCCGGCAACCGGAGCAGCTGCTTCAGCGCTTGGCGCTTGGGCGACCGGCGCGGTCGGGGCAGGTGTCGCTGGGACATTCGGCGCTGGAGTAGCCGGAGCCGCCACCATTGGTGCAGGCGTCTGTGCCGGAGCGCTTGGCCCAACTGCCGGAGCAGCTGGCTCGGTAGCTGGCGCTGCGGACTCGGCGCCGGTGGATTCAGCACTGGTTTCCGACTGCGGCAAGGCCAGCGATGTCGAATTGTCAGCCTGATTTTCGGCGACAGCCTGATCTTCCGGCTCGTCGATCGGGTGGATCTGCGTGGTGCCGTCAGCGCCTTCGACTTCGACGTGTTCCGGTGCGAGGCTGGTCAGATCGCGGGTGCGCTGCGAGGTCTGATCCTGCCACCAGACGAATCCGCCGCCGATGACCGCGATCAGTAGCAACAGGCTGACGATACGCAAAATGGTGTGGGAAACCCGCACCGGCTCTTCGATACGACCGAGGGCGTGAACGTTGCTGCCCTGGGAGTCGGTGCCGGTGGACTGGTCGAACTGCTGAACCAGAACGGTCTGGTCCATGCCGAGCAATTTGGCATAGGCGCGAATGTAACCGCGAGCGAAGGTATGCCCCGGCAGCTTGTCGAAAGCGCCGGCTTCAAGATTGCTCAGGGATGTCACGGTGAGGTTGAGCTTGAGGGCCACTTCGGCCAGCGACCAGCCATTGCTTTCGCGGGCCTGGCGCAGGGTCTCACCGGGATTTACGCGATTCGCTGTTACAACTTCGGGATGCGCCGCTTTCATCATTGCTCCGACAGGTATTGCTGATATTCCGGCGTACCGGGATAGAGTCGTTTTAATTGCAGACCGTAACTGGCTGCCTTGTCGCGATCTTCAAACACTTTTGCCAGCCGAACGCCGAGCAATAGACTACGTGCATTTTGTTCGGTGAGCTGGCTGAAACGGTCGTAATAGTCACGCGCGGGCACATAATGCCTGTCTTCGAAGGACAACTCAGCCATTTCCAGCAATGCGCGTGGTTGTTGGCGATTCAGGCGCAGGGCTTTTTCCAGCTGTTGCTGGGCCAGATCACGCTGGCCAAGCTTGGCGGCGGTCATGCCGAGATTTTCGAAGACCCGCGAGCGTTCAGGATACAGGGTATCGGCGGCCGCTTGTTCAAAACGCTCGTAGGCTTCCTTGTAGCGCTGTTCTTCGTAGAGAAAACTGCCGTAGTTGTTGAGGATGCGCGCATCGGCGGGACGTGAGGACAGGGCCTTGCGAAAGTGCTCGTCGGCCAGTGCCGGCTCCATCTCGGCCTGGAACACCAGACCGAGGGCCGCATTGGCGTCGGGGTCGGAACCGTCCAGCTCCAGCGCTTTCTTCAAAGGCACCTTGGCGCGCTCGGTCATGCCTTGCTGCAGATAGCCCAGCCCCAGCTGCACGTAGGCAGCCCGCGCTTCATCGCGGCCCTTGCTGGTCTTCATCGGGTTGTAGTCACCCGACAGGACACAACCAGCACACAGGCTGGCCAACAGCAACAGCAGCGCAAAGCGCAGGGACATAGAGATCCTCTCTTAGTTAGTGTTCGCGGCGTTCTGTGCCAGATCGCTGTCGGCGCTCAACTCGCGCACGGCGATGTAACGTTCGCTGCGACGGGTGCGATCCAGCACCTGCCCTACCAATTGACCACATGCGGCATCGATGTCTTCACCACGGGTGGTGCGCACGGTGACGTTGAAACCGGCCTGATGCAACTGATCCTGGAAGCGGCGGATGGCATTGTTGCTCGGCCGCTCGTACCCGGAGTGCGGGAACGGGTTGAACGGGATCAGGTTGATCTTGCACGGGATATCTTTAAGCAACTCGATCATTTCCACCGCGTGCTCAAGCTTGTCGTTGACGTCCTTGAGCAAGGTGTACTCGATGGTCAGCACACGTTTCTCGCCAAGGGCGGACATGTAGCGCTGGCACGACTCGAGCAGCATCTTAAGCGGATATTTCTTGTTGATCGGCACCAATTGGTTACGCAATGCGTCATTCGGTGCGTGCAGGGACAACGCCAGGGATACGTCGATGTGCTTGGCCAGCTCATCGATCATCGGCACCACACCCGAGGTGGACAGGGTCACGCGGCGCTTGGAGATCCCGTAGCCGAGGTCATCCATCATCAGATGCATGGCGGCGACGACGTTGTCGAAGTTCAGCAACGGCTCGCCCATGCCCATCATCACCACGTTGGTGATCGCACGGTCGACGGTGGCCGGGACGCTGCCGAAAGATTTGTTGGCAATCCACACCTGACCGATGACTTCGGCGGCGGTGAGGTTGCTGTTGAAGCCTTGCTTGCCGGTGGAGCAGAAACTGCAATCCAGGGCACAGCCTGCCTGGGACGAAACGCACAAGGTGCCGCGCTTGCCTTGGGGAATGTACACGGTCTCGACGCAGCTGCCGGACGCCACGCGAACCACCCATTTACGGGTGCCGTCGCTGGAGATGTCCTCGCTGACCACTTCCGGACCACGCACTTCAGCAATGGCCTTGAGCTTGTCGCGCAAGGCTTTGCTGACGTTCGTCATGGCGTCGAAATCATCGACGCCAAAGTGGTGAATCCATTTCATTACCTGACCGGCACGGAAACGCTTCTCCCCGATTGAGTCGAAGAATTTTTCCATTTCCGGCTGGGTCAGACCCAGCAGGTTTGTTTTAACAGTCGATGTAGTCATGGATTCACCTTCACTCTGCAAGCAATGCTTAGCGAGTGGTTACTTCAGTAGCTGCGAAGAAGTAAGCGATTTCGCGAGCGGCAGCAGCTTCGGAGTCCGAACCGTGAACGGCGTTGGCGTCGATCGATTCAGCGAAGTCAGCACGGATGGTGCCTGGAGCAGCTTCTTTAGGGTTGGTAGCGCCCATCAGCTCACGGTTGCGAGCGATAGCGTTTTCGCCTTCCAGAACCTGAACGACAACCGGACCGGAAGTCATGAAAGCAACCAGGTCACCGAAGAAACCGCGCTCGCTGTGCTCAGCGTAGAAGCCTTCGGCTTCGGCTTTGGACAGTTGCTTCAGTTTCGAAGCTACAACGCGCAGGCCAGCGTCTTCGAAGCGAGTGGTGATCTTGCCGATCACGTTTTTAGCAACGGCGTCAGGCTTGATGATGGAGAAAGTACGTTGAACAGCCATGGTGTAACTCCAGAAACGGTAATTTGCGAAAAATTAAACCCGCGAATTATACGCGGGTTCTTGGGTATTGCCTAACCTGCGAGACGATCAGTCCAATTCTGCGGCCCAGAGCTCCTGAACCGCTTCGAGCACCTTCTCGCCGACCCGGCCGGAAGTAGCATCGAAGTCAGGCAGTTCAAGAATCATCTGCTGCAAACGGACAAAACCTACAGAGTACGGGTCGAGTCCCTCGTGGGCCTCGGCCAGCTCTTCTGCAATGCGTTGAACATCATTCCAACCGTAGCTCATGACAGTCTTACCAGTCAGTGCGGCGCTTCGGCCGCATGGTTAAGCGAATATTTCGGAATCTCGACGGTGAGGTCTTCCTCACCGACGATGGCCTGGCAAGCCAGACGCGATTGCGCCTCAAGGCCCCAGGCACGGTCGAGGAAGTCTTCTTCCAGCTCGTCGGCCTCTTCCAGCGAGTCGAAACCCTCGCGGATGATGCAATGGCACGTGGTGCAGGCGCAGACGCCGCCGCATGCGCTTTCCATCTCGATATGGTGTTCGTGGGCCAGCTCGAGAATCGATGTGCCGGGCGCAGCCTCGACCACCATGCCCTCAGGGCAGAACTTCTCGTGGGGCAGAAAAATGACCTGCGGCATCAGATATCCTCGATTTCATTCAGGTTGCGCCCCGACAGAGCGGCTTTCACCGTCAGATCCATGCGGCGGGCAGCAAAAGCATCGGTCACTTGCGACAGACGCTTGGTCTGCTGCTCGATGGCGTAACCATCGGTACCTTTCATCAGTTCGGCCAGTTCCTGCATTTGCAGTTCGATAACCATGCGCTCTTCGGCGTCGAGCAAACGCTCGCCATCGGCCTCCAGCGCGCCCTGCACCGCTTCGAGCAGGCGCTGGGCATCGACTTGCTGCTCACGCAGAACGCGGGCGACCTTGTCGTCATTGGCATGCTGGAACGAATCCTTGAGCATCTTGGCGATTTCGCCATCGGTCAGACCATAGGAAGGCTTGACCTGAATGCTCGCCTCAACGCCCGAGCCCAATTCACGGGCAGACACGCTGAGCAGACCGTCGGCATCGACCTGGAAGGTCACGCGAATTTTCGCCGCGCCCGCCACCATTGCCGGAATGCCGCGCAATTCGAAACGTGCCAGAGAGCGGCAATCGCTGATCAGCTCGCGCTCACCCTGCAACACGTGGATCGCCATGGCCGACTGGCCGTCTTTATAGGTGGTGAAGTCCTGGGCGCGGGCGACGGGGATGGTGGTGTTGCGCGGAATCACCTTCTCCATCAGACCGCCCATGGTTTCAAGCCCCAGGGACAGCGGAATCACATCGAGCAGCAGCAGTTCGCCGCCATCGCGCTTGTTGCCAGCCAGGGTGTCAGCCTGGATCGCGGCCCCGATGGCCACCACTTGATCCGGGTCGATTTCCGTCAAAGGCTGACGACCGAAGGCTTCGGCAACGGCTTCACGCACACGTGGCACTCGGGTCGAACCGCCAACCATGACCACGGCGTGGACGTCTTCCAGCTCAATACCGGAATCGCGAACGGCGCGGCGGCAGGCTTTCAGGCTGCGTGCGACCATTGGCTCGATCAGCGCATCGAAGGCTTCGCGGGTCAACTGGGCTTTCCAGTCGCCGTAAGCCACTTCAACGCTGGCGGCGTCGGTCAAAGCTTCTTTAGCCGCACAGGCAGTTTGCAGCAGATTGCGCTGTGCGCCCGGATCGAGATCGGCGGACAGGCCCGCGCTCTCGATGATCCAGCCGGCAATCGCGTGATCAAAGTCATCGCCGCCCAGCGCGCTGTCGCCGCCAGTGGCCAGGACTTCAAAGACGCCCCCGGTCAGACGCAGAATGGAGATATCGAAAGTACCGCCGCCCAGGTCGTAGATCGCCACCAGACCTTCGGCGTGTTGATCCAGACCATACGCCACAGCAGCAGCGGTCGGCTCATTGAGCAGACGCAACACGTTAAGACCGGCGAGCTTGGCCGCATCCTTGGTGGCCTGACGCTGCGCATCGTCGAAGTAGGCAGGAACGGTGATCACCGCGCCAACCAGCTCGCCACCCAAGGTCGCCTCAGCGCGCTGACGCAGGACCTTGAGGATATCGGCGGAAACTTCGACCGGGCTTTTCGGGCCTTGCACGGTATCGATGAACGGCATGTGCGATTCGCCGCCGACAAAGCGATACGGCAACTGCTCGCCCAATTGCTTGACGTCGGACAGACCACGACCCATCAAGCGCTTGACCGAGAGCACGGTGTTCAGGGGATCGGAGGCTGCTGCCAGCTTGGCGGACTCACCGACTTCGACGCGGTCGGCGTGATAACGCACGGCGGACGGCAGGATGACCTGCCCGTTGGCGTCGGCCAGCGGTTCGGAAAGACCACTGCGCAGCGCAGCGACCAGCGAATTGGTAGTACCCAAGTCGATGCCCACAGCCAGGCGACGCTGGTGCGGTTGAGGACTTTGGCCGGGTTCGGCGATCTGCAGTAGAGCCATGGTGATCAGGTCTTGTCTGTCTGTCAGCGTGCAATCAGGGCAGCACTGGGTTAATCGTCGAGGCGCTCTTCCAGCTGGCGCACTTCGTAGGTGAGCTTGTCGAGGAACTGCATGCGCCGCATCAGGCGTTCGGCCTGCTCGCGTTGCGCTGCATCATCCCAACAGGCTGCGAAGCTTTCGTTGAGCTGTTCCTGAGCCGCCTTCAAGCGACGCTTGAATACCGCGACACCGTCGAGGTCGGCACTGTCCTGCAGATCTTCGAGCTCTTCGCGCCATTGCATCTGCTGCAGAAGGAATTCGGGATCGTGGACAGTGACTTCCATCGGCACTTCATGCCCGCTGATTTTCAGCAGGTAGCGTGCGCGCTGGGCCGGGCTCTTGAGCGTCTGGTAGGCGTCGTTGAGCCGCGCCGATTGCTCGAGCGCCGAGCGCTGCTCGCGTTCGGATGCATCGGCAAAGCGGTCAGGATGGACGCCGCGCGCCAACTCACGGTAGCGCGTGGCCAACTGCTCGAGATCCAGGCGGAAGCTCGGTTGCAGCTCGAATAAAGCGAAATGACAAGGAATACCCACGACCAGCCTCAGATGTTGAAGCTTTCGCCGCAGCCACATTCACCGCGCACGTTGGGGTTGTTGAACTTGAAGCCTTCGTTCAACCCTTCCTTGACAAAGTCGAGCTCGGTGCCGTCCAGGTAGGCCAGGCTTTTCGGGTCGATGATCACTTTTTCGCCGTGACTCTCGAACACCTGATCTTCCGCCACTACCTCGTCGACAAACTCCAGCACGTAGGCAAGGCCGGAACAGCCTGTGGTGCGAACACCCAGACGAATCCCTTCACCTTTGCCGCGCCCGTCGAGGGAGCGCCGCACGTGTCGAGCAGCCGCTTCTGTCATGCTGATAGCCATCGTTGACTCCTTACTCGTCGCCGAATCTTGAAATTCAGATCAAGCCTTTCTTCTGCTTGTAATCGCGAACTGCCGCTTTGATAGCGTCTTCTGCGAGCACGGAGCAGTGGATTTTAACTGGCGGCAAAGCCAGTTCTTCGGCCAGCTGAGTGTTCTTGATGGTTTCGGCTTCGTCCAGGGTCTTGCCCTTCATCCACTCGGTAGCGAGGGAGCTGGAGGCGATTGCCGAACCGCAACCGTAGGTCTTGAACTTGGCGTCTTCGATAACGCCCTGATCGTTGACCTTGATCTGCAGACGCATCACGTCGCCGCACGCCGGAGCGCCGACCATGCCGGTGCCGACATCAGGATCTTCCGCGTTCATCTTGCCGACGTTGCGCGGGTTTTCGTAGTGGTCGATGACCTTTTCGCTGTAAGCCATGATTCTCAATCCTCACTCATCAGGGCCGCTCTTGAGACCCTGCAACTGCGCTGCGTTAACGCCGCGTCGCTACAGGATCGGTATCCGGCGGCTTCTATAGTTAGTGTGCCGCCCACTCGATTTTCGAGATATCGACGCCGTCTTTGTACATGTCCCACAGCGGCGACAGAGCGCGCAGCTTGGTAACGGCCTCGCAGACTTTCTGCGCGGCGTAGTCGATTTCTTCTTCGGTGGTGAAACGGCCGAAGGTAAAGCGGATCGAGCTGTGTGCCAATTCGTCGTTGCGGCCCAGGGCGCGCAGTACGTACGAAGGCTCCAGCGAAGCCGAGGTGCAGGCCGAACCGGACGATACCGCCAGATCCTTGAGCGCCATGATCAGCGACTCGCCTTCAACGTAGTTGAAGCTCAGGTTCAGGTTGTGCGGAACGCGGGCGGTCAGGCTGCCGTTGACGTACAGCTCTTCCAGATGCTCGACCTGCTTGTAGAAGCGATCGCTCAAGGCTTTGATGCGCACGTTTTCAGCGGCCATGTCTTCCTTGGCTACGCGGAACGCTTCGCCCATGCCGACGATCTGGTGGGTCGCCAGGGTGCCGGAACGCATGCCGCGCTCGTGACCGCCGCCGTGCATGGTCGCTTCGATGCGCACACGCGGCTTGCGGCTGACGTACAGCGCGCCGATGCCTTTAGGGCCATAAGTCTTGTGGGCGGAGAACGACATCATGTCGACTTTCAGCTTCTGCAGATCGATTTCGACCTTGCCGGTGGACTGAGCCGCGTCGACATGGAACAGCACGCCTTTGGCGCGCAGCATCTCGCCGATGGCGGCGATGTCGTTGATGGTGCCGATTTCGTTGTTGACGTGCATTACCGACACCAGAATGGTGTCTTCGCGCAGTGCGGCGTCAATCATTGCCGGGGTGATCAGACCGTCTTCGGTCGGCTCGAGGTAGGTCACTTCGAAACCTTCACGCTCCAGCTGGCGCATGGTGTCGAGGACAGCCTTGTGCTCGATCTTGCTGGTGATCAGGTGCTTGCCCTTGGAGGCGTAGAAATGTGCCGCGCCCTTGATCGCCAGGTTGTCGGATTCGGTGGCACCGGAGGTCCAGACGATTTCACGCGGGTCGGCGTTGACCAGATCGGCCACCTGACGACGGGCGTTTTCGACGGACTCTTCAGCCTTCCAGCCGAACACGTGGGAGCGGGACGCCGGGTTACCGAAGTTTCCGTCGACCAGCAGGCATTCACTCATTTTCTGCGCAACGCGCGGATCAACCGGGGTGGTTGCAGAGTAATCAAGGTAAATCGGCAATTTCATGGACTATCTCCTAAATCAGGGCTGGCGTGCCGCGGGTAGCTCTTCGGCTGTCATTCGACGGCGGACGCTTCAATCTTGTCCAGGCGTGGCGCCTTGCTGCTGCAACGGCGCTGGTCCTGACGCTGGGCCACTTCTTGTACCTCACGGCGAGTCACAAGGTCGGCCAAGCTGATACCGCTCAGAAATTCGTGAATCTGCAGGCTCAAGTCGCACCACAGGTGATGGGTCAGGCAGGTATCACCGGAATGGCAATCGCCCTGGCCCTGGCACTTGGTGGCATCGACCGATTCGTTCACCGCATCGATCACCTGGGCGACCTGGATGCCCTGCATGTCACGGGACAACTGGTAGCCACCACCCGGACCGCGAACGCTGGAAACCAGGTTACTGCGGCGCAACTTGGCGAACAGCTGTTCGAGGTAGGACAGGGAGATGCCTTGGCGCTCGGAGATATCGGCCAGAGACACCGGCCCGTGCTGCGCGTGCAACGCCAGGTCAAGCATGGCGGTCACGGCGTATCGGCCTTTTGTAGTCAGTCGCATGGACAGTTACCACGGAGTTCGGAATGGGCGGGAGTATGCAATTCCCGAGCATTTAAGTCAACTATAAGACCTAGTGCTTTAGTCGGGTTTACCCGCAAAATAGCGCGCGCACTATAGCAAAGACGGGGCGCGGACAGCCAGCGCAACCGCGTGATCGTTCTTCGCGAGCAGGCTCGCTCCCACATTGGAATGCATTGCTCTTGTGGGAGCGAGCCTGCGCGCGAAAAGCAGCGCCGCGGTTCAGCCGGCTTTCGATTCGTCCTTGCCCTTGACGCAAGCGAAGTCTTCTTCACGCAGCTCAGGCAGATCTTTCGCACAGTAATTGCTGCCCAGATCCTTCAGCGCGCCGCACATGCCTTCCAGGCGACCGTCCACTGCCTGCAGATGATCGAGCAACTGGCCAATGGCCCGGGCCACCGGGTCGGGCATGTCTTCGCTGACACCGTAGGCGTCGAAACCGATCTTCTCCGCCATGGCTTTGCGCTTGGCGTCCTGCTCTTCGTCGGTCTTGACGATGATCCGCCCCGGAATCCCCACCACCGTGGCGCCCGGCGGCACTTCCTTGGTGACCACAGCGTTGGAGCCGACTTTGGCGCCGGCACCCACCGTGAACGGGCCAAGCACCTTGGCGCCAGCACCAACCACCACGCCGTCACCCAGTGTCGGGTGGCGCTTGCCTTTGTTCCAGCTGGTGCCGCCGAGGGTCACGCCTTGATAGATGGTGACGTCGTCGCCGATCTCGGCGGTTTCACCAATAACGATGCCCATGCCGTGGTCGATGAAGAACCGCCGACCGACCTTGGCGCCCGGATGAATCTCAATCCCGGTCAGCCAGCGACCGAAGTTCGACACCAGTCGCGCCAGCCACTTCAACTCGTTGCGCCAGAGCATGCCGGCCAGACGATGAATCCAGATCGCATGCATGCCGGGGTAGCAGGTCAGGACTTCAAAAGCGTTACGCGCCGCCGGGTCTCGATGGAATACGCTTTGGATATCTTCACGCAAACGCTCAAACATCATTCAATCCTTCCGCTTTAGAAGCTCGCCACGGGCCGCTTTCTGGGTTTCCGTGAGGATGCCACGCAAAATGTTCATTTCCGCCCGGCTGACCGAGCTGCGTCCGTACAACCGGCGCAGGCGCGCCATCAAGTGGCGTGGCTTTTCCGGGTCGAGGAATTCGATGGCAACCAGCGTCTGCTCCAGGTGCTCATAGAATCGCTCCAGCTCATCCATGGTCGCCAGCTCGGCACTTTTCACCGAGGCCACTTCTTCTTTCTCGACCTTGCTTGGCTGACCCTGTGCGGCCAGCCAGGCCATGCGCACTTCATAACTCAACACCTGCACCGCCGCCCCGAGGTTCAGCGAACTGAACGTCGGGTCGGAAGGGATGTGCACGTGAAAGTGACATCGCTGCAGCTCTTCGTTGGTCAGGCCGGAGTCTTCACGGCCGAACACCAACGCAATCTCGGCACCCTGCCCGGCTTCCTCGACCACTTTGTTACCGCATTCGCGCGGATCCAGCAGCGGCCAGGGAATACGCCGGTCGCGGGCGCTGGTGCCGAGCACCAGATTGCAGCCGACCAGAGCATCTTCCAACGTGGCGACGACTTGCGCGTTTTCAAGGATGTCACCGGCACCAGAGGCGCGGGCATCGGCCTCGTGGTGCGGGAAGACCCGCGGTTCGACCAGCACCAGTCGCGACAGACCCATGTTTTTCATGGCGCGCGCGGCCCCGCCGATGTTGCCGGGGTGACTGGTGTTGACCAGGACGACACGAATGTTCTGCAGCAAGGGAGGCGCTCTCGGACACAGGAAAGGGGGGCAAATCTTACAGAACAGCCTACCGTTAAGCTATGAAAGCGAACAGCGTCCTTCACCTGAAGAAAAGTTCTGATAGAATGCGCGGCTTTCTTTAACAACCTTAGGTGACACATCCATGCAGCCCATGCTGAATATCGCGCTGCGCGCCGCCCGCAGCGCCAGTGAACTGATCTTCCGCTCCATCGAGCGCCTGGATACCATCAAGGTCGACGAAAAAGACGCCAAGGATTACGTATCCGAGGTCGATCGCGCCGCTGAACAGAAAATCATCGATGCCCTGCGCAAGGCTTACCCGAATCACTCGATTCAGGGTGAAGAAACCGGCCTGCACGCTGGCACCGGCATCGAAGGCGAAGAGTACCTGTGGATCATCGATCCGCTGGACGGCACCACCAACTTCCTCCGTGGCATTCCGCACTTTGCAGTGAGCATTGCCTGCAAATATCGTGGTCGCCTGGAACACGCAGTGGTTCTGGACCCGGTCCGCCAGGAAGAATTCACCGCCAGCCGTGGTCGCGGCGCTCAACTGAACGGTCGTCGTCTGCGCGTCAGTGGTCGCACCAGCCTCGACGGCGCTCTGCTCGGCACTGGCTTCCCGTTCCGTGACGATCAGATGGACAACCTCGACAACTACCTGGGCATGTTCCGCGCTCTGGTTGGCCAGACCGCCGGCATCCGCCGCGCCGGTTCGGCGAGCCTGGACCTGGCTTACGTAGCTGCCGGTCGTTTCGATGCGTTCTGGGAATCGGGCCTGTCCGAGTGGGACATGGCTGCAGGCGCCCTGCTGATTCAAGAAGCCGGCGGCCTGGTGAGCGACTTCACCGGTGGTCACGACTTCCTTGAGAAAGGCCACATCGTTGCCGGCAACACCAAATGCTTCAAGGCAGTGCTGACGGCGATCCAGCCGCACCTGCCGGCCTCGCTGAAGCGCTAAGCTTTAGGCGAAACCAAAAAGCACCCTTCGGGGTGCTTTTTTTGTGCCTGCAATTCCAAACAGCACAATTCCCTGTGGGAGCGAGCCTGCTCGCGAATGGGCGTGCCAGCAAAGTAAATATCAACTGGTAGACCGTATTCGCGAGCAGGCTCGCTCGCACAGGTGAGAATCGCGCGCTGCCCTGAATCGCGGGTATAAAAAAAGCACCCCGCAGGGTGCTTCTTTTCACAACCGTAAATCCTTACTGAGCCGGCTCATTCTGCGACAGGATCAGCTTGCCTTCCTTGTCGACCGGAATCTGGTTACCCGGATCGCGATCCATCCGCACTTTGCCTTCCTTGCCATCAAGCGAGTAACGCACGTCGTAACCGACGACCTTGTCGCTGATGTCATTGACCGTGTTGCAGCGGGTTTGCGTGGTGGTGTAGGTGTCACGCTCCTGCATGCCCTCCTGCACCTTGTTGCCCGCATAACCGCCACCGACCGCACCGGCCACCGTGGCAATCTTCTTGCCGGTACCGCCGCCAATCTGGTTACCCAGCAAACCACCGGCCAGCGCGCCGACCACGGTACCGGCGATCTGGTGTTGATCTTTTACCGGTGCCTGACGGGTCACCGTTACATCCTTGCATACTTCACGTGGAGTCTTGATCTGTGTCTTGACCGGCTCAACGGCTAATACTTGCGCATACTCAGGGCCGCTTTTAACCAGGCTGTAGGTGGCAACAGCACCCCCGGCTGTGACACCGACAGCACCCAATACCGCACCAACCAGCAACGACTTGTTCACATGAACCTCCTGACCATCACATGCGGGACGCGCCCGCGCTTCTCCCAGCCTTGGAGCACAAAAAAAGGCGCGAGTTCAACTCGCGCCTTTTGTTGGCTGACAGCCGGAAAAATCGCTGGCCGTTATGGACGGTCGTCGACTTCCTTGTCGGTGTTGGCCGGAGGAATCAGATCCTCGGTGGTCAGGTTCAGCCAGATCAGCACCACGTTGGCGATGTAGATCGACGAGTAGGTACCCGCCAGTACACCGATGAACAGTGCGATGGAGAAACCGAACAGGTTGTCGCCACCGAAGAACAGCAGCGCCGCGATCGCCAGCAGAGTGGAGATCGAGGTCGCCATGGTGCGCAGCAGGGTCTGGGTGGTCGAGATGTTGATGTTCTCGATCAGCGTCGCCTTGCGCAGCACGCGGAAGTTCTCACGCACCCGGTCGAAGACCACGATGGTGTCGTTCAGCGAGTAACCGATGATCGCCAGCACTGCCGCCAGTACTGTCAGATCGAAGGTGATCTGGAAGTACGAGAGGATACCCACGGTCACGATCACGTCGTGGATCAGCGACACAATGGCGCCGACCGCAAACTTCCACTGAAAGCGGAACGCCAGGTAGATCAGGATGCCGCCGAGCGCCAGCAGCATGCCGAGGCCGCCCTGGTCGCGCAGTTCTTCACCGACCTGCGGGCCGACGAACTCGACACGCTTGACCGTCGCCGGGTTGTCACCGCCGACTTTCTGCAATGCGTCTGCGACCTGATGGCCCAACTGCGGGTCTTCACCCGGCATGCGCACCAGCAGATCGGTGGTCGCACCGAAGTTCTGCACCACGGCTTCGTGATAACCGGAAGTCGCCAGTTGCTCGCGCACCTTGGTGACGTCGGCCGGACGCTCGTAGGTCAGCTCGATGAGCGTACCGCCGGTGAAGTCCAGGCCCCAGTTCATGCCCTTGGTGGCGACACTGAACAAGGCAATGACGGTAAGCAGCAATGTGACGCCGAACGCGAAGTTGCGAACGCCCATGAAGTTGATTGTACGTAACATGGCAGCCCCTTAAATCCACAACTTCTTGAAGTCACGTCCGCCAAAGATCAGGTTGACCATTGCGCGGGTCACCATGATGGCCGTGAACATCGAGGTAAAGATCCCGAGGGACATCGTCACTGCGAAACCCTTCACCGGGCCGGTGCCCATGGCGAAGAGAATGCCGCCGACCAGCAAAGTGGTCAGGTTGGCGTCGAGAATCGCGGTGAATGCCCGGCCGAAGCCTTCGTTGATTGCCCGCTGCACAGTCATGCCCGCAGCGATCTCTTCACGAATCCGCGAGAAGATCAGTACGTTGGCGTCGACCGCCATACCCATCGTCAAGACGATACCGGCGATACCCGGCAGGGTCAGCGTGGCGCCCAGCAACGACATCAACGCCAGCAGCAGCACCATGTTCACCGCCAGCGCGACGGTGGCGATGACGCCGAAGAAGCGGTAGATGGCGATGATGAACAGCGACACGAACAGCATGCCCCACAGGGAAGCATCGATACCTTTGGTGATGTTGTCAGCACCCAGGCTCGGACCGATTGTGCGCTCTTCAGCGAAGTACATCGGTGCAGCCAGACCACCGGCACGCAGCAGCAGCGCCAGTTCGGACGACTCGCCCTGACCGTTCAGGCCAGTGATGCGGAATTGCGCACCCAGCGGCGACTGAATGGTCGCCAGGCTGATGATCTTCTTCTCTTCCTTGAACGTCTGCACCGCAACGTCTTTCTCGACGCCATCAACCACTTGCTTGGTGTAAGTGGTGACCGGACGCTGTTCGATGAAGATCACCGCCATGCTGCGACCGACGTTGGAACGGGTCGCGCGGCTCATCAGCTCGCCACCGTGGCCATCCAGACGGATGTTCACTTCAGGCGTGCCGTGCTCGCCGAAACCGGCCTTGGCGTCGGTGACCTGGTCACCGGTAATGATCAGACCACGCTCGATCTGCGCTGGCGGACGGTTGCCTTCGCGGAATTCGAACGATTCGGAAGTGGCTTTCGAAGCGCCCGGCTCAGCGGCCAGACGGAACTCAAGGTTGGCCGTCTTGCCGAGAATACGCTTGGCTTCGGCAGTGTCCTGCACGCCCGGCAGCTCAACCACGATGCGGTTGGCGCCCTGACGCTGCACGATCGGTTCGGCAACACCCAGCTCGTTGACGCGGTTACGTACCGTGGTCAGGTTCTGCTTGATGGAGTATTCACGGATTTCCGCCAGCTTGGCCGGGGTCATCGCCAGACGCAGCACCGGTTGACCGTTGAGGTCGGCCGGAACAATGTCGAAATCGTTGAAGTTCTTGCGGATCAGCGCACGGGCCTGTTCGCGGGAGTCTTCATCGCTGAAGCCCAACTGAATGGCACCGCCCAGTTGCGGCAGGCTGCGATAGCGCAGCTTCTCTTTGCGCAGCAGGCTCTTGACGTCGCCCTCGTAGACTTTCAGGCGCGCATCGAGGGCTTTGTCCATGTCCACTTCGAGCAGGAAGTGCACACCACCGGACAAGTCCAGACCCAGCTTCATCGGGTGCGCACCGAGGTTGCGCAGCCACTGCGGAGTGGTCTGTGCCAGGTTCAGCGCGACGACGTAGTCATCACCCAATGCCTTGCGTACAACGTCCTTGGCCGGCAGCTGATCTTCAGCCTTGCTCAGACGGATCAGACCGCCCTTGCCGCCCGCCGTCAGCGTGGCCGCCTTGACGTTGATGCCGGACTCTTTCAGCGCTGTGCTGACGCGAGCCAGATCGGCGTCATTGACCTGCAGAGCCGTGCTGGCGCCGCTGATCTGAATGGCCGGGTCATCGGGGTAAAGATTGGGAGCGGAATAAATCAGACCGATCGCCAGCACCGCCAGGATCAGAATGTATTTCCACAGAGGGTATTTGTTCAGCATCACGCCGCCCGTTATGAACGCGGGGCGCCTTGCGCGCCCCGTCGATTGAGTAGAAGTTGTTGCTCTTAGATCGCTTTCAGCGTGCCTTTTGGCAGCGTGGCGGCGATGGCGCCTTTCTGGAACTTCATTTCCACGGTGTCGGACACTTCCAGAACCACGAAGTCATCGGCAACCTTGGTGATCTTGCCGGCGATGCCGCCAGTGGTCACGACTTCGTCGCCCTTCTGCAGGCTGCTCAGCAGGTTCTTCTGCTCTTTGGCGCGCTTGGCCTGTGGACGCCAGATCATCAGGTAGAAGATGACCAGGAAGCCGACCAGAAAAATCCACTCGAAGCCGCCGCCCATTGGGCTTGCAGCAGCCGGTGCAGCTGCGTCAGCCATGGCGTTAGAGATAAAAAAGCTCATTTAGCACTCCAGTTGCAAATGTTGAATCTTGGGGTCAGAAAACTCAGTCCAAAGGCGGGACGGGAAGTCCGCGTTTGGCGTAGAAGGCATCGACAAAGGCGGCCAATGTACCCTGTTGAATAGCCTCGCGCAAACCAGCCATGAGCACCTGATAATGGCGCAAGTTATGGATGGTATTGAGCATGCTGCCGAGCATTTCGCCGCACTTGTCCAGGTGATGCAGATAAGCGCGCGAGAAGTTCTGGCAGGTGTAGCAATCGCAGGTCGGATCCAGCGGCGATTCATCATGGCGATGGAACGCGTTACGGATCTTCAGCACACCGGTATCGATGAACAGATGCCCATTGCGGGCATTACGGGTTGGCATCACGCAATCGAACATGTCCACCCCGCGGCGCACACCCTCAACCAGATCTTCCGGTTTGCCAACGCCCATAAGGTAACGAGGTTTGTCAGCGGGCATCTGGCCCGGCAGATAATCCAGCACCTTGATCATTTCGTGCTTCGGTTCGCCCACCGACAGACCGCCGATGGCGAGGCCGTCGAAGCCGATCTTGTCGAGGCCTTCGAGCGAGCGCATGCGCAGGTTTTCATGCATGCCACCCTGGACGATGCCGAACAGCGCCGCGGTGTTGTCGCCGTGAGCATTCTTCGAACGCTGCGCCCAGCGCAGCGACAGCTCCATCGATACCCGCGCGACGTCTTCGTCAGCCGGATACGGCGTGCATTCGTCGAAGATCATCACGATGTCGGAACCGAGATCGCGCTGCACCTGCATCGACTCTTCCGGGCCCATGAACACTTTGGCGCCGTCGACCGGAGAAGCGAAGGTCACGCCCTCCTCCTTGATCTTGCGCATCGCGCCGAGGCTGAACACCTGGAAGCCGCCGGAGTCGGTGAGGATCGGGCCTTTCCACTGCATGAAATCGTGCAGGTCGCCATGTTCCTTGATCACTTGAGTGCCGGGACGCAACCACAGGTGAAAGGTGTTGCCCAGAATGATTTCCGCGCCAGTGGCGACGATGTCGCGCGGCAGCATGCCCTTGACCGTGCCGTAGGTGCCGACCGGCATGAACGCCGGGGTCTCGACGGTGCCACGGGGGAAGGTCAGGCGACCACGACGAGCCTTGCCATCGGTGGCCAGCAGCTCAAAGGACATTCGACATTCGCGACTCATTCTGTTTCCTCTGGGCCTGTCTGTTCAGGGGCAGTTGGAGCGGGATTGCGGGTGATGAACATCGCATCCCCGTAACTGAAAAAGCGGTAGCCGTTTTCCACGGCGGCCTTGTAGGCGGCCATGGTTTCGGGATAACCGGCAAACGCGGAAACCAGCATCAACAGCGTGGATTCCGGTAAATGGAAATTGGTCACCAGGGCATCGACCACATGAAACGGCCGGCCCGGATAGATAAAGATGTCGGTGTCGCCACTGAACGGCTTGAGCACACCATCGCGCGCCGCACTTTCCAGCGAACGCACGCTGGTGGTGCCGACCGCAACCACCCGACCGCCCCGCGCACGGCACGCAGCGACCGCATCGACCACGTCCTGGCCGACTTCCAGCCACTCGCTGTGCATGTGGTGATCTTCGATCTTCTCGACACGCACCGGCTGGAACGTCCCCGCGCCCACGTGCAATGTCACGAATGCAGTCTCGACGCCCTTGGCAGCAATCGCCTGCATCAGCGGCTCATCGAAATGCAGCCCCGCCGTCGGCGCTGCGACCGCACCCAGACGCTGGGCGTACACGGTCTGATAACGCTCGCGATCCGAGCCTTCATCCGGGCGGTCTATATAAGGAGGCAACGGCATGTGCCCGACGCGATCGAGCAGCGGCAAGACTTCCTCGGCAAAACCCAGCTCGAACAACGCATCATGACGCGCGAGCATCTCGGCTTCGCCACCGCCGTCGATAAGGATCTTCGAACCCGGTTTCGGCGACTTGCTGGAGCGCACATGGGCCAGCACGCGGTGCGCATCGAGCACGCGCTCGATGAGAATTTCCAGCTTGCCGCCGGACGCTTTCTGCCCGAACAGCCGCGCCGGAATCACCCGGGTATTGTTGAACACCATCAAATCGCCCGGGCGCAAATGCTCAAGCAAATCAGTGAATTGACGGTGTGCCAGGGCGCCGCTCGGCCCATCAAGGGTCAGCAGGCGACTACCGCGACGCTCGGCCAACGGATGGCGGGCGATCAGCGAATCAGGAAGCTCGAAAGTAAAGTCAGCAACGCGCATGATGGGGTTCGTCTAGCAGGGCCGGAAAGTCTAGCGGAAATATCGAAAATTGACCATGAAACGTGATTGACCAACGGTAATCACCTCTCTATACTTCGCCGCCATTGAGCCCTGATGGCGGAATTGGTAGACGCGGCGGATTCAAAATCCGTTTTCGAAAGGAGTGGGAGTTCGAGTCTCCCTCGGGGCACCACATAGCAGTATCTGAGAGTCTCTACCAGCCTCTCAGACCCAAAGAAACCGGCCACTTTGCCGGTTTTTTTGTGCCTGCTTGACTACCCCTGTCTCCCCTTATCCGTTGTATCCCTGTATCCCTGCTTGTATCCTGAGAAAAATATCTAACTTTGGGATACAAGGATGAAGCGCGCAGACATCAAGCGCCGCCCTCTCGCTGACACGACACTTGCGGGATTGGAGCCGGAATCAAAGGAATACCGGGAGCTGGACGGAAACGGCCTCTACTTCAGGGTTAAACCTGATGGTGGTAAATCCTGGCAGCTCCGCTACAAACGTCCGGCGGGCAATTGGGCTTGGATGGGGCTAGGGGGTTACCCGGAAGTGAGTGGTGCGTTGGCGCGGGACAAAGCTGCCGAATTACGCAAGGTAGTTAGCAGCGGGGCCGATCCTCTCGAACAGAAACGCTCTGCCAAAGCTGCCATTGACGCTGCCAGGACTAGGACCTTCAGAGCTGCTGCGGAAGCTTGGCTTAAGGCCAAAGAAGAAAAGGGCCTCGCTCCCTCCACTCTTAACAAAATCCGCACTTACCTCGATAAGGACATCCTCCCGGCATTGGGAAATAAGCCCCTCGACGAAATCACCCGTACCGACTGCGCAGACCTCCAGGCATCCCTCGAAGCGCGAAACGCACACAACGTGGCGGAAAAGTGTCGCACCTGGATCAATCAGATCTTCGGCCGAGCCATCGGCTTAGGGCTCACCGAAAACGATCCGGGTAGTCGCCTCCGTGACATTGCAGCCCAAGCCCCCAAGACTCAGCAGCATCCACACCTGCTGGAACCTGAGCTGGCGGAATTCCTCCACGCACTCAAAAACACACCAAGCAGACTGACAGCCCGCACCGCCGCTTGGCTTTGTGTCTGGACAGCATCGCGCCCTGGCATGGTCCGCTTGGCTGAGTGGAAAGAGTTCGACCTTGAGAAAGCTATTTGGACGACACCTGCTGCCAAGATGAAGATGCGTCGGGATTTCGTATGCCCCCTTCCCCATCAAGCTGTTACCGCTCTGAAGGATCTGCACTGCTTAACAGGACGGAGTCGCTGGCTTTTCCCCGGGGTAGGAGCCAAGAACCCAACTATTAGTGAAAACACAATCAACAAAGTCTTTGCAACCATCGGCTACAAGGGTCGCCTTGTTGGACACGGTACTCGGCACACCGCAAGCACGTTGCTTCGAGAACATGGCTGGCCGAAGGAGCATGTTGAAGCGCAGCTGGCTCACAAAGAGGAAGGCATCTCAGGGGTATACAACAAGGCCCAATACCTTGAGCAACGCGTAACGATGATGCAGTGGTATGCCGATCATCTTGATGGACTCGCAGCTGGCAATGTAGTGCAAGCCCAGTTTGGAAAGGCCGTATGAGATCACTTACCCAGACTATCTCTAAAACCGGTGTAACGGGTGTTACTCGTGTAACAAACAAACCCAACCTATTGAAAATAATAGACTTTCTTAAAGTTACACCGGATCCTAGCTCGACAAACTCCGCGTGTAACGCTGCTGACGTGTGTAACCGTCATCGAACCACATGCCCCCTGCTGGCAGCTGTTTTGCCAGATACACCTCGCTGGGGCAGTACGCACGGTACGGGGCGAGGGGTATCTTAATGAACAGGAATCTTGGCACCGAAGCTTTAGAGCTTGAGATTGCCGGGGTAGACGTTGGCTGCCTGCTTTGGGATCTTGATGAGGTCGAACTCGCTGTCCGTGAGTTGGCGCTATACAGCCAATTCTCCGAGCACTTCCGTGATGCGTTTACCTGCATCCACAATGCAACATCTGTCTGGCTCAAGGACGGCCAATACGCTGACTGTGCTGAATCAGCGACAAAGACAATGTTTCGACTTCGCGACCCTATTGAAGAGCATTTCTACTTTTCCGAACCGACCTCACTGCCCAGAGTCATTCGCCGCTTCCTTGGCAATGATCATCCCGCAAGCGACACGCAACTCGTAGCGACTTATGCGCTTATTCAAGCTGTGCAGGCGGTTGAAGTCCTTGCGAACTGGCTATTCGACCTAGAACGCTCCCTCTACGATCTGGATCTAGATCTGGTGGAGCAGATCAGACAGACCGACCCCAAACAATACCTCCTCCTCATTCAGAGAGAACGAAAGCGAAAGAGCGACTTCGAAATCGAGGCACGAGAGGAGTTTGCTGATTTCAATGGCGAGGCCTCCAAGACTTTGATGCTTGCTTCACTTTATCAACAAGCGGACTGGGCGGACATTTCGCGCAATGACTTTAGCGCATCAGGTTTTCTGCGAAGAGCACTGGAAAAGGCTTTTGCCGCAAAAGCGTCGGAAAAGGGCAAAGCGGCCGGAAAGGCTAACGCCAAGCCAGGCACAATCAAACAAGAGAACACCAAGAAGCTTTTTGAGGACATAAGCAAAGCGGCAAAAAGCCAAATCTCTTCCAGCCCCAACATAACGGAAACTGAATTAGTCAAAGCGCTAGTCGACTTGGGCAAGGCATCAGCCCCAACCGTTAGAAAATACCTGAGAAAAGGTAAATTTCTCCCTAGATAAAATTTCGCTGTACCGACGAAAAGCAAACCATGTTTGCTTTTTTTTCGTCTTTTAGTCTGCGCCTGTCTCTCACCTTACAGGCACGACTATGTCTAACTCCCGCGCGTCAACAATCAACCAAATTCCTCATCGCGACCCCGCGACAACCTTGATCAGAATATCCGAAGTCATGGCTATCGTTGGCCTGGCACGCCCCACTATTTACAAACTAATGCAGTGCCCAAAGAGCGGCTTTCCACGCCCGGTAAAACTGAGCACAAGCACCGCACGTGGAGCGCCAGTGGCGTGGGTTCTTTCCGAAATCCAAGCATGGGCACGCAGCCGCATTGAGGCGCGTGATCAGGTGGCCGCATGAATCGCAAAATCGCAGAGAAAGCTTTGATGCATCCGTTTTCAGTGCTGCGTCAAATCGGGTTTTCACCTCGCCTTATGCAGCGCCTCGAGCGCTATCGCAGCAAGCAGGACAAATTAGGTCGCGTGGTCAGCGTGCTCAGCTGGGCCGACGGCACTTGGTGCGCCCTATCCCTCCATTGCGAAAAGACCGGGGCTGTTGTCGTCGACGAAGGCCAGCAGGTCGACGCTTACGAAGACGCCCGCTCCATGCTCAGCGGCGGCTTCCTGCCTCTTCTATCCCTGCGCTGGGAAGCCCTTGCCTGAAACGAAAACGCCTCCGGGGGCGATCCGGAGGCGTTGAGGTCAATCTACATGCCCGAACAATTTATGCCGCACATGAAAAAACCGCAAGCCATCAGCGCAGTTGCACTTTCGAAACACGGACGTTACTCTCTGGCCGTCGCTGCAAATTCAGCGACCGGGTTTGGCGACCCGAGCTCATACAGGCGCACAGGCGCCCCCATACCGATTGCAGGCGCTTTTTTTGTGCCCGCATTCCTGCTTTATGGCGGCTGTGCGTGGGAGACCTTCGGGTCTGCCGGGGTCCTGTATGCCCGGTTCGCCAACCCGCGCACAGCTGCCACCCTTACATCGTTTGGCGACGATCAGTGGCAGCTCCTCACATACAGGAGCTTCACCAATGCACGCCCTCAATCCGTCCAAAATTCGCGCCGCTGCACACCGTGCAATGGCTCTCGCCGCTTTACACGCCAACTCCAGCCTCGCTACACGCCTCTCCCGCTACAACGCTCACATGGCCAAAGCCCGCGCACTCGAAACCGCAGGCGGTGCTCAATGAACAACGCCCTGAGTTTTGCCCTTCCCGAAGACCTGCTCTGCGTGAACCCAACCGCCGAAGCCGGCGTACCTATCGACGCCATCACCTGCGCTATTGACCGCGCTGACTCGGTGCTGACGCTGCTGGAAGACCACTTCGAAAACGAATCCTCACGCCTTGCCAATCACGTCATCGCCGCCGTCCTCTGGGACGTGCGCGGCACCCTTGGCCTGATCAAAACGCTGGCTATGCACGGTGACAACACTTCGGCACCTGCAGTGCAGAAAGGCGGTGCGCTATGAGCATTTCCACCACACCGGGCCACGCTACCTTTTCTCGGGTTAATGCCACCGACCTGAAGCTGTTTCGGGTGAATGCCGGAGTACCCATCGAAGACGCGCTGGAGATGGTGTCGTTACTGCAGCATCACGCGAACCAGCTCAGTTTCGACGCGGCCATGAGTGACCACGGCGAGCGTTTCAGTTGGCCCGCCTTGTACCTGGGCGAGATGGCCAAAGCCCTGATCGACGACATCAACGATGCGCTGTTTCTGCCGAGGGCTGACACATGAGCCAACGACCGAACAACGCTAAACGCCCGAGCTTTGCCGACGTGAAAGCCGCCGCGCTGAAAGACATTGATCGTGTCTTGTCGCACTGGCTGCCCAACGGCAAGCGCGTGGACGGCGGCAAGGAATACACCGCTCCGAATCCGACTCGCAGCGACAAGCGTGCGGGTTCGCTCAAGGTCAATTTGAGCAAGGGCACCTGGGCGGATTTTGCCACCGGCGACAAAGGCGGCGACCTGATCGATCTGGTGCGCTATCTGGACGGCGGCACTGACGTCGAGGCTTGCAACAAACTGGCCGACCTCCTAAACGTCGCGTCGGGCGCCGCCAAGACAATCGCCGCACCGACCAAGCCGAAGGCGCCGACGTG
The DNA here is from genome assembly GCF_025910115.1 of Pseudomonas sp. RG1. Classification (NCBI taxonomy): domain Bacteria; kingdom Pseudomonadati; phylum Pseudomonadota; class Gammaproteobacteria; order Pseudomonadales; family Pseudomonadaceae; genus Pseudomonas; species Pseudomonas sp. RG1. The sequence goes on from NZ_JAPCIK010000046.1 coordinate 168,043, forward strand.
GAACGCCATTCAGCCGATCCCGGCCGAGGCCATGAACAAGTGCCCGGCCAAGCACCGTGATCACGGTGTGCCGTCCAAGGTCTGGATCTACCGCGACGCACAGGGTCATCCCCTCATGGCGCTGTATCGCTTCGACCTCGGCCCCGATGAAGACGGCAAGCCGAAGAAGGTCTTTGCGCCTCTGACATGGTGTCAGCGCTCCGATGGTCAAACCACACAATGGCGCTGGCAGGGTCTGCCGGATCCGCGTCCACTCCTACGCCTTGATGAACTGGCCCAGAGTGCTGACGCACCAGTGGTTCTGTGCGAAGGCGAGAAAGCGGCCGATGCTGCCACCGAACTGCTGCCGAACTACGTGGCCACCTGCTGGCCGAACGGCTCCAACTCCTGGCACAAAGCCGACCTGACGCCGCTCAAGGGACGAAACGTGGTGTTGTGGCCGGACAACGACGACAGCGGTAAAGCCTGCATGGCTACCGTTGCCGGAAAGCTGCGCGAAATCGGCGCCGCTTCGGTCCGGGTCATCGCGCTGGAGGTGTTCAAACGCAAGCCGACGCTGAAGAATGACCGCGCCGCGTTCGCGAAAGGTGGTCAATGGGATGACGGCGACGATGCCGCCGATGCGCTCGCCAAAGGCTGGACCGCCGGCCACTTCACCGCGCTGGAAAGCGGCGGCGAGCTGTTCGGTGTGATCGAGGAAAAGCCGGTAGTTGCCCAAGTGAAATCCGAGTCAGAACCGGAGCCGGAAGCGAAACCCAAAGCAACGGCCAAGCGACCGGCAAAATCGAAAAACGACCTGATGCCCGGTGGCTTTCGCCTGACGCCCGAAGGTGTGTTTTATGCCGGTGACGACGGCGAAGCACGCCCGGTGTGTTCGCCGCTGGAGATCCTTGCGCGTACCCGGGACGAAAAGGGCCACAACTGGGGGTTGCTGGTCGAGTTCGACGACCCCGACGGGACCAAGAAACGCTGGAACATCCCGGCACGCACAATGACCGGTGACTTCGGCAAAGACGTGCTCGGCCCGTTGGTGGACATGGGGCTGCGTCTGGCCGGCAGTCGCTCGGGGCGCAACGCACGCAACGATTTGCAGAGTTACCTTGGCGGCTTCGACAGTGCGCAACGTGCGCGTCTGGTCACTCGTTTGGGTTGGCATGACAACGCTTTTCTGTTGCCCGAGCAACAGGTCGGCATGCACGCGGAACACCTGCACTTCTACGAGGCCGGCGCGCAGCTTCCGCCGATCAGCGAAGCGGGCACGTTGGAACAATGGCAACAGCAAATCGGTGCGCTGTGCATCGGCAACCACCGTTTGGCGTTTGTCGTCGGTGTGGCCTTCGCCGGCCCTCTGCTACACATGCTCGGCCACGAATCGGGCGGCTTTCACCTGTACGGTGACAGCTCCGGCGGCAAGACCACTCACCTGCAAGTCGCCGCCTCGATCTACGGCGGGCCGCGTCTGGTGCGCTCGTGGCGGTCGACCGACAACGCGCTGGAGTCAATCGCTGCCGCGCATTCCGACGGGCTTCTGGTGCTCGATGAAATCGGAATGTGTGATGCCCGCATCATCGGCGAGACGGTGTACATGCTGGGCAACGGCACCGGTAAGGCTCGGGCCAATGATAGAGGCCAAGCAGGCCGGCAGGTGCAGGAATGGCGTCTGCTGTTTCTCTCCACCGGCGAGAAGACCTTGGCGCAGCACATGGCCGAAGCCAACAAGGAGCTTAAAGCGGGTATGGAGGTACGCATGCTCGCCGTTCCGGCGGATGCCAGCAAAGGTCTGGGCATGTTCGACACGCTCAACGGTTTCGAAGATGCGGCCGCTCTGTCCGACGCACTCAAAGCGCGGGTGGCGAACTATTACGGCACACCGCTTACCGCGTTCCTGACTGCGCTGTGCGAACCCGGCAAGCGCCACGGCTGGGCGGCAATCCTGCGCCGCACGCTGGAAGGCTTTATTTCCAAGTCGCTCCCTGCGTCCGCGAGTGGACAGGCACACCGTGCCGCTGCTCGCTTCGGCCTCGCCGCCGCAGCAGGCGAGCTGGCCACCGCGATGGGCATCACGGGCTGGCCGGATGGCACGGCCACCACCGCCGCTCGGGTGTGCTTAAACGCATGGCTTCACGAGCGCGGCGGCGCCGGAAACTTCGAGGGCGATGCGATCTTGGCGCGGCTGCGCCAGGTAATCGAGCGTTTTGGTGAAAGCCGTTTCACACGCTGGGAATCGGCAGCGGCCAAGATCGACGAACACGGCCCGCGCACTATTGACCGCCTGGGCTTTCGCAAGACGCTGGAGCACGGCATGGGCGACACCATGCACACCACCAACACCTATTACGTGCTGACCGAGGCGTGGCGCTCGGAGATCTTCCGAGGCATGAACCTCACGGCTGTGAACAAGGAGCTACTGCAGCGCGGTGTGCTGGAACCGAGCAGCGACGGCAAGGCGTCGAGTCTGGTGCGGCTCCCCGGCCTCGGGCAGCAACGCTGCTACATCGTGAAGGCTATTCCAGGACCGGATGACGGCGAGGCTCGGGCCGCCTGAGGGCATCCCCGCTGATCGAGGTAACGCCGGCTTATTCCCGGCCTCGCCAGCCGCTCATTCAACCCAAACCCAATTTTTGAAGGAACAAGACAGATGAACGAATTCCAAACTTCCACCGAACAACACGAACTGCCAGTCACCGGTCCAGATATCCACGGAGCCACAGGACTTTCACTGCCAGCTGCAGCCAACGGCGAAGCGATAGCCATCTGCGAAAAGAAGCGCGCCTTGCTGGACAAAATCGCAGAGTTGGAGACCCACCGCGATAACCTATTGAGGGAGGCAGCAGAGCACTACGTGCAAATAGCACCACTGGAAGCGCTCTTGGAAAACGAGGAAGAACTCGACGCAGATCGGTTGCATGAAGTTCGAAAAGAGTACAACACCCTCAAGATTCCTTACGACTCCTGCAAGACGCGCGCTGACTACGCAGAGGCTCGCATTCAACGACGTGAAAAGCTGGTCAATCACGAAACCCTGATGGCGGGTTACACCGAGTCGATGGATAACTGGAAAGCTGACGAGCAAGAGCTTAACGAGAAACGCGACAGCCTCAGCACCCGCTTGACACAGATCCAACAACAAGCAGAAGAAGACATGGCCAAGGCACGACAAGCCGAAACCGATGCAGCAACCGCTTATGCACAAGCTGTGGCCTGGGGCGACACCGAGGGTGAGAAGACTGCCAATGCCGATGCCCAGAAAGCTGCAAAGAATCTGGCGACTGCGAGCGAGCACCATCGCCGACAGCTTCTGATCATTGCCGCGCTGGAGCAGGAACTCGTCATCGTGGATCAACACATCGACGAGGCGCGGAAAGAGCACAAGACCATCGAGCGAAGGGCGTTGCTCTTGGCGCGAACTGTTCTCGAGGAACAGTGGAACGAGAAAGCTCAAGAGTTGCTGGAGATGGGCGGCAAGCTCTGGTCTGCCATTGATCTGGTTGGCGGCGAGCAAATTAGTCTCAGGAAACTAATCATTCCTGAAGAAGGCGAAAACTTCCGGAACTGGACCAGTAGCGATTTGTGGGAACGCGCCTCCAAGTACTCGTTGCAAGACGTTCTCGCGTTGTAATGCGCTGAGCCACCGAAACAGCCTACGCAGGTAGGCTGTTTAACCTCCACAGGCTACAAAATGATCATTCAATTTGACCTTAGAAACACCCCTAACTGGAAAGACCTACTGAATGCACGAATAGTCTCCTTAAAGGAAATGCTGGAATTCGTGGACAAACCTCGCATAAAAACGGAAGTCGAGATTCTCACCGTGAAATTGATAAAAGCCGAGATCATTAGCATCCGAGAGTATCTTAAACTGTCAGAATAGCGCTGAACTTGTGAGCCGCACCAACATTCAAACTGTCATCAAACAAATGTAGGAATCAAACATGTCCAAACTTGCCGAATACCGCCAGCTCGAAAAGCACCTCGCCGAACAGCTTCAGGCTTTGGAAGCACTGAAGAGCGATGGCGCGCTGAAAAAAGAGATCGAGTTCGAAACCAAGCTGCGCGAGTTGCTCAACCAATACGGCTTCAGCCTCAAGCACATCATCAACCTGCTGGATCCGCAAAGCACGAAGCGCGCTTCAACACCAGCGGCGGCACCTGGCAAGCGTAAGCCTCGCGCTCTGAAGGTCTACAAGAACCCGCACACCGGCGAAGTGGTCGAAACCAAAGGCGGCAATCACAAGACGCTGAAGGAGTGGAAGACCAAGCACGGTGCCGACGAAGTTGAAAGCTGGGTGAAGAAATAACGCAGCTTGAATAAAAGGCCTCTCAGAGGCCTTTTCTTTTGTTGATCACATCCTTCGCGCCTGCGACCTCACCATCTAAGAATCGCTACCATCAGCAAAAGGAGTCAACGTTGTGGACACAATGAGCAGACGTGAAATTGGCGACCTGTTGTCTCGGCGCCTCCCGCAATGCGCTATCACCTGCTCGATAAATGCCGACCATAGTTTGTCTGTCGAGGTGATCGGCCCCGACCAGCGACAATTCACCATCGCGAACATTGATCGCTCCAGCGCAGCTCTACCCATCTGCGCTAATGCTAGGTGCCTTGCCCTACGCCCTCGACTGCTTCCCTGTAGTTCGCTGCAGCCTTCTCGATCATCACTCTGCGCTCCTCACGGGTGATGAAGCCTTCCGCGAAGTCTGACTCTGCCCTCCCAACCGCTAGAAACGAGCTGCTCCTGGCTGCCCTCCACGATTTTTTCTTAACGACCGCGTCTGCCCACTAGCCGCCGCTCACGGACGTCTGCTTTCGGCCATAAGCGGACGTGTGGAAGCGCCCGCTTCCGGCCAAAAGCAGAGGCGTTTCTGTACACGATAGCAATGCCCAAAGGTCATTTTCCCTGTCCAAGCATCCAGCGTGGATGGAATGCCAGTAGCAGAGGTGGATTTAGCCATAGTAGCGTTGCGCCTCTACGACCCAGATCGGGTGAACGTGCAACGGAGCAGTGAAATGGATTTTGTAGAACGCTTGAACGCAATGTCAGCGAAGGTCAATCAGCTAGCTTCGACCATACAAACGGAGGAAGCAACGAAAACTGCTTTTGTCATGCCGTTCATTCATACCGTGCTGGGCTATGATGTATTCGACCCGTCCGAAGTCGTTCCCGAATACGTGTGCGATGTGGGCACGAAAAAAGGGGAGAAGATTGATTACGCGATTTTGAAAGATGGCCAGATCCAGATATTGATCGAAACAAAAAAAGTCGGCGAGCCGCTCAATATCAATCATGCGAGCCAACTCTTCCGATACTTTCATGTCACAACTGCAAGAATTTCCATCCTTACAAATGGCAGGTTTTACCGGTTCTATACCGATCTTGATGCACCAAACAAAATGGATGAAAAGCCGTTTCTTGAGGTCGACTTGCTTAACATTGATGAGCACGTCATCCCTGAACTTCAAAAGCTTACGAAGTCCGCTTTTGACGTTGATTCGATCATCAATGCTGCAGGCGAACTAAAGTATGTTGGAAATATAAAAAAGGAAATGGCTAGGCAGTTCACGCAGCCTGATGATGACTTCGTTCGTTTCTTCGCATCGCGAGTCTACGAAGGGGTCATAACCCAAAAGGTTCGGGATCAGTTTACTCTGCTCACAAGGAAAGCCGCAGCCCAGTTTCTTAGTGACCAAATCAACGATAGGTTGAAGTCAGCGATGAGTAAAGCCACGTTTCCCACGCTCGCTGAATCGGTCGTTGCTGAAAATCAAGCTGAAGCCCAAGAGGAGCCTGAAGATCGTATTCTGACTACGATGGAGGAGCTGGAAGGCTTCCATATAATAAAAGCGATTGTCCGGACCGTCATAGATGCAAAGCGAATAGCCAGCAGAGACACCCAGAGTTACTTCGGTATCCTTCTAGACGACAATAACCGCAAGCCTATCGCTAGACTCCACTTCAACCGTAGTCAAAAATATCTTGGTATTTTTGACAAAGACAAAGTCGAAACGCGCCACCCTATCAAATCACTCGACGAGATCTATGAGTTTTCAGCCTCGCTAAAAGAGACGATATCTTTTTACCAAGAAGCCTGAGCAAGGACTTCCCAGTTCTTTACCTACAGGCCCTAGGACTGGGATTCCGCTAATCTCCGGCCATAGATGCTATTGGTGACTGCCAGCTTTCGGCCAAAAGCGGACGTTGGCAAGCGACCACTACCGTTCAAGTACGGACGCTGGACACAGTGACATCAAATGGGTAGCGTCACCAATGCTGCTTTTGAACCTGGAACTCCGCAGGGCTTATCTTCACCCTTGTCGCGTTTTTATGAGCGATATCGCGTTTACCGCGAGCACCTCTAAGCTGGACACAGTGTTACAGGACGTCAAGGTGCATGTATTCATTCGTAACGCTAAATAGTTAACTGTATGTTTGAGTTTTTTTGTAGCGAAGATTGATGATCTTCATAATCGATAATTGGCGCTCAGGAAATAAATAAGCAAAAGGAGAATCATGGCAAAGCCATTTAATGTCGAGTCTGGTGATATCAATAAATTAAATGATATCCAACTAACGCAATTGCTCAAGGAGCTTCTGCACGCCGAAGCTTTTCGTTTCGGTATTGCGCAGCGTGCCGTTGAAGTCGCACTTAATATAATTACCGGCGACGGCGGTGAAGATGGGAGGATTTCCTGGGAGCAGGGGCCAGACTCCACAGACTACATTCCCAATCGGCTAAGTTTGTTTCAGAATAAAGCGACCGATATGGGGCCGGCGGCATATGCAAAAGAGGTGCTCACTTCTAACGGCTTGGTCAAACCAATAGTGGATCAAGTTCTTGCCGATGGAGGAAGTTATATAGTATTTACCACCCAAGAGCTAAACTCAAAACAAAAGCAGGCACGCATTAAGCAAATAAGAACATCTCTTGTTGGTGTTGGCAAAGAGTATGCGAATGAGTGTGACTTGCGCATATATGATGCAAGTCAAATCGCAGGTTGGGTTAATCGTTATATTTCAGCTGTTGTAGCAGTTCAGCATTGGAGTGGTCGCCCAGTTGAGCGAGGTTTGAAAACCTACGAGCTTTGGAGTGAGCATGAAGATCTATCACGCTTACCTTTTGCCGCTGTTGCTAGTCGTAGTGAGATAGTTGAGAAGCTAAAGGTTGGTTTGTCTGTGCCGAAAGCTTGCTTTCGTATAATGGGATTGTCTGGCTTAGGTAAAACAAGAACAGCGTTTCAAGTATTCAGTGAAAGTCAGGAAATTAGAAGTTTGGTTGTTTATGTCGACGCTAATCATGCACCTAATATTGACTCGCTTATAGCTGACTGGGTTACATTGGGGTATGAGGCCATTATTGTTGTCGACAACTGTGAGTATCGGCTGCATGAAAGGCTTGTAAAGGAAGTCCGCCGTGAAGGTAGTCGTGTGAGATTGCTGACTCTTGACTATAATTTTGATTCGATGGCGGCTCCAACTGTTTGCTTTAAATTAGAGCAAATGACTGATGATGAACTTTTTCAGTTGCTAAGTCCTGTATATAATAATGTCCTGTCGGACTTGAAGCGAATAGTGGATTTCGCGCAAGGCTTCCCTCAAATGGCGGTGCTATTGGCGGAAGCTAGACTAAATGAAGACCCAAGAATTGGCAGTCTCACGGAGGACGAACTCGCGAGCAAGCTTCTGTGGAAACGTAATGAAGCAGAGAATCCGGCGTGTTTGAAGATTTTACAGGCATGTTCCTTGTTTGACGTGTTTGGCGTCGAAAAAGAAGTTGAATACCAGTTGGAGTATATTGCCAACACGATTGGTGTGCATGTTGATGAGGTTTATGGCTGCATTCAAGAGTATTCAATTCGAGGATTAATTGATCGTCGCGGACGATTTGGTCAAGTGGTCCCTAAACCATTGGCAATACGGTTGGCGGGGCAATGGTGGACGAAGTCACGAGAGGAAAAGCAAAAAGGATTAATTGACTCTGTCCCCGAAGGGATGATTGAGGGTTTTTGTAACCAAATTGAGAAAATGGACTTTCATAGTGACGTGAAGTTGCTCACTGAGAAGCTTTGTGGTCCTCAAGGCCCTTTTGGCCAAGCGGAGGTGATCCTATCGGAACGGGGTTCTAGATTCTTCCGCGCGTTTGTCAATGTGAACCCCGATGCCACATCCGCTGCGCTGTATCGAATTTTAACCTCCATGGATCACGATCAGTTGTTATCAATTGAGGGGGACGTTCGAAGAAACTTAGTTTGGGGGCTAGAGAAACTCTGCTTTCATGCCGATTTGTTTATGGAAGCCTCATGGTGCATGTTGCTATTAGCGTCAGCAGAAAATGAATCTTGGAGTAATAATGCCACAGGCATATTTGCACAATTATTTTGCATCAATCTCTCCGGTACTGCTGCTGCGCCAGATACCCGTTTTTCTTTGCTTCGACAGGGTATGGATATGGAGCAAGTTGAAGTTGATATGGTGCTGCTTAATGCGTTAGAGCAGGCAATTAGTACTTTTGGAGGTGGTCGGACAGTTGGTGCAGAATACCAAGGTACAAAAGCACCTCTTGAAGAGTGGCGTCCAAAAATTTGGCAAGAAATATTCGACTATTGGCAAACTGCTTTCGACTTTTATTTAGAGATGATAAATCGAGGCGAGAAACAGAGAGAGAAAGTATTAAATGACATTGGCAATTCGATTCGAGGCTTTGTAGGAAGAGGTCGGCTTGATATGCTAGATGCTGCTATTAGATACATCGTAGAATCTAATGGTCGATACTGGCCTGCTGCACTTGACAGCATAAAAAACACCTTCGAGTACGACGGCGAAAAACTAGAAGAAACTGCTGTCTCTGCGCTAAATTCCTGGATGAAACTACTCAGTCCAGAAGGTGCAGCGTTAGTGGAGAAACTTCGAATAGTTGTTGTTAATCCACCTCGAGAACATAAAATGCGCGATGGTGGGGGGTACATAGATGTTGCGGCGGAGAATGCTAAAAAATTAGCAGCTGAAGTTGCTGAAAATGTCGATGAGTTTTATTCGTGTATTGATCTTCTGCTTGAAGGTGAGCAGCGACAGTCACACTCGTTTGGGCATCAACTAGTGCTAGAGCTGGCAGATGAAAGCAAACTTATTGAGCTTGCTTTAACAGCGCTGTCTGAAAACGCCAAAGCAAATGCTAGCTTTATTACCGGCCTATTTCGTGGAGTGTACGAGAAATCTCCGGAAATTTGGCAGAAGCACATAGATTACGTTTCCTCTGATGAGCGGCTTGTCAGCTTTTATCCTGAACTTATTCGTACCGGAAATATTGATGCTCGACACCTAAATAAGCTGGTTGAGCTTATATCGGCTGGATTGATCTCAACCAATAGTGCAAATGTTTTGAGCTATGGTGGTGTTACTAGTGAGCTGGCGCCAGAGGTGGTTTCGGATTTTTGTTTGAAGTTGTCAGCGTTAGGTGAAGAGGCCGCTTGGCCAGCACTGAATGTAATGTTTATGTACTGCTTTGGAAATATGGAGAGAGTTGACGAAATACGTACGTCCGTAAAGTCATTGTTGTTGGCAGTTCCGTTACACAAAAAACATTCGGCGGCATACACGGATCTTCACAGTTGGTCCGCACTTATCGAGGCTCTGTTAAAGACTCGTGATGAAGAATTTGTTATTGCGATTTCTCGTCAATTGATTGATTCATGCCGAGTTGGGTTTAATCATAGTGATTTATGGAGCTACATAAAGCCGTTGCTTATGAAGATCGTGCAGCAGTACGACGAACTCTTATGGTCTGTTTTTGGGGAAGCGATATCTAAAGCGAAAGGCATGGAACTTTATTGGTTGCAGAAGCTACTTGATAGAGAAAGCAGTGTTTCAAGCCTACTCCCAAGTATTATTTCTTATTTTCCTTCAGGAGAAATTATTTCGTGGTGTTATAAGCATCCAAATTCTGGGTCCAGCTTTGTCGCTGCTTGTATAAATATATTTGAAGTGCAGAATAATGTTCAGACCCCGTCGGAATTATTTATTTTGCTTCTTGAGAATTTCGGCGAAGATAAACGTGTCGCGAGCGCTTTGGTAGCGAACATGGGGAGTAGGGGGTGGTCAGGATCATTGGTTCCTCATTTGGAGGCTGATAAGTTAGCACTGACTCCTCTTTTAAAGCATAAAAATGTCAACGTAAAAAGGTGGGTAAGGGGATATATTGGTTCTATCGATAGTCAAATAGAGCGCGAATCCAGCGTGGATGCAGAGCGCGATCTAGGGATCTTTTAATTTGGTAGTCAATAAACTTAGATGATGGTCTGAAATGCAAAGGGTGGCTATTGTTGTAGCCACTCGCCACCAAGTTACTTGTCGTGCCGATATAAATAATCACTCGATCGCAAACAAGCATATCCAAAATTAGTAATCGTGCAGCCGCTTGGATGTGGAAACTTGGAAAGGCGCATACTACCTATAGTGAAAATTCGAATTCCTATTAATCACCGCTAACACCTGAGTGACGGCAGTTATCCGAATGTGCCCGCATTTGACATATCTTGAGCTAGTGGGTTTCTGCTAAATGAATGAGTTTCGAATCCGAACCCGTTGAGCCAGGCGAACTAACACTCACGCGTGATGCGCTTTTCAACCTCGTCAGTTGTTTGGATATTCAAGGTCCGCTTCTGGCCGTTAGCTGCCCTCCGCGAAGGGCAGCTATGAATCGAAAGCAGCCCTTCTTGACAGGCAGCTATCGACCCAGGTTGCGTGAAACCGTATACACCGTTTTGTAGTCTGCGCTGCTACGTAAAATCTCCCATCGCTTGGTTGGTCAGCAGCTCTAAAATTGCATAGGACCATGTTTTTCGTTTTTATATTGGAAACGCTACCAAATTTTAATATTTAATTGTGATTCGATCTGGGCTTTGTCGACATTTATAAATATATCCTGCCTGTTTCCCGACTCGTATGTCACAAGGGATAATACTTCCCGATCTATGTTGGAACACTCCAAAATTAGACTTCCTTCGAGCAACGAAAGAAACCTTCTAAAATTCTTGTTGATTTTGAGATGGTCCGACAATGTTTCCCATCCTTCGATAATGGTTTCGGCGGCCATTACGGCGGACTGCACCGGGCTGAGACTAGGTTTAGCCGCGATGAACGGCAAGTGCTGCATTCCGTGTTGAGATACGGAAGCCATAAACATAGAGATATTAGAAAATTTCTCTAGTTTGGCTTCTTGATGTTTGACTTTTTGTATAAAAGGAAAAAATTCCGCAGCCAAACGCTCGGATGCGTTTTGAACTACATGGTAATGCAGGGAAGTCGGTTCCGAGACTATGATGAGAGGAGCGATATTCAGATTGGGGTCGAAAAAGGTTCGGACCAAAAAATTTGTAGGAGGCACGTCGGGACTAATATTCTTGTCGTAGATGATTGTATTACTGCTAATTGAAGTGAGTTTACTGAGGTCTGCAAGGAATGTAGCGTATTCCATCTTTTTTTCTCGTAAAGGACTGTTAACGTTTCGCAGCTGGCATGGCAATGATGCCATGTTATGCGGAATTTCGATGCAGATTGGTGCTACGACGCCACGCCAGCTTATCAATGCGCATACATGCCGCTGTTGAAGGCGGTCTTGTCTCGGGCGGGCGCTATTCCCAGTGTGCTCGTGCCCTTACCGCGGCGGCCAAGGCGATCTCGGCATTAGAAGCAATAAGTACGGCAGTCACGGTCAGATGCTTACTTCAGGAGCGGATGGGCGCCTTGGGTCATTGCGAGATGTGATGCCGAACAGCTGCTTCTGGCCGAAAGCGGCCCGTTACGACTGCTGACTGATCGCTGGCAGAGCGGCCAAACTGATGATTACAGCCCGTTAATCGCATCAATTGGGCGGACTGGGAGTGGGGAATTACCTGGTCTCCTGCGCATGGACATGACCTCCTCCGCCCCTCTTTCGAGCATCGGAGCGTTACACCAGATGGCAGAGTTACACGCCTAAATGTTTGTGTACGCAGCCGATGTAACATCATAAATAATCAATAAATACAGTCACTTAACAACCATCGTTACACCAGTTACACGAGTTACACCGCATTTTTGAGGGGTACATACCCCCACACCCCGTAAGCATCAATCCCACCAGCGAACGTCAGGTGTATCTCCCGCAGTGTGCCGGGGCCCCTGAGGTTTTCTTCGAGACACGGGGTCGGAAACCCGCGGGACTGCGTTAGCTGAAAAATGCCCAGCTTAGTGAACAGGTGAACTAGGTGAACTAGGTGAACACGCAGTTCACCAGTGCATTTGCACAAGGTACTGGGAGGACGCCGGGGACCCTGAGCATTTCTGAAGGACACGGGGCACAAAACCCGCGTGATCTCGTTAGTGGCTGATTTTTTTAGATTGGTTGACAGGTTGACTTGGTTGACAGCTCAACGCGTGCGGAATCAACAACACAAAAGGCCATCGTTACGAATGCGGTAACGATGCCTTTTTTTCAACCAAATCCTTTCGATTTCAATGACTGAAATTTCAGTAAGCTGGCGGGCCTGCCACTACCGAGATCCCGCGGGTTTCCGACCCCGTGTCTACTCAATATCGCCAGGGGCCCCCGGCTATTTTTCAATCGCCAGGCGATCCGGACCCGTTTTGCTCGTTGCCAAAGGTTCGGAAAACAAGCGAGGCAGTTTGGCGCTAGACTTCACCTTCACGTTCGTCCGCCTAAGGCGATGATAAGGCCATCTATGATCGCAAACTGGGAAGGAATGAGACGAATCGATGGTGAGATATTGATCATCGAGGACGATCCGACTCTGCGTAGGATTACCCAACACATCGTGGAGGAGTTAGGCGCGGAGGCCGTCACGTTTGAGTCAGCCGATGACGCGCTGGTGTATCTCTTGCAATCAAGCAAGCACTGCTGCCTTGTGATCGCTGACTACGGCGTGCCGGGCCAGCTCAACGGGATGGAGCTTATTCGACTGGTCAGAGAAAAGTGGCCGTCCGTCAAAACATTATTGATGTCCGGTTACGAACTCTTGCCTGCAACAGTGTCTGCTCCTACGGTCTACCTTCAGAAACCGTGGACGATCAATGAGCTCTTGGTTTCGATAGCTGATTTGCTACAACCCGACTTCCCTATACAGAAACTGTAGGTCGCAATCAGTCGTCGATACAGCCCGGCGAAAGGATGAGAAGGCTAACAGAGCACACCGTGTATCCCAGCTTGTATCCCAAACTTTCGGAATCCTCTACAGACCACAGGATATCTGGAACAAGCGAGTCTCCCTCGGGCACCAACACAGAGAAAAAGGTCTTGCGAAAGCAGGACTTTTTTTTCGTCTGAAGGAAAGTGGTTGGTGCAATGCCGACCGCTGAAATGCGCGTCGGAATCACCTTCTGTTCAGTGCTTGGGCTGTCATCACTTCGAGGGCCAAGGAGGCCAATCCCGAGACGCCGGAAGCATGGATAACCAAGCATAAGGCTGAGCAAATAGCGCTCGATGAGAAAAGGCCTGCGAAAAGGCCCTCTCTTTATCCCAACAAGCTATTTTTTCCGGCAGATCTCAACATCGTTTTGTGTTTTCAGATCGGTGTCGATGCCAAGCCGATACCTACAGTAATCAATAATCCATTTACGCTCCTGCTCCGTGAGTCGCTCGACTTGTCGAATCTCCCCGTCATTGGCGTGGATGTTGTAAAACTTCACCTGAAACGTCGGATGCTTTTTGACAAACAGGATGGTTTCGATGTCTCCATCATCGAGCGCTTGGTAATACCCGACGTAGAGCATTGTCACCAGAACCAAAACAATCAGGGCAATCAGCTTCTTTATTCTTGCGGCGCTGGAACTAACGCGCCACCGCATGGCCAAGCCTCCAATCTTCTACGCGCAGCAAGCCCATTAAAAAATACCTCTGTAAAACCCGCAAAAATGGCCTTGGCATGTCTTGGCGTTGGGAACCGGCCGGATCGTTACGTGCCGCAGGTTTTGCCACAACCAACTCCTCGTCACCATCGCCCATTCCCATACCAATTCGAGCTCAAAGCCTACGTACGATTTCCTCCCAGATGTACGCGTAGTTGTACTTCAACCAACGAACCAGCACTTTGTCGAACTGGCGACGAAACCAGTTTCGCTCCCTGGCTTCCAGCCTTTCCTCAATCGATTCTCTGAGTATGTCGGGGTCGAAACCCGTCCATATCGGAGGCACAGGTGCAACGAGATTGGTAAAGCACACCGGCGCGACCTCTGAATAAAGAATTGAGTAAAGGATTTCAGGGTCGACACCTCTCACCTTATTCGCCAAATAATCATATTCCACGGGAAAATCATTGAATGGCTCGGAAAGAGCAGCTCTAACTTTTGTCAGTTGTGGCTCGGTCAGAAGATATCCCAATGTGTGAGCTCCTCTAACTCTTCATCCAGTGAACTCGCTACCGCTTCGCCTGCAATATCACCGTCAGGCGAGCTGCGGGCAAACCATCGAAGAAAACGTCAGGCGAACCTGTCGCGATGGGGTTGGTTCCGTGCCCTGGAACAGGACAGCTGGAGGGATCGCTTTTACGAGCGGCTGGGTTAGCCATGGATGACTCCTGTCAAAAAAATCCTTTTCGAAAGATAAACCTATCACGAAATTCAGCCTGGACGGCCGCATCCGATCATTCAAAAAAGTGCTCGATCACCAGACCGCGCTACCTGTTGCTTCGGTTAACGCGGTTGGTACTTCGCTGGCGTTTTCTACCTTGCCGTCAACTCAGGTTTCAGAATGGGACGCGGCTCCTCCCTACTCCTTGACTGCAAACATCCGCCCAGCAATCTCCCGCCCCCGCTCCAACCCTTCCTCCGTCAACCATATCGACTTGTTCCTGTTCACCGGATTACTGATCAAACCCTGCTCGTGCAAGCGGTTCATGATCTCGAAGTCATAGCCCTTCCACGCATTGCCGGCGTCGGAGCTATAGGCTGCCAGGAGAGCAAGGACGGCGTCGTCGATCAGTTTCATGTCGTATTCCATGATGGTCACTCCGCTGATGTTCAGTGTTTGTAATCAAAGCGTCGGATCAAAGTGGATGTCAATGCTGCGCGAGCTTGTAGGTTTTAGATGCCCGATTGCTGGTTGCCTCGCATGCGATCCCCGCCCGTATAATCACGCCCGCACGTCAAACCTCCTCTGGCGTTTCGCGCATTGGTTTCAAACCCTTCACTTCACTGACAGACATCCCCATGGAAACCTCACTGGAAACCGTCGCCCTCTTCTCCCTCAAACTCGCCTACGAAGAAGAAGGCCTGAGCCCGATCCTGCGCGATGACATGGTCATGGGCGATTACCAGAAAGATGTTTTCGAGTTACTGGTGAAACGCGGCGATGTCGAGGCCATTCAGTTCAAGATGACCGAATGCCTGAATCTGGCGCTGGATGCTTTGGGTGGGGTCGAGAAGCCGTTGGGGCGGGAGTTGCGCAAGTTGTCGGCGGAGTTGGCTCAGGCGCGGTCGGTGGAGCAGCTGGGTCAGCCGCTGCTCGCGCTGAAGGGGTATCTGCGCGACATTCTTTGAGTGCCGCGCCACAGCCATGCCGGTATCTCTGCTGTCAGCGACGTGCTTTCAGCACTCGAATATCCGTTGGGAAGCCGTCAGCGCCCACCAGTTTTTTCCAGCCCATGTACTGAAATTCGCCATTGGGATCGATGTAGTCGCCCTTCTCTGGTTGCCCTCCGCCAACTATCGCAACACGCTTCACTTCGCCACAGCCGCCATCCGACGGTCGAACCGTGTAGATCACATACGGCTTCACGTATTGCGTGGCGCGGAAGTATTGGCCGCAGATTTCGTCGACGGTAATCAGCATGGTTTTCAGGCGGGCTTCGCCGTCGGTGTCTTCGTGCAGTTTCAGAAAGGAGATGTCGCCGACGTCGCTGTAGCCGAGGGAACGGGCGCGTTGGTAGGCGGGGGAGTTCTGGTGCGCAATACGGCCCTCCTCCACACCCCGTTGCATTTGCGCGGCGAACTCGGCTTTGCCTTGGGCCAGGGTTGCCTCGGCGTGGGCGGCGACGTTTTCGCAGTGGGCGTACTCGCTGGAGTCGAGGTGTTGCGGTAGCAGGTTAAGGCGGCGCTCGTTCATGGAGGCGAGGCTGTCTTGCAGGCCGGACGTTAGTGCATAGGCAGCGGAGACGCGACCGCTCTGGACGTCGGCGATTGTCTCCTGCATGCGCTGGCAATTGGCGAGGTAGTAATCCCAGCTGACTTGCGGGTGTTCTTGCGCGAAGCTGAAGGTCGGGGTGATGACGGCGACAAGGAGTGCGCCGAGCAGTTGCGGCAAACGGGTTGTGGAAACCATGGGTAGTCCATTACAGAGAAGGCATGGCGCGACGCTACTATTTTGCTATCTTGCCGTCCACTCTCTACAGGCGTGCAAGCTGCCGCCTCTGTCTCCTAGCCAGGAAAGAAATCCGATGGATGCTGTGTTGTGTTTGGTAGTGATGGCTGCAATGTGGTTCTGGGTGGTGCGCCAGCGCGGGCAATGGAATCTGTTGTTGGCGAACCTTGCCGGAGCGGGTAGCGCTGTGGTGGTCGGCATTGTCTTCACACTGCTTTATGACGCGCTGTTCGGCACCACAATGGCAGCGCCCGGACTGCATAACAGCCTGGTGGTGTTCATGACCAGCGCGGGCGTTCTGGCGGGCGTGTGGTTGTGGATCGCCAAGCGTCGTCAGCCGGCGCACCCGGTTGCACGTCAACTGCTTGCGGGCGCCTGTGGCTTTGCCGCCGGCATGGTCACGTTGATTTTTCTGGCGGCGAATTATTTTCCGCAGCCGTAGCCGGAAGACGCGTCTATTTTGCTATCTTGCCGCGCATCGTCGGTGCTCGCTGGTCGTCTCGCGCCGCGTTTGGATTGTTGAAAGGTAAGGAAAGGATCAAATGGAGTTTCTGCGTTTTCTGGCGTTCGTCGCTGTCTGGGGTTTCATGTGGCGCTGGGTGGTGAAAAACCGCGGTAGCTGGAATATTTTCTACGGCAACATCGTTGGCGCGGCGGGTGGGTTCATTGTCGGGCTGGTGATGTTGTCGATCACGTTCTCGCTGTTTCCTTCTTCGTTCGATCACGAAGCGGCGCAGGCGCAAAACACACCAGTCGTCGAGTCGACCTCTGTGTTGCCTGAAGCCGAGGCAGTCGCGCCCGCCACCGAGCTGAAAGATGCGCCGGTTTTTGCTGCGATCGAAGCGGATGACAAGCCTTCTCCCGCCGACTCCGCACTGCTACCGAATTACACCAGCCGGGCGCCGAAATCGATGCCGGTGCAGACGGTGCTCAATCAAAGCGACTATGACGGTCGCATGGCCCTGGCCGCGTTGAACAAGAAGTTGCGCGGCGACGCACAGGCCGACAAATCGATGATCGCGTATGTCATGTGCAGCCCGTTTGTCACCAGCACCCTGCGTTATCCCGCTTCGGCGCGTTTCGCTGACAGCAAAGCGCTGGTCAGTCATCGCTACAAGGATCAGGTCTACAGCTTCAGCAACAGCGTCACTGCGCGCAACATGAATGGCGACGATGTCACCTACCGTTTCGATTGCTCCGTGCAGGAATTACCACGGGTTGATGCGACGGCTGGGGAATGGCGTTTGCTGGCGCTGAAGCTGCAAAAAGCCGACTCTTAAGACTCATTTAAGGGATCAAGGCGCCGGCTGCGCTATCATCGCCGGCCTGTGCGCCTTGAACTTTATCCTCAATGTTTCCAACACCCGATAACCTGATCTCGCTGCCTCCTGTCCTGGCCGGCCCGTTACTGCGGCGGCTGGAGCCGACGCGCGTGGTGCTGTGGCTGGTGGGCTCGCGTGAACTGTCGTTGACCTTGCGCCTGCAAGGTGTAGGAGATATTCCGCTCGACTCAGAGAAATGCACGGTCATTGCCGTAGGCCGTCATGCGTTCGTGCATCTGATCGACGTTCAACTTGAAAGCGCCCTGCCCTGCGACACGTTTAGCGCTTACGACCTGCTGATCGACGACGCCATCGGTATGGCTGAGTGGGCACCGCACCTGCTTTATCCCGGCGCCACCTGCGCGAACCTCGTCGTGCGTTCGCGGATCGATCAATTGCTCCACGGTTCCTGCCGCAAGCCGCATCATCCGGCAACCGACGGTTTGCTCTGCGTCGATCAATTGCTGGCCGACGAAACCGATGCGCAACGGCGCCCGGCGCTGCTGATGATGAGTGGTGATCAGGTCTATGCCGACGACGTCGCCGGGCCGATGCTGCGGGCGATTCATGCCTTGATCGAGCGTCTCGGTCTGTTCGATGAGCACCTTGACGGCGCCGTGGTCAGCGACAGCGCCAAGCTCTATCAACACCCGGCAAGCTACTACCACCGTGCGGATTTGTTACCGGCGCTAGAGAGCAACGAGACCTTGCGCGAGCGATTTTTCGGTGGCGCGCGTAAGCCGATTTTCACCAGCAGCAGTGCCGACAATCACTTGGTGACGTTCGCCGAAGTCATGGCCATGTACATGCTGGTGTGGTCGCCGACGCCGTGGTCGTTGATCAATCCGAGCGCGCCGACGCTGACGCCGGAACGCCGCAAGCGCTACCACCTCGAGCAGACGCGCATCGATGCCTTCAAGGCGGGCCTGGGCAACGTCGCGCGGGCGCTGGCGCATCTGCCGAGCCTGATGATTTTCGATGATCACGACATCACCGATGACTGGAATCTTTCTGCGCAGTGGGAGGAAACCGCCTACGGCCATCCGTTCTCCAAGCGCATCATTGGCAATGCGCTGATTGCCTATTTGTTGTGTCAGGGCTGGGGCAACAATCCGGATGCCTTCAAGGACGTGCTGGAGCAAACCGCACGACTGAGCGCCAGCGGTGATGACGGCTATCTGGACATGCCGGTGCAGGACGATCTGATTGATCAATTGCTGCGTTTTCAGCAGTGGCATTTTGTGTTGCCGAGCAGTCCGGCGCTGGTGGTGATCGACACGCGCACCCGGCGTTGGCGCAGCGAGATGGCGCTCAAGCAACCATCGGGCCTGCTCGATTGGGAAGCCTTGAGCGAACTGCAACAGGAACTGCTCGATCACCCGTCGGCAATCATCGTGTCGCCGGCGCCGATCTTCGGCGTGAAGCTGATTGAAACCGTGCAAAAGGTGTTCAGCTGGTGCGGTTATCCGCTGCTGGTCGACGCGGAAAACTGGATGGCCCATCGCGGCGCGGCACAGGTGATCCTGAACATTTTCCGACACTCGCGCACACCGGGGAACTACGTGGTGCTGTCCGGCGATGTGCATTATTCCTTCGTCTACGAAGTCCTGATCCGCCACCGCAAGGCCGGCCCACGGATCTGGCAGATCACCAGCAGCGGCATCAAGAACGAATTCCCACCGACCCTGCTGGAATGGTTCGACCGCCTCAACCGCTGGCTCTACTCACCGCGCTCGCCATTGAACTGGTTCACCAAACGCCGCCTGATGCGCATCGTCCCGTATACGCCGGAACATGCCGAGGCCGGGGAACGGTTGTGGAATTCGGCGGGGATCGGACAGGTGTTTTTCAATGAACAGGGGCAGCCGAGCGAGATTGTTCAGCACAACTCGAATGGGGCGGAGAAGACGAGAATGCTGGCGCCGGAGTTTAAAGATGTGCCGGACTAAAGCCATGCGCTGACCTGTGGGAGCGAGCCTGCTCGCGAAGGCGCAATTTCAGTCGACATCTACTGTGAATAGTCGACTGCTTTCGCGAGCAGGCTCGCTCCCACAGGGTTTTGCGCAGACCAATCAATGTGCGTCCAGAGCCCGCCCAACCCCTCTGACAATCATCCCCACCTCGCGCTCATCAATCGTCAGCGGCGGGAGCAACCTGATGGTCTTGCCACGAGTCACGTTGATCAACAGGCCATGATCGCGCGCGGCGATCAGCGTCAGGTCGCGCACCGGTTGTTTCAGCTCGATGCCGATCATCAGTCCCTGCCCCCGGATTGCCAGCACGTTCGGGTTGTCTGCCAATTCGGCGCGCAAGCGTTCCAGCAGCCGTGCGCCCTGCACCCGCGCATTCTCCAGCAAACCTTGTTCTTCGATGATGTCCAGCACCGTGCAGCCAACCCGACAGGCCAGCGGATTGCCGC
The DNA here is from genome assembly GCF_025910115.1 of Pseudomonas sp. RG1. Taxonomy (NCBI): domain Bacteria; kingdom Pseudomonadati; phylum Pseudomonadota; class Gammaproteobacteria; order Pseudomonadales; family Pseudomonadaceae; genus Pseudomonas; species Pseudomonas sp. RG1. The sequence continues at coordinate 188,131 of NZ_JAPCIK010000046.1, forward strand.
CGAAAGTGCTGCCGTGGCTGCCCGGGGTGAACAGGTCGGCCGCGCGGCCACGGGCCAGGCAGGCGCCGATCGGCACGCCATTGCCAAGGCCTTTGGCCAGGGTCATGACATCGGGCACGATACCTTCGTGCTGAAATGCAAACCACTGCCCGGTGCGGCCGATGCCGGTCTGGATTTCATCGAGCATCAGCAGCCACGCGTGGCGATTGCACAGGTCGCGCAGGCCCTTGAGATAACCCGGCGGTGCGACTTGTACGCCGCTTTCGCCCTGAATCGGTTCGACCAGAATCGCCACGATGCGCGCGCCGTGTTTGCGCTGTATTTGCTCCAGCGCGGCGAGATCGCCGAACGGCACTTTGACGAATTCCCCCGGCAGTTCGTTGAAGCCCAGGCGCACCGCCGGGCCATCGCTGGCTGACAGCGTGCCGAGGGTGCGGCCATGAAACGCGTTGGCCATGACCACCACCAGCGGCTGCTCGATGCCTTTGCGCCAGCCGTACAGACGCGCCAGTTTCAGTGCCGTCTCGTTCGCTTCAGCGCCGGAGTTGTTGAAAAACGCGCGCTCCATCCCCGACAACACAGTCAGCCGCTTGGCCAGTTGTTGTTGCCAATCGATGCTGTACAGGTTGGAGGTGTGCAGCAGCAATCCCGCCTGCTCGCTGATCGCCGAGACAATGCGCGGATGCGAGTGCCCGACATTGGTCACTGCCACACCGGCAACGGCGTCCAGATATTCGCGCCCCGCCTGATCCCACAGGCGCGTGCCCAGGCCCTTGGTGAAACTCAGGGCCAGTGGTTGGTAGGTGTTCATCAGGGCGGCGGTCATGACGTGAAACTCCATTGCAGGTCGGTGTTTTTGCAGTATGGTTAGCCACCTGAACTGGATAAACCCGGAAAAACTTCAATCATTTAAAAGCCGAGCTTGATAATGGATTTGTTTCAGTCGATGGGCGTTTACGTCAAAGTGGTCGAAACCGGGAGCATGACGGCCGCCGCTGCGAAGTGCGAAATGTCGACGACGATGGTGGGCAATCATCTGCGCGCGCTGGAGCAACGGCTCGGCGTGCAACTGCTGCAACGCACCACGCGCCGCCAGCGCCTGACCGAATTCGGCAGCGTCTATTATCAACGTTGCCTGGAAGTGCTCGGCTTGGTGGCCGACTCCGAACGCCTTGCCGAACAAGCGTCGGACGAGCCGCGCGGCTTGCTGCGTATCACCGCGCCGCTGACCTTCGGCGTCGAACGACTGACCCCGGCCCTCAGCGAATACTCCTTGCTCTATCCGCAAGTGAAGCTCGACGTGGTGCTGACCAACAGCCGCCCGGATCTGCTGGAGAACGGCCTCGATGTTGCGTTTCGGCTGGGCAATTTCGACCAATCCAACCTGATCGCCCGGCCCTTGATCGACTACACCCTGACGGTCTGCGCCTCCCCTGAATACATCGCGCGGCGCGGCATGCCGCACACGCCACAGGATTTGCAGCAACACGATTGCCTGTCCTTCGCCTACCCGGCTGGCGATGACTGGCAATCGGTGGAAAAACGCTGGCGTCTGAGCGGCCCGGAAGGTGAAGTCCTCGTCGACGTCAGCGGGCCGATGCTGATCAACAGCTCCGCCGGTCTGCACCAGGCAGCGCGCAACGGCATGGGCATCATGATGCTGCCCGACGCGCTGGTGGAGCAGGATCTGCGCGACGGCAAACTGGTCAGGGTAATGACGGACTACCAACCGCCAAGCAGGCCGATGCATCTGCTGTATGCGCAGGATCGCTATCGACTGCCGAAGCTGAGACGCTTTGTCGAGTTTGCGATGCGTACTTGGGGGAAACCTGACGTCGGCCGGCCGTAATTGATCACGATGGAAATTGATAAGGACTTGAATATCCCATGAACGACAGCCTTACCGTGCGCGACTTGCATCCCGGCGAAACAGAATCGGCGAGGCTGTTTCTTGGCCAGCATGGCTGGGGCCATCGCATTGGCGATGCCGAATCTTTTGCCCGCTTGATTCACAATTCGCAGCGCACAGCTGTTGCGCTCTTAGGCGAGCAAATTGTCGGTTTCGCTCGAGCAATTACCGATGAGGTCTCCAACGGCTATCTGTCTATGGTGGTGGTCCATGACCAGCATCGGCGCAAAGGAATCGGGCGGGCACTGGTGGAGTACGTCATGGGTGACAACCCGGACATCACCTGGGTGCTGCGCGCTGGACGCGAAGGCGCTGAAGCTTTTTTCGCCGGCCTGGGCTTCGAGAAGTCCGTTATTGCCATGGAACGTCAGCGCCGCAAATAGCGCACGCAGTGGAAAAATTCCGACCACCAGACCGTTGCTCCGTGACAACGCCGCCCCGCTCCCCTAAATTAGTCGGCCTGAAAAAGACCTCGTGCTTTCTCGCCTCAACTCAAGTTAAAAAAGTAGTGAAATTTCAATGTCCGATTTCAACACCGCTGAATCCGTAGTCACCCAGTCGTCCAAAGCGGAATACGAAAACTCCATCAATCTTTCACAACACCTGCCTCAAGCCAAAATCATCAGCGAGATGGTCCTGGACGCGTTCCAGTCGACCCGCGAAAGCGACCAGATCCGCGAATTGCGTGCGGCGATCCGTCAGGCGCATGACAGCTTTGATGACGACAAGGCGTACGAGCTGATGGGCGAACTCAAGCGCCTGAAAGACGCCGAGGCAGCGGACATTGCCGCGCTGGAAGACCTGAGCAGCAAGTTCTCGATCGGGCGCATTCTGTCCAGCTTCAAGGACGATCCGGCGTTTCAGGAAATCGTTTATGGTCTGGCGCTGAAAGTGCTGAATCAGACCCATCAGGCGATCAGCAATCCGAGCGGCGGCAAGAGCAAAGCTGCGAAGAAGAAAGAAGTGGAAATCTTCACCATCAGCAAGGACGGCGCCAGCGTGACCCTGCCAATGCGCACGCCGCGTTCGCGCCTGAATGTTGATCGTGAGGCACTGGAATTCCTCGGTTTTACCTTCGTGGGTGAAGGCGATGAAGCCGAGCTGGAGAGCGAAACCTTCGTCGATAACGCCGGTACGGAACAGGCGGTGAACCGCAAGAACATCATCACCGCCCTGCAGCAGCAGACCGCGTTTGATGGTTACAGCATCGCGGCGCAGTAATCTGCCCAGCACTTGTGAAAAAGCCCCGCGCTGAGTGATCAGGCGGGGCTTTTTGTTTGAGGCGGGGATAACTTCAAGCCGAAGGATGCAACGCCGCAATCATGTCCACTTCAATCGCCGCATTCTTCGGCAACTGATACACGCCGATGGTCGTGCGCGTATGCCGTCCGGCATCGCCCAGCACATGGCTGAACACGTCCGAAGCGCCGTTGGCCACTTCGCTCAGGTCGACAAAGTCAGCAGTCGACTTCACATACACCGTGACCCGCAACAACGCGCGAATCTTGTCCAGCGAACCCACCGCATCGACGATCAGCGCCAGGCAACGCATGGCGCTGATGCTTGCCGCTGCTTGTGCATCCTTGAGGTTCAGTTCCAGCCCCACGCGACCGGGATACAGGATCTTGCCATTGACCCGCGGCACCATCCCGCTGATGTACAGCTCATCGTGATGACGGATCAGCGGCGCGTAATTGCCACCGGCGGTGTTTTCGCCATAGATGTCGTAGTTGAGTTCTTCGGCCAGGGCGATAAAGCGCTCATCGCAGGTCATCCGTTCGGTCATTGCGCCCAGCCTTTTGATCAATGCACGGGTTAGGACAGTCGACCACCGGGGGATGGCGTGGAGCTACTACTGTCGGGGTTGGATCCAAATCTAGGGTGTTTGCGTAAGTTGTGCAACCAGCGTAGATGGAACAAAAAGCCCCAAACCTTCGGATGCCCCGGACCACAAGCTGATCTTCAGCGGCGCTCAAACAGTGTTCAAGCGCTCAACCATATCTGGAAATTTTTCAACCAGTCGTATCAATAAGGCTGCTTGAGCATTGGGCTTCGACTTTTCCTGCTCCCAATTTCGAAGGGTGTTTGGACTTGTCCTGATTCGACTGGCAAAAACAGCTTGAGACATATGCAGTTTTTCTCGAAGAGCCACAATTTCCTGTGCGCCCACTTCAGGTACAGGCTTGTCCTCAAGCACTGTATTGCGCAGTGTGATCTTGCCCTCGCGTTGAGCCGCCATCTCATCAACGCCCTGCATTAACTCTGCAAACAGGTCGCGTTTTTTCATGGGGTACCTCGTTTTTTCAACTCTTTATCAATGGCTGTCCTGAGTGCCCTCTCCTGCTCGGCAGTCAGCTTCTCAACCTCATCTTTGTCGTAAATGGCGAACATCCAGAACTGACCATCATTCATAAGCCAATAGTAGAGAACCCGCAAGCCGCCCCGTCTTCCCTTGCCACGGCGAGAATCAGCCCAGCGCAGCTTACGGAAGCCACCCGTTCGAGGCATTACATCGCCCGCAAGCGGATTGCTCTGAAGGTAGTTCTGCATTGTTCGATATTCGTCGTCCGTCAGATAGCGGCCAACGCTTGTGGTAAATATCGTGGTTTCAAAAAAGATTGTTCGCATAGTCAAACTATAAGCAGCTTGACTATAGATAGCCTATCAACAAATTGCTGCTCGAATAAACAAAAAACCCCGCACATCTCTCAACGTGCGGGGTTTTTCCTGAAGCCTGCAAACCTTACGGCGCGTACGTCAGCAACAGCTCTGCCGGCACCTTGAAGTCCAGGGACATCATGACGCTCAACGCAGTGATGGTGAAGATCGAGAACACGAACAGCTTGCGTGCCCAGACGGTGTCATCGACTGCCTTGTAGCCGGTCCAGGCCATGTACAGCCAGTACATGCCCATGGCGGCGGCGACGGCGAGGTAGCTCATGCCGGCGTAGCCGCTGAAGGTCAGCATCAAGGTCGCCACGAGGAACGCCAGGATGTAGAGCAGGATGTGCTTCTTGGCCACTTGAATGCCGCGTTTCACTGGCAGCACCGGAATCGATGCGGCCAGGTAATCATTGAAACGGAAAATCGCGATGGCGTAGGAATGCGGCATCTGCCACAGGCTGAACATCACCAGCAGGGTCAGTGCGGCCATGTCGAAGCTGTTGGTCACGGCAACGTAACCGATCACTGGCGGCATGGCGCCCGACAGACTGCCCACCAGCGTGCCGTGAACCGACTTGCGCTTGAGGTACAGGCTGTAGAAGCCGACGTAGATGATGAAGCCGATTACTGCGAACAAGGCAGCCAACGGGTTGGCCACCTTGTACAACAAGGCAACGCCGAGAACACCCAGAATGGTCGCGTAAACCAGGGCCAGTTTCAGGGAGATGAGGCCCTGGACCAGCACACGGTTCTTGGTGCGTTCCATCTTCAGGTCGATGTCGCGGTCGATGCAGTTGTTGAACACGCAACCGGAGGCCACGACCAGGGAAGTACCGATCATGGCGGCCAGAAACACCGCCAGATCGACATGCCCTTTCGAGGCCAGGAAGAACCCGCCTGCCACAGAAAGCACGTTACCGAAAATGATCCCCGGTTTGGTGATTTGGATAAAGTGCTTGAGCGACATCGGGTCTACCTCACTTCGCCATCATGTACGTGTGGATGCTGAACATGATCCACAGCGACAGGCCAACCAGCAGCACGATCACGATCGCCGTAAAGACGAATGCGATCACGTTGTTACGCTGTGCAATGGAACGGTCCAGATGCAGGAAGTAATACAGGTGAACGATCACCTGGATCACTGCGAACAGCAGAACGATTGCCAGCGTCGTCGACTTCGGCAGGGTCGGGTACATCACCAGACCGAACGGAATGACGGTCAGGATTACCGAGAGGATGAAGCCGATGGCGTACGACTTGACGCTGCCGTGGCCAGCATCGTGGCTGTCATGGGAGTGTGCGTTAGCCATTACAGAGTCCCCATCAGGTAAACAACGGTGAAGACGCAGATCCAGACCACGTCCAGGAAGTGCCAGAACAGGCTCAGGCAGCTCAGACGGGTCTTGTTGGTCGACGTCAGGCCATGCTTGTTGACCTGATACATCATGATGCCCATCCAGATCAGACCGGCCGAAACGTGCAGACCGTGGGTACCGACCAGGGTGAAGAACGCCGACAGGAAGCCCGAACGGCTAGGACCGAAGCCCTCGGAGATCAGCAGGTGGAACTCGTTGATCTCCATGGCGATGAAGCCCGCGCCGAGCAGGAAGGTCATGAACAACCAGCCCAGGACCGCCTGCTTCTTGCCCTTGTACAACGCCAGCATGGCGAAGCCGTAGGTGATCGAACTGAACAACAGCAGAGCGGTTTCGCCCAGCACGTATGGCAGTTCGAAGATCTCGTGGCCCGACGGGCCACCGGCAACGTTGTTTACCAGTACTGCGTACACCGCGAAGATCGACGCAAACAGAATGCAGTCGGTCATCAGGTAGAGCCAGAAACCGTATACGGTCATCTCGCCCGAGTCGTGGTGATGGTCATCGTGCCCATGGTCACCATGGGCGTGTCCAACATTGGTCACTAAGTTCGACATGGTTTAAGCCTGTTCCAACGAGGTTTCAACACGGGTGGCATTGGCCGGGATTTTCCCTGCCGCGACCAGACGCTTGTGCTGCTCGGCTTCGATACGCTCGATCGTTTCAACCGGAACCATATAGCCCTGGTCGTCACGTGCAGCGTGGATCACGAAGTAAACGACGGTGCCCACCAGGCTCGCGATCGCCAGCCACCAGATGTGCCAGATCATCGCGAAACCGAAGACGGTCAACAGCGCGCCCATCACCACGCCAGTGGCGGTGTTGTTCGGCATGTGGATCGGCTCGTACTTGGCCGGACGCTGGTACGCAGTACCGTTTTCCTTGGCTTCGGTGAACGGGTCGATGCAGTCAGCCTTTGGCAGCACAGCGAAGTTGTAGAACGGTGGTGGCGACGAGGTCGACCATTCCAGGGTGTGTGCATTCCACGGGTCACCGTGATCGCAAACGTTCTCTGGCTTGTTGCGGTCACGCACACTGACGTACAGCTGGATCAGTTGGCAGGCGATACCGACAGCGATCATCACCGCACCGAACATGGCAACGTACAGGTACGGTACCCACTCAGGGTTGGTGGTGGCGTTCAGACGACGGGTCATGCCCATGAAGCCCAGTGCATAGAGCGGCATGAACGCGACGAAGAAGCCCGAGATCCAGAACCAGAACGCTGCTTTACCCCAGCCTTCGTGCAGCTTGAAGCCGAACGCTTTCGGGAAGTAGAACGCGAAGCCAGCGATGTAACCGAATACCGCACCGCCAATGATCACGTTGTGGAAGTGCGCGATCACGAACAGGCTGTTGTGCAGCACGAAGTCAGCACCCGGGATGGCCAGCAGTACGCCGGTCATGCCGCCGATGGCGAAGGTCACCATGAAGCCCAGTGTCCACATTACCTGGCTGGTGAAGCGCAGACGGCCCTGGTAGATGGTGAACAGCCAGTTGAACAGCTTCACACCCGTCGGGATGGAAATCAGCATCGTCGCCAGACCGAAGAAGGCGTTGACGCTCGCACCCGAACCCATGGTGAAGAAGTGGTGCAGCCAGACCATGAAGCCCAGTACCGAGATCGCGCCCGAGGCGTAGATCATCGAGTGGTGGCCGAACAGTTTCTTGCCGGTGAAGGCCGAGATCACTTCCGAGAAGATGCCGAAGGCCGGCAGGATCAGGATGTAAACCTCAGGGTGGCCCCACGCCCAGAACAGGTTGACGTACATCATCGGATTGCCACCAAGTTCATTGGTGAAAATGTGGAAATCCATGTAACGGTCAAGGGTCAGCAGTGCCAGGGTAGCGGTCAGGATCGGGAACGAAGCCACGATCAGAACGTTTGCCCAGGTGCAGGTCCAGGTGAAGATCGGCATGTCCATCAGTTTCATGCCAGGGGTACGCATTTTCAGTACGGTCGCGAGGAAGTTGACCCCGGTTAACGTCGTACCCAATCCGGATAGCTGTAGCGCCCAGATGTAGTAATCCATACCCACGCCAGGGCTGTATTGCAGACCCGACAGCGGCGGATACGCAACCCAACCGGTCTTGGCGAATTCACCGATACCCAGCGACAGGTTGATCAGCACAACGCCGGACACCAGCAGCCAGAAGCTCAGGGAGTTCAGGAACGGGAACGCAACGTCACGCGCGCCGATCTGCAGCGGCACTGCAAGGTTCATCAGGCCGGTGAAGAATGGCATCGCCATGAAGATGATCATGATCACACCGTGAGCGGTGAAGATCTGGTCATAGTGTTCAGGTGGCAGGTAGCCAGGCGAACCCTCGGTGGCCATGGCCAGCTGGGTACGCATCATGATCGCATCGGCAAAGCCGCGCAGCAGCATGACCATGGCGACGATGATGTACATCACGCCGATTTTCTTGTGGTCGACCGAAGTCAGCCACTCGGTCCACAGGTACGTCCACTTCTTGAAGTAAGTGATCGCAGCGAACAGCGCCAGACCACCGAGGGCGATCATGGCGATGGTCACCATCACGATCGGCTCGTGGAATGGGACTGCTTCCCAACTTAATTTACCAAACATCGTTTACTCCTCTGCCCCGGCAGCTGAATGCGAACCCGCGTCAATATCCGTGGCCGCCACTTCTTTCTCTTTCTTCTCGTGCTTCAGCGGCTTGCCCGGCTTCATACCTTCGTACTTGTCGACGATGATCTGGAACTGGTTCGGCGTGACCGACGAGTAGAGTTCGACTGGGTTGTTCTGGCTCGGTTTGGCCAGGGCCGCGTATTCAGCCTGATCAAGCTGTTTAGGCGACTTCTTGACTTCACTTACCCAGGCGTCGAAATCTTCCTGAGTGGTGGAGATAGCCTTGAATTTCATACCGGTGAAACCGGCACCGCTGTAGTTGGCGGAGATACCGTCCATTTCAGCGTTGCGGTCAGCGATCAGGTGCAGCTTGGTCTGCATGCCCGCCATCGCGTAGATCTGGCCGCCCAGGCCCGGGATGAAGAACGAGTTCATCACGGCGTCGGAGGTGATCTTGAAGTTGATTGGCGTGTGCGCCGGGAACACGATCTTGTTGACCGTGGCAATGCCTTGTTCCGGGTAGATGAACAGCCACTTCCAGTCCAGCGCGACGACTTCGATGGTCACCGGCTTGACGTCAGACTCGATCGGACGATACGGGTCCAGCTCGTGAGTCGAGATGTAAGTGATGTAGCCCAGGGCGATGATGATCAGCACCGGGATGGTCCATACGGCCACTTCGATCTTGGTCGAGTGCGACCACTTCGGCGTGTAGACGGCGTTCTTGTTCGAAGCGCGGTACTTCCAGGCAAACAGGAAGGTCATGACGATGACCGGCACGACGACCAACAGCATCAGCAGCGTGGCGGTGATGATCAGGTTGCGCTGTTCCAGGCCGACCTGGCCCGTTGGATTGAGCAAGGTCATGTTGCAGCCTCCCAGCAACAACGTGCCGAGCAGCGGCACTAGGCCTAGTAATCTGGGGTACCTGTTTTTACTCATCTCACGACCTCTAAAGCAGCTTGCGCAATGCAGTTGGGTTTTGATCGCCAACACTTCACCCTGCCAAGGGTTGGCATTTTCTTTGGATTGAATAAGGGCCGCCCGTCGCGCGTCTCACGCTCGACAAAACCTTGGGACAGCGTTCAGTTCTTATTCGAATTCGTGGTCAAAGGCCTTGTTACAGACCAATTCCATTTGGTGCGGAAAATTGGAAAGGCACCGACACCAGGGTGTCTCGAAAGCCTCGCGGCTCGCTCGACACCCGACCTCCTGATCAGTTCCTTGATAAAGGCTGAACAGCGTCGGGAATTCAGTGCGGGCGATTGTAGATAGGTAGCGCCCTATACACCATGTCTTATCCCGAAATAATTTTTATCACTCAGAGCAACAATCCATCGCCATTTTTGCAAAAGTTGCGCAAGTTATCGAAAGCGTTTCTCAATAAAAGCGGCAAAATCCGCCAGCGTAACCGCCTCAAATCAGACAGCTCTGCACCCGATCTACAAACGCTGGAGCGGCGCAAAGCCCGATGTTCCAAGGGCTTCGTCCATCTGCCGGCGCCTGTTAAAACTGCCTGCTCTGGTACGTCCGTGCTCAAGCCCGAAAACGCTGAAGCTGGCCAATGTTTTTATGTAACAGGCGGCCAATCCGCCGCATCCCGAGTCCCTGCGACAGCCCCTGTGTGACAACATGTCGCACATTTGCCGCACGCTTCATTGCCGTTCGTCACGGTGTTTTCACAAACGCTCTGAAATGCAAAACGCCCGGATTTTCAGCAGCGAAAATCGGGGCGTTTTGTTTATCGGCAGCTCTGCCGAGAAGTTGACTCAGTGCAGCGCTTTTCGATTCCGCGAGGTCAGCAGAGGCACCAGAATGACCACCAGCACGAACGCCACCAGCGCCCATTGCGCCAGCGACAGACCGAGGATTGGCGGATACGGCGTCGAGCAGAAACCGTCAACCTGGAAGCCCAGCGGGAAGATCTTTGCCAGCGGCAGATCATCGACAATCGGCTGCAGCACATCGACGCCACAGCTCACCGCCGGATAGAACTGCGTATAGACGTGATGCCCGGCCACACCGGCCCCGGCGATCGCACAGATCACCACCAGCGTCTCGAACACGGTGATGCTGCGACGGCTGCGCATGCCCGCACCGATAAAGGCGAACAGTGCAATCAGCAACAATGCATAGCGCTGCAGAATGCACAGTGGGCAAGGTGCTTCGCCGAGCACGACCTGCATGTAAAGTGCGCCGCCGATCAACGCCAGGCAGATGATCCCCAGCAACACCAGATAGCGCCGCTCACGCCCCAACCGCATCGTTTCCTCGCTCATTGCCTTTCCTTTGTAAGTCCATGGTCCAGCCGGCCGGCGGCTGAAATTGTCGCAAGTCTACACCGGGGCAATAAACGATAGAGCGGTTAAGGAATGATTAACCAACATGGCTTTTGCGGCGCGCAGAAGATTCGCGAGCAGGCTCGCTCCCACAATGGATCTGCGTCGAACGCAAATCCGGTGGGAGCGAGCCTGCTCGCGAACGAGACAAGGCGGTCTCGGATCACTCCAGAGCAGCAGCCGGGCCGAAGAACTCGTAACGGCTCTGTTTCTCCGGCACGCCCAACGCTTTCAGATGCCGTTTGATCGCGCCCATGAACCCCTTCGGTCCCAAGAAGTAAGCATCGACATCACGCTGCGCCGGCAGCCACTGGCCGAGCAGTTCTTCGCTGAGCAGGCCAACCTTGTCCGCCGCCGGGCTGACCCCATCTTCTTCGGCGTAGCAATAGAAGCGCTTGAGTTGCGGATGACGCGCCGCCAGCCCATCGACCCAGTCACGGAATGCGTGGACGCTGCCGTTACGCGCGCAGTGGATAAAGTGCACCGGACGTTCGGTCGCCAGCGCTGCTTCCAGCATCGCCAGCGTCGGGGTGATGCCGACGCCGCCACTGATCAGCACCAGTGGTTTGTCGCTGGCCGCCAGGGTGAATTCGCCCGACGGCGGGAACAGTTGGATGCTCGCGCCGACGTGCAGTTGATCATGCAGGTAGTTGGACGCGCGACCATTCGGTTCACGCTTGACGCTGATGCGGTACTGACCATTGTTGGCCAGTGCCGACAGCGAATAGTTACGACGGATTTCTTCGCCGTCGAGGATCAGCTTCATGCCAATGTACTGACCCGGTTCGGCCGCAAGAATCGGCCCTTTGTCCGCCGGTTCGAAGTAGAACGAGGTGATTTCCGCGCTCTCCTGCACCTTCGCTGCGACGATGAATTCCCGCGCACCGCGCCAGCCGCCGACAGCGTGTTCCTTCTGGTCATAGATCGCGGTTTCGGCGCCGATCAGGATGTCGGCCAGTTGCCCGTACGCAGCGCCCCAGGCACTCATCACCTCAGGCGTGGCGATCTCTTCGCCGAGCACTTCGGAAATGGCGCGCAGCAGGCAGGTGCCGACGATCGGGTAATGCTCCGGCAGAATCTGCAGGGCGACGTGTTTGTTGATGATCTTCGCCACCAGATCGCCCAACTGGTCGAGCTGATCGATGTGCCGGGCGTACATCAGCACGCCGTTGGCCAAGGCACGCGGCTGATCGCCACTGGCCTGATGCGCTTGGTTGAACAGCGGGCGCACTTGCGGGTATTCGGAGAGCATCATGCGGTAGAAATGCGTGATCAACGCCTCGCCGCCGCTTTCCAGCAGAGGCACGGTGGATTTGATGATGGCACGATCCTGGACGCTAAGCATAAGGTGACTCCTGCGCTTTCTTGAAAGATTGCATTAGGGATATCAGCTTTCGTGCCAACTAATTAATCCTTTGAATTCAACAGCTTGAAACCTACTTAGTCATTTAGACACAAATGAACGTATAGTCATCGCGACTACACCTTGTCTCTTTGACTACATAACCATGACCGCTAAATCCCTGCTTACCGCCCTGCTGCCTCTGGTCGCCGACCTCTCCCGCGAACTGCCCGAAGGTGAGCGCTACCGGCGTTTGCTCGAGGCCATGCGCGCCTTGTTGCCCTGCGATGCCGCCGCGTTGTTGCGTCTGGATGGCGAATCATTGGTGCCGCTGGCGGTGGATGGCTTGAGTACCGACACCCTCGGCCGGCGCTTCAAGGTCAGCGAGCATCCGCGTTTTGAAATCCTGCTGGCCGGCGCCGGGCCGACGCGCTTCGCTGCCGACAGCGACCTGCCCGATCCTTATGACGGATTGGTCGATGGCCTCGACGATCATCTTGAAGTTCACGACTGCCTCGGCTGTCCTTTATTCGTCGATGAAAAACTCTGGGGCCTGATCACCCTCGACGCGCTGGACCCGGAGCGTTTCGAGCCGATCGAACTCGACGCCCTGCAAGCCTTCGCCAGCCTCGCCTCGGCCACGGTCAATGCGGCCGAACGCATCGAACGTCTGGCCACCCGCGCCGAAGACGAACATCAGCGCGCCGAGGTCTACCGTCAGGCCAGCGGTCAGCAGCACCGCGAAATGATCGGCCAGAGCAAGGCGCATAAACGTTTGGTGGAAGAAATCAATCTGGTCGGCGGCAGTGATCTGACTGTTCTGATCACCGGCGAAACCGGGGTCGGCAAAGAGCTGGTAGCCCAAGCGATCCACGCCGCCTCCGCGCGCGCCGACAAACCGATCATCAGTCTCAACTGCGCCGCCCTCCCCGACACGCTGGTGGAAAGCGAACTGTTCGGCCACGTGCGCGGCGCCTTCACCGGCGCCACCAGCGACCGGCGTGGCAAGTTCGAACTGGCCAATGGCGGCACGCTGTTTCTTGATGAAGTCGGCGAGCTGTCGCTGACGGTCCAGGCCAAGTTGCTGCGCGTATTGCAGAGCGGTCAGTTGCAGCGCTTGGGCTCGGACAAGGAGCACCAGGTCGACGTGCGTCTGATTGCCGCGACCAATCGCGATCTGGCCGAGGAAGTGCGCAGCGGTCGCTACCGTGCCGACTTTTATCACCGCTTGAGCGTGTACCCGCTGCGGGTGCCGGCCCTGCGCGATCGCGGGCGCGACGTGTTGCTGCTCAGTGGCTTCTTTCTCGAGCAGAACCGCTCGCGCATGGGCCTCAATAGCCTGCGTTTGAACAGTGATGCTCAGGAAGCGCTGCTCGCCTATACCTGGCCGGGCAATGTGCGCGAACTGGAGCACTTGATCGGGCGCAGTGCGCTGAAGGCGCTGGGTAACTGCAAAGTGCGGCCGAAGATTCTGAGTCTGAGCGCGGCGGATCTGGATCTGCCCCGTGAGGTTGTGGACAACGTGGTTGCGCCTGCCAGTGCCGACTTGGCCAATGTGCTGCCGATAATCAGCGCGGATCTGCGCAGTGCCACCGATGAGTTTCAGCGGCGCCTGATCAGTGCAGCGCTGGAGCGTCACCAGGATAACTGGGCAAGTGCGGCCCGGGAGTTGGGGGTGGATCGGGCGAATCTGGGGCGGATGGCCAAACGACTAGGCATGAAGAGCTAAAAGCACACCCTCACCCTAGCCCTCTCCCAGAGGGAGAGGGGACTGATTGGGGGATATTGAAGAATTCCACTGACGTGAAAGATTTCTTCCGAATCCATAATCGACTCGGTCGTTCAGGTCGGTGTAAAACGCCAGACACCTCCGTCGGCCCCCTCTATCTCTGGGAGAGGGCTGGGGTGAGGGGCAGTGATAGAGAGAACAGCGATCAACTCAAGCCGACTACCCGACAACTAACCTAAAGCCCATCCCTTTAACGCCGATAACACGGCATCAAAGGTTTCTGGCGATTTCCACTCTCGCCCCACAGAAGGTTCATATGTCCTCCACCAAAGCCCGCGCAGATTCACTTTCGCTTCTGCTGTTTACCTTGCGCAGCGGCAAGCTGATGGCGATCAACCTGCTGAAAGTCAGTGAAATCATCCCCTGCCCGCCGCTGACCAAGCTGCCGGAGTCGCACCCGCACGTCAAAGGCATCGCCTCGCTGCGCGGTGCATCGCTGTCGGTGATCGATCTCAGCCGCGCGATCGGCGAGCGGCCTCTGGAAGATCCCAACGGTGGCTGCCTGATCGTCACCGATGTCAGCCGTTCCAAGCAGGGTCTGCATGTGCAGGCGGTGAGCAAGATCGTTCATTGCCTGACCACCGACATCAAGCCGCCACCGTTCGGCTCCGGCGGCTCGCGCGCCTACATCACCGGCGTGACCTCGGTGGACGGCACGCTGGTACAGGTGCTGGACATCGAAAAAGTCATCCACAGCATCGCCCCGGCGCAGATCGAAATGGCGCCGACCGACCTGACCATGGAAGACGCTGAAGTGCTCGGCAACGCGCGCATTCTGGTGGTCGATGACAGCCAGGTGGCGTTGCAGCAATCGGTGCACACCCTGCGCAACCTCGGCCTGCAATGCCACACCGCGCGCAGTGCCAAGGAAGCCATCGACTGCCTGCTCGACCTGCAAGGCACCGCGCAGCAGATCAATCTGATCGTCTCCGACATCGAAATGTCGGAAATGGACGGCTACGCCTTCACCCGTACCCTGCGCGAGACCCCGGACTTTGCTCACCTGTACGTGCTGCTGCACACCTCCCTCGACAGCGCGATGAACAGTGAAAAGGCCCGACTGGCCGGTGCCAATGCGGTGCTGACCAAGTTCTCCTCGCCGGAACTGACCCAACGCCTGATCGAAGCCGCCAAGCACGTCGCGGCCAACGGGCACTGAGTGTTGGCCGAGACGTTTTGCTTTCTGCTGCGCCGCGACTTGAGTGAAGCGGTGCCGGATGCGCAGTGGCCAGACGGGATTGAGCTGTCCGTCTACCGCGAGGAACTGGCGCCGGCGGTGCATCAGTTGATGCAGCTCGGACAGCTGGAAGGTGGCGGTCGAGTGCCGTCACTGGACGACTGGCGTCAGCGCTTTGCCAGCGACCCTGAATACGATCCAGCTTTGTGTTTCGTGGCCTGCGATGCCGAGGGCGTGGTGGGCGTAGCGCAGTGCTGGACCAGTGCCTATATCAAGAATCTGGTGGTGCACCCGCGAATGCAGGGCCGGGGGCTTGGGCGGGCGTTGTTGCTGCATGCCTTCAGCGTCTTTCAACAGCGGCGCGAGGGGTTTGTCGATTTGCGGGTTCTGGAGGACAACCTGCGGGCGCGGCGGTTGTATGAGAGTGTCGGGATGGTTGTGGTTCGGCGCGAGCTTGTGCCCGACTGATCTACCGCTTTCGCGAGCAGGCTCGCTCCCACAGATGGATTGCATTTCAAACTGTGGGAGCGAGCCTGCTCGCGAAGGGCAGCACTGGCAACTTCCGCTATCCGACAGACTCCAACCTTGGCCATAACCAAGGATGCCCCAACCATGAAAGCCATCACCCTGGCGCTGCTCAGCCTCACCGCCCTCGCCTCCCAGGCCCACGCCTCCAGCCCCGACGCCTGGGCTGCCTATGACAAGACCGTGCTCGCCAGTTGCACCAAGGCCAGTGGCCTGAAAAACGTCAAACCGGTCGGCACACCTGCGCAATTCGACGACCGCGTCGGTTACACCGCCGTTCTGCTGCAAGGCCAATACCCGCAAAAACACATGAAAGGCCAGCAAGGCAGTGAGCTGTGCCTGTACAACAAACAGTCGAAAACCGCGTTCGTCACCGAGTGGGATTCGATTCGCCCGACCGCCAAACCCCAGTGAATGGCGCACAACTTGCTTCGACCAGGTCCTGTGCGGTGGTTTTCCGCCACCGTTTCACACCCTGATTGAAGACAGATCGCTCAATGAATACGACGTTTTCCTGCGTAGGTTGCGGCAAATGCTGCACCGACCACCATGTCCCGCTGACGCTCGCCGAAGCCCGCATGTGGGCGGCCGATGGCGGTCAGGTGATCGTGCTGGTCGAGGCGTTTCTCGGCAATGGCCTGGGCCTGCCGGCGCAGCAGCGCGAACATGCCGAGCGCCGTTCGGCGGTGGTCCGCAGTGGCACTACTGATGCTCACGTGGCGATCACCTTTGCCGCCTACAACGTCGGCCCCTGCCGGAATCTTGACGACGACAAGCGCTGCCGGATCTACGAGCGGCGCCCGCTGGTGTGCCGGATTTACCCGGCGGAAATCAATCCGCACATCCCGCTCAATCCAGCTGCCAAGGATTGCCCGCCAGAGTCCTGGGAACAGGGGCCGGAGCTGATCGTGGGCGGCGAGTTGGTTGATCGGGAACTGGTTGAGCTGATCCAGCGTTCGCGTCAGGCGGATCGGGATGACATCAGACTCAAGGATGCGATCTGCGCAACGTTGGGGATTCGCACCACGGCGCTCAAGGGCGACGGGTTCACCGCGTACTTGCCGAACATGGATGCGTTTGCAGCGGTGATCGACCAGGTGAGCGCGCAACCGATGGCGGCGCAAACCAGTGAATGGCTGTTTCATTTGTCTGGCGATGATGTGGCCGGACAGGTACTGGCTGCGGGTGGGCAGGTGGTGACGGAACCGGCGCAGACTTATGCGTTTATTTCATTGCGCGCGGCTTGATCTGGTATTTGTGCTGTAGCGGATGTCGCTTTCGCGAGCAGGCTCGCTCCCACAGGTTTGGGTTCTACACAAATCCAATGTGGGAGCGAGCCTGCTCGCGAAGAGGCCAGCACAAGCACCATCACTTTCCGATGTCAGCGCTTGCCCATCGACCGACGCGTCCCCGGCGGCGCCATGCCCGGGGTTTTGGTGTGGCCATTCTTCGCGCCATTCTTGTACCACGGCTGATTCGAGCCTTTCGCCGAAGCCAGCTCGCCCGGCTTGAACGGGAACTTGAACGCCGGGATCTCGGCCTTGGTTTCGCTGGCGTCAGCCACTTCAGCCGGGACGTCGCTCACAGCGTCGTCAACCGGCGGTTGGGTCGGGGAAGTCATAAAAGCTCCGGGAACAAAAAGTCGGCCCGATCAGTGAGCCGCAAAGGCGCGCAGTATACCTGTGCGCTGTGGCTCGGCATCTGAAGATTTGCACGGTGCGCTGAACGGGTTTCCCTTCACCCTAACCCACTCCCGAGGGAGAGGGGACAGACCGAGGTGTTTACTCGAGGTTCGCCGACATGGGATACCGAGTCGAACTCAGGTTCGAAAAGCCCACAAATCGGCTCCCTCTCCTTGGGGAGAGGGCTGGGCGGGCGGCGTTCCGATGAGGGGCGAATCCAACACAAGACCATCGCCGCACATTGCTACTCCCCATCTATCCAAACGAAACTGACAATCCTGACAGCCAGCCGTCACCCTGCCGACCGCCTGACCGGTTTATAACTGGTCAATCTGCCCAAACTCCAGACTTCGGCGCCGCGCATGTCCATTCAGAAAAACAAAATCCTGCTGGCCACTTTCCTGATTCTGCTGGCAGCCGCCGGCCTGTGGTTCGCGCTGAAACCGGCGCCGGCCAAACTGGCTACACAGACTGCCATCCCGGTGCGGGTGGTGACGGTCAACGCCAAAGACGTGCCGCGCTATACCAGCGGCATCGGCTCGGTGCTGTCGCTGCACAGCGTGGTGGTGCGTCCGCAGATCGACGGGATCCTGACGAAAATTCTGGTCAAGGAAGGTCAGCTGGTCAAAGCAGGCGACCTGCTCGCCACCATCGACGACCGCTCGATCCGCGCCAGCCTCGACCAGGCCCGGGCGCAGTTGGGCGAGAGTCGGGCGCAGTTGCAGGTCGCGCTGGTCAATCTCAAGCGCTACAAACTGCTCAGCGTCGACGACGGCGTATCGAAACAGACCTTCGACCAGCAACAGGCCTTGGTCAATCAGCTCAAAGCCACTGCGCAAGGCAATCAGGCCTCGATCGATGCGGCGCAGGTGCAACTGTCCTACACGCAGATTCGCTCCCCGGTCACCGGGCGCGTCGGTATTCGTACCGTCGATGAAGGCAACTTCCTGCGCATGACCGACACCCAAGGCCTGTTCACCGTCACGCAGATCGACCCGATCGCCGTCGAATTCTCCCTGCCGCAGCAGATGCTGCCGACCCTGCAGAGTCTGATCAGCGATCCGCAACGCGCCCCGGTCAAGGCGTACATCGGAGCCGATACTGATGGCGAAACCGGCAATCTGCTCGGCGAAGGTCAGCTGACCCTGATCGACAATCAGATCAACGCCAACACCGGCACCATCCGCGCCAAGGCCGAATTCGCCAATGCCAGCCAGAAGCTCTGGCCGGGTTTGCTGGTGACGGTGAAAATTCAGACGGCTGTGGATAAAGATGCGCTGGTGGTTCCGCCCACCGTCGTACAGCGTGGCCTCGAACAACACTTTGTTTACCGTGTGAAGGACGACAAGGTCGAGGCAGTGCCGGTACAGATGATTTATCAGGGCAGCGGCCAGGACATCATCAAAGGTGTCAACGCTGGTGACGTGCTGGTGACCGACGGCCAGTCGCGACTCAAGCCGGGCTCGAGCGTGCAAGTCATGAGTGAGCCGCCGCAAGTGGTGCAGGCGGAGCCGAAGCCATGAACTCGCACAAGGGCATCTCGACCTGGTGCATCGATCACCCGGTGGCGACGATTTTGCTGACGTTCGCTCTGGTACTGGTCGGCGTAATTGCCTTCCCGCGTTTGCCGATTGCGCCACTGCCGGAAGCGGAATTTCCTACGATCCAGGTCTCGGCACAGTTGCCCGGCGCCAGCCCCGACACCATGGCTTCCTCCGTGGCCACGCCGCTGGAGGTGCAATTCAGCGCCATCCCCGGCATGACCCAGATGACCTCCAGCAGCGCGCTGGGCTCAACTCTGCTGACCCTGCAATTTACCCTCGATAAAAGCATCGACACCGCCGCCCAGGAGGTACAGGCGGCGATCAACACCGCCGCCGGCAAGTTGCCAAAAGACATGCCGACGCTGCCAACGTGGAAGAAGGTCAACCCGGCCGACAGCCCGGTGCTGATCCTCAGCGTCAGCTCGACACAGATGCCCGGCACCGAACTCAGCGACCTGGTGGAAACCCTGCTCTCGCGTCAGATCAGTCAGGTCGACGGCGTCGGCCAGATCAACATCACCGGTCAGCAACGCCCGGCGATTCGCGTACAAGCCTCGGCGGACAAACTCGCGGCCATCGGCCTGACGCTGGCCGACATTCGGCTGGCGATCCAGCAGACCAGCCTTAACCTGGCCAAAGGTGCGCTGTACGGCGAATCGAGCATCTCGACGCTGTCGACCAACGACCAGTTGTTCCACCCCGAGGACTACCGCGAGCTCATCGTTTCCTACAAGGATGGCGCCCCGGTTCACCTGCGCGATGTCGCCAAAGTCGTCAACGGTGCGGAAGATGCCTACGTGCAGGCCTGGGCCGGAGATCGCCCCGGTGTGAATCTGGTGATTTTCCGCCAGCCCGGCGCCAACATCGTTGAAACCGTCGACCGCATTCAAGCCGCCCTGCCCGGCCTCGAAGCGATGCTGCCGGCCTCGGTGCAGGTGAAAACTCTGATCGATCGCACGCAAACCATTCGCGCCTCGCTGCATGAAGTCGAGATCACTTTGCTGATCGCGATCCTGCTGGTGGTCGCGGTGATGGCGCTGTTCCTGCGCCAGTTGTCGGCGACGCTGATTGTTTCGGCGGTGCTCGGCGTCTCGCTGATCGCCAGTTTCGCCCTGATGTACATCCTTGGCTTCAGCCTGAACAACCTGACGCTGGTGGCGATCGTCGTCGCGGTCGGCTTCGTCGTGGACGATGCGATCGTGGTGGTGGAAAACATCCATCGCCATCTCGAGGCCGGCGATGACATGCGCGAGGCGGCGATCAAGGGGGCCGGCGAGATTGGCTTCACCGTCGTTTCGATCAGTTTCTCACTGGTGGCGGCGTTCATTCCGCTGCTGTTCATGGGCGGTGTGGTCGGGCGCCTTTTCAAGGAATTCGCCCTGACCGCGACTTCGACGATCATGATTTCCGTGGTGGTGTCGCTGACCCTGGCGCCAACCCTTGCCGCGCTGTTTATGCGTAAGCCGGTACATCACGCCAACGCCAAACCCGGTTTCAGCGAACGCCTGCTCGGCTGGTACGAAAAGGGCCTGCGCCGCGCCCTCGATCATCAGAAATTGATGATCGGCGTGTTCGGTCTCTCGCTGGCGTTGGCGGTCGCCGGGTACATTTTCATTCCCAAGGGGTTCTTCCCGGTGCAGGACACCGGTTTTGTCCTCGGCACCACCGAAGCCGCTGCGGATATCTCCTACGGCGATATGGTGAAAAAACACTTGGCGATGGCCGAAATCGTCGCGGCCGATCCGGCGGTGCAGGCCTTCTCGCACTCCGTCGGGGTTTCCGGCAGCAACCAGACCATCGCCAACGGGCGCTTCTGGATCGCCCTGAAAAAACGTGGCGATCGCGATGTCAGCGCCAGCCAGTTCATCGATCGCATCCGCCCGCAACTGATGAAAGTGCCCGGCATCGTCCTTTATTTGCGCGCCGGGCAGGACATCAACCTCAGCTCCGGCCCCAGCCGTGCGCAGTACCAATACGTACTCAAGAGCAACGACGGCGCGACCCTCGCCACCTGGACCCAGCGCCTGACCGAGAAACTGCGCAGCAACCCGGCGTTTCGCGACATTTCCAACGATCTGCAGTTGGGCGGCAGCATCACCCACATCAGCATCGATCGCAGCGCCGCCGCGCGTTTCGGCCTGACCGCCAGCGATGTCGACGAGGCGCTGTACGATGCATTCGGCCAACGGCAGATCAATGAATTCCAGACCCAGGTCAACCAATACAACGTGATTCTCGAGCTGGACACCAAACAGCGCGGCAGGGCCGAAAGCCTCAACTATTTCTACCTGCGCTCGCCACTGAGCGGCGAGATGGTGCCGCTGTCGGCGCTGGCAAGGTTTGACGCGCCAACCATCGGCCCGCTGTCGATTGCCCATGACGGCATGTTCCCCGCCGCCAACATGTCATTCAACCTCGCCCCTGGCGTGGCATTGGGCGATGCGGTGATTCAGCTCAACCAGGCCAAGGCCGAGATCGGCATGCCCACCGCGATCAGCGGCAATTTCCAGGGAGCGGCGCAGGCGTTCCAGAGTTCGCTGGCCAGCCAGCCGTGGCTGATTCTGGCGGCGCTGGTGGCGGTGTACATCATCCTCGGCGTGCTTTATGAAAGCTTCGTGCATCCGCTGACGATCATTTCGACCCTGCCGGCAGCAGGCCTCGGTGCGGTGATCATGCTGTGGATCTGCGGCCAGGACTTTTCGATCATGGCGTTGATCGGCCTGGTGCTGCTGATCGGCATCGTCAAAAAGAACGGCATCCTGATGATCGACTTCGCGCTCGAGGCGCAGCGCCAGCGCGGTCTGCCGCCGCAGGAGGCGATTTTCGAAGCGTGCATCACCCGGTTCCGGCCGATCATCATGACCACCCTCGCCGCCCTGCTCGGTGCGTTGCCGCTGATGCTCGGTTACGGCACCGGCGCCGAATTGCGCCAGCCGTTGGGCATTGCCGTGGTCGGTGGTTTGCTGGTCAGCCAGATGCTGACGCTGTTTACCACTCCGGTCATATACTTGTGGCTTGAGCGGCTGTTCCACCGGCCCGAACCTACGCCTGTAGCGGCGTTGGCGACCACAGACTGAGGCAGGGTCATGCGCGTTCTGATTATCGAAGACGAAGAAAAAACCGCGGACTATCTGCACCGTGGCCTGACCGAACAAGGCTACACCGTCGACCTTGCCCGCGACGGTGTCGAAGGCCTGCATCTGGCGCTGGAATGCGACTACGCCGTGATCGTCCTCGACGTCATGCTGCCGGGGCTCGATGGCTTTGGTGTACTGCGCGCATTGCGTGCGCGCAAGCAGACCCCGGTGATCATGCTCACCGCCCGCGAGCGCGTCGAAGATCGGATAAAGGGCCTGCGCGACGGCGCCGACGATTACCTCGGCAAACCGTTTTCCTTTCTCGAACTGGTCGCCCGCCTGCAAGCGCTGACCCGCCGCAGCGGCGGCCACGAACCGGTACAAGTGACCATCGCCGACCTGTGGATCGACCTGATCAGCCGCAAGGCCACCCGCGCCGGAACGCGCCTGGATCTGACCGCGAAAGAGTTTTCCCTGCTCAGCGTGCTCGCCCGTCGCCAGGGCGAAATCCTTTCGAAGACCGCAATCGCGGAAATGGTCTGGGACATCAATTTCGACAGTGACGCCAACGTCGTCGAAGTCGCGATCAAACGCCTGCGCGCCAAGCTCGACGGGCCGTTCAACGAAAAACTGCTGCACACCATTCGCGGTATGGGTTATGTGCTGGAGAGCCGTGGTGTCCAGTAACTCGATTGCCTTGCGCCTGAGCGGCATGTTCACGCTGGTGGCGCTGGTGGTGTTTCTGTTGATTGGCGGCGCGCTGTATCAGCAGGTCGACAAAGGTCTGGGTTTGTTGCCCGAAGCCGAGCTGGATGCGCGGTACAGCGTGCTCGAATCCACCGTTGGCCGTTACGGCACGCCGGAGCATTGGGTGAAGATCAACAACAAGCTCAAGCTGCTCGGCGAAGAAGACAAGCGCATCAGCTTCTGGATCAGCAGCGGTGATCCGCGCTACGAGTACGGCAACCTTACGCCGCAGATTCGTGCCGCGATCAATGGCCCGTTGGGCATGCACGATCTGCAACTGCCCGATCAACCCTACCCACTGAAAGTGCTGGTCAGTCAGTTCCCCGCCAAGGATCAGCGCCCGCCGTTGCGTTTCATGATCGGCATCGACACCGAGACGCTGCATCAGACCCAGCATCACTTGCTCATCGCCCTGATCAGTCTGGCGATTGTCGGGGTGCTGCTGGCCTCTGCATTGGGCTATTGGGTCGCAAGAATCGGTCTGAAGCCGCTGATCAAACTGTCGCAGGAAGCCCAGCGTCTGGCCCCACCACTGCGCGCCGGACGCTTGCGCCTGTCGCCGCTGCCGCCGGAACTGGAACAGTTTGTCGAGTCGTTCAACTCGACCCTGGAACGGGTCGAACTGGCCTATTCACGGCTGGAATCGTTCAACGCCGACGTCGCCCATGAACTGCGCTCGCCGCTGACCAACCTGATCGGCCAGACCCAGGTCGCACTGACTCGCGGGCGCTCCGCCGAACACTATTTCGAAGTGCTGCAATCGAACCTCGAAGAGCTGGAGCGGCTGCGTTCGATCATCAACGACATGCTGTTTCTGGCCAGCGCCGATCAGGGCAACAAGGCGACCAAACTGACCTCGACGTCACTGGCTGATGAGGTGGCGACGACACTGGACTATCTGGATTTCATTCTTGAAGACGCGCAGGTTGAAGTGCAGGTCAGCGGCGATGCGCAAGTGCAGATCGAGGTCGCGCATCTGCGCCGGGCATTGATCAATTTACTCAGCAACGCGGTGCAGCATACCGAACCGGGCCAGGTGATCGAGGTGCACATCGAGGTTGAAGAACATCAGGTAAGCATTGGCGTAGCCAATCCCGGGACGTCGATTGCCAGCGAGCATCTGCCGAGGTTGTTCGAACGGTTTTATCGGGTTGATGCCTCGCGTAGCAACAGCGGCAACAACCACGGCCTGGGGCTGGCCATCGTCAAGGCGATTGCGCTGATGCATGGCGGGGATGTGTTTGTGCGCAGTGACCGGGGCATGAACACCTTCGGCATTCACCTTCCGGTCTGAATGCTCAGCCAAGCCCTGTGGCGAGGGGATTTATCCCCGCTCGACTGCGCAGCAGTCGCAAATCCTGTGCACAAGGTCCAAGAATCTTTGAGGCTGGAATTCTTGGGGCCGCTTCGCAGCCCAACGGGGATAAATCCCCTCGCCACAGGCCACCATCACGCACAGACCGGGTTGTTACCCGTGCCGATCTTTGCTTTTGCTGTAACAGTCATTTATGAAAATCACGCTGTTTCCCAACCCCCGGCAACCTTATCTTTGCCCGCACCAAACAGCACTCGCCAAGCGAGAAGGTTTTCAAGATGTCCAACAGTATGGGAATTGCCAGCGCATTCGTTTTGTCCTCATTGATCCTGTCGCCGATGGCGATGGCTGAAGAATCGCAAGCGTTCGTGGCGCACAACGTCGCTCGCGCGCAGGCATTCGATCAGCATCAGGCCGAAGTGATGGCCAAGGCTCAAGACGCGACGCAATCCCCGCAGGCCGCTACTTCCCAGGCTCAAGCGCTCGAGAAAGACAGCTGAGTCTCACCGCGAAAGGTTTCCCTCGACGCGGTTGTTTGGCTCTTCCCGTTCAACCGTCGTCACTCCAGGCCGCTGCCATTCAGCGGCCTTTTTTCGTTGTGGTCTGAAAGCCGTCTGGTGCGTCTGTAACAACAAGAAACATCAAGCCGCTCAAGAAACAGAGCGGCCCGCTGACCCAAGGAGCTCCATCGCACGTGTTTTACCCTGCCCGCCTCACCCCTCTGTTCATTGCGATTGCCGCAACGATTGCCCCCGCTGTCCACGCCGATGAGTCTGCCCAACAGGGCTTCGTCGCAGGCTCGAGCCTCAACCTTAACGCCCGCAACTACTACATGAATCGCAACCGCTTGCAGAAGGCGGACGACAATATCGAGTGGGGTCAGGGTTTTCTCGGCGTGTTCCAGTCCGGCTACACCGAAGGCACGGTCGGCTTCGGCGTCGATGCCCACGCCATGCTCGGCTTGAAACTCGATGGCGGAGGCGGAACCGACGGTTCGAGCATCCTGCCGATCAGCGATGGCAACGGCAAAGCGCCGGGCTCGTTCTCCACCGCAGGCGGGACGTTGAAGATGCGCGCCTTCGATACCGAGTTGAAGGCCGGTGATCTGTTCCTCACCAACCCGGTCATCGCCGGCGGCGACACGCGGATGCTGCCGCAGACCTTTCGTGGCATCAGCCTGAGCAACCACAGCTTCGACGGCTGGCTGATCGAAGGTGGCCAGGCCAGTTTCACCAAACCCTATAACCAGAGTGGTCATACCCGCATCGGGACGTCATACGGCACCCTCGCCGACGGCGACAAAAGCCAGCACCTGAACTGGGCCGGTGTGGCCTGGAGCGGCGTTGAGGGCCTGACCAGCAGCCTTTACGCGTCCGAGCTCAAGGACATCTGGAACCAGTACTACTACGACCTCGACTACACCTGGCAACTGAACGATCTGGTCAGCCTCAACCCGGGCGTGCACTTCTATCACACGCAAGACACCGGCGATGCGCTGCTCGGCGATATCGACAACAACACCTGGAGCACGCATCTCACCGTCGGCATCGGCAACCACAGCGTCACTGCCGCGTATCAGCGGGTCAACGGCAACACGCCGTTCGACTACATCAGCCAGGGCGACAGCGTTTATCTGGACAACTCGCAGCAGTATTCGGACTTCAACGGCCCGAACGAACGCTCTTGGAAGCTCAAGTACGCCTATGACTTCACCGGTGTCGGCATGCCCGGCCTGACTTCGGCGCTGTCCTACTCGCGCGGCACGGTGGACCTGACCGAAGCCGACCCGGACAGCACAGGCTATTCCAGCTGGTACAGCGCCGACGGCCATAACGCCAAGCATTGGGAACGCGACATCGATTTGCAGTACGTCGTACAAAGCGGCCAGGCCAAGGATCTCGTGGTGCGCCTGCAATGGGCGACCAACCGGGGCGGCAACGGCTACGGCGCGATTGATTCGGATACAGATGAATACCGCGTGATCATCGACTACCCGGTCAACGTCTTCTAAGATCGGCGCTGCGTTTTACAGATCCTGTGATCTACCCTGTGGGAGCGAGCCTGCTCCGGGCGGCGTTCCGACGAAAGCTGATTGTCAGTCAACATCTGTGTTGAATGACACACCGCTTTCGCGAGCAGGCTCGCTCCCACAGGTTCGTCCGGCGTCAGCCCTACTAAGCTTACGAAACCACTCCTACCGACAGCCCATCATGATCGCCAGCCGCACGCCTTCCATCACAGGCCTTACCGGTCGCCCCGAGCGCCTGCTGATCCTCGGCAGCCTGCTGACCGTGATTGCGATGGTGTGCATCGTCACCTTCCTGCTGATCCGCGAGTACGCCAGTGCGCAGGAAGTCGCCACGCGCCGCGCCACGACCATCGCGCAATTGATCGATGCCGATGTGCTGCGCACCGTCGAGCTGTACGACCTGACGCTGCAAGGGCTGATCGCCGCCGCTCAGCGTGACGACCTGCAGAACGTCTCGCCGCAGATCCGTCATCTGGCGCTGTTCGATCGCTCTGCCACCGCGCGCTTCAAGGGCGACATCCTGCTGCTCGACAAGCATGGCGAGGTGATCGCCGACTCCTCGCGCATCGAAGCGAAACCGGGCAATTTCGCCGACCGCGATTATTTTCTCGCTCACGCATTCAACCGCGATATCGGCATGTTCATCAGCCGCCCGTTCAAGACCCGCTGCGATTGCGAAGAGGCCGATCAGTGGCGCATCAGCTTCAGCCGGCGCATCTCCTCGCAGACCGGTGAATTCCTCGGCGTGGCGGTGGCGTCGCTGAAACTCGACTATTTCGACGACCTGTTCAAAAGCCTCGACATCGGCACCGACAGCACGTTGAACATCATCAACAGCGATGGCGTGCTGCTCGCGCAGAAGCCGTATCTGCAGAGCGATTCGGTCGGCAAGAGTTTCGGCAACCGCCCCAATGTCGTGCGGATTCTCAACGATCGCGATGGCAGCGGCAGTTTCACCAGCACCTCGAGCATGGATGACCAGCGGCGGCTCTATACCTACTCGCGGGTCGGCAATCTGCCGTTGACCGTGATGGTCGCGCTGTCCAGCGAGGAAGTGTTCGGCACCTGGCGGCGCACGGCGATCCTGATCAGCGGCGCCACCGGCGTGTTGTGCCTGGGGCTGTTGTGGCTGACCTGGCTGCTCGCCCGGGAACTGCGTTTGCGCCATCGCGCCGAACGCGAACTGGCGCAACTGGCTGCCACCGATGACCTGACCGGCGTGGCCAACCGGCGCATGCTCGATCAGACCCTGCGCCACGAGTGGTTCCGCGCCCAGCGCTCGGGCCAGCCGCTGTCGGTGATGATGATCGATGCCGACCACTTCAAGGCCTTCAATGATCGCCATGGCCATCAGGCTGGGGATCAGGTGTTGCGTGAACTGGCCAAGGTGATCACGGCGAACGTGCGACGCCCGGCGGATTTGGTCGCGCGGTATGGCGGTGAAGAGTTTTCGGTGATTCTCGCCGAGACCGACAGCGCCGGGGCGCAGCAGATCGCCGAGCAGATTCGCCAGGCTGTGGAAAACTTGCCCTGGGTTGAAGGCGCTGAGCGGGCGATGACCGTGAGTATCGGCATTGCTACGTGGACATCGGCGAGCGAGATGACCCTGGAGCAGCTGCTGTTTGCGGCGGACAAAGCGCTGTATCAGGCCAAGGAAGGCGGGCGTAATCGCGTTGTAGTGCCAGTTTAAAGTCAAAAGATCGCAGCCTTCGGCAGCTCCTACATCTGGAATGCGTTCCCCTGTAGGAGCTGCCGAAGGCTGCGATCTTTTGCTTTTGAAAGGGCATAAAAAAAGGCCATCCGAGGATGGCCTTCAAAAAACTAGAGAGGTTTTTTACTTACACCGCCGCAACCGGGCGCATGTAAGAGATTGGTGCGGTGCTGGCGTCTTCGAACGTCACCACTTCCCAAGCGTCTGTCTGCTCAATCAATTTGCGCAGCAGCTGATTGTTCAGTGCATGACCGGACTTGAAGCCTTTGAACTCACCAATCAGGCTGTTGCCCAGCAGGTACAGGTCGCCAATCGCGTCGAGGATCTTGTGTTTGACGAATTCGTCTTCATAACGAAGACCGTCTTCGTTCAACACGCCATCAGCGTCGACCACGATCGCGTTTTCCACGCTGCCGCCGAGTGCGAGGTTGTGCTTGCGCAGGTACTCGATGTCACTCATGAAACCAAAGGTACGAGCGCGGCTGACTTCTTTTACGAACGAAGTGCTGGAAAAATCCACGCTTGCACTCTGGGTGCGGTCCCGGAATACCGGGTGATCGAAATCGATCTCGAAGCTCACCTTGAAGCCTTCGAAAGGGACGAAAGTGGCGCGCTTGTCGCCGTCTTCCACTGTCACTTCACGCAGGATGCGGATGAATTTCTTGGCGGCGTCCTGTTCTTCCAGGCCTGCCGATTGAATCAGGAATACGAAGGGTCCAGCGCTGCCATCCATGATCGGGACTTCGGACGCGGAGAGCTCGACGTAGGCGTTATCGATGCCCAGGCCAGCCATGGCCGAGAGCAAGTGCTCTACCGTGTCCACTTTGACGTCGCCATTGATCAGCGTCGTCGACATAGTGGTTTCACCGACGTTTTCCGCGCGGGCAGGAATCTGCACCACAGGGTCGAGGTCAGCGCGACAAAACACAATGCCAGTGTCGACAGGCGCAGGCTTGAGGGTCAGATAGACCTTCTCACCGGAGTGCAGGCCTACACCTGTGGCACGGATAATATTTTTCAGTGTGCGTTGTTTAATCATGGCTTGGGCCGCTTCAGCGCAAATTGCGAACTGGTATCAACAAAGGCTGGCGATGATAGCAGACCATGCCTTTGCTGAACACCAATCACCTTCATAGCCCTGATACATTCCATCAATCGGCCTGACGACGCAGGAATGCCGGAATGTCCAGGTAATCCAGGTCATCCTGCGGATTCATCTTCGCGGCAGCCGCAGCACCGGCCTGAGCCTGGTTGCGCATGACGGTCGGACGGTCCAGATCACGGTAGTTCACCGCTGGCTGCTCCTGACGGGCCGGAGCCGGTTGTTGCACCTGCGCCGAAGCCATCGAGGTGTGCACGGTGTTGTCGATAACCTTCACAGGCTTCTCGATTTTCGCGCCCAGACCGGTGGCAACCACGGTTACGTGCAGCTCGTCGCGCATGTCCGGATCGATAACGGTACCGACCTTGACCATCGCGTGCTCGGAAGCGAAGGCTTCGATGATCGAACCAACGTCGGAGTACTCACCCAGGGACAGGTCAGGACCGGCGGTGATGTTCACCAGAATGCCGCGCGCGCCTTGCAGGTTGACGTCTTCCAGCAACGGGTTGCGGATTGCCGCTTCGGTAGCTTCACGTGCACGGTTCGGACCGCTGGCGCAGCCAGTGCCCATCATCGCCATGCCCATTTCGCTCATCACGGTGCGCACGTCGGCGAAGTCGACGTTGATCATGCCCGGACGCTTGATGATGTCGGAGATACCGCGAACGGCACCGGCCAATACATCGTCAGCCTTGGCGAAAGCCGACAAGAGGCTTGCGTCTTTGCCGAGGATGGTCAGCAGTTTTTCGTTCGGAATGGTGATCAGCGAGTCGACGCTTTCCGAAAGCATGCGGATGCCTTCGTCGGCGATCTGCATACGCTTGCGGCCTTCGAACGGGAACGGACGGGTCACGACCGCAACGGTCAGAATGCCCATTTCCTTGGCCACTTCAGCGATGATCGGCGCTGCACCGGTACCGGTACCGCCGCCCATGCCGGTGGTGATGAACACCATGTTGGTGCCGGCCAGCACTTCAGCGATGCGCTCACGGTCTTCCAGAGCGGCTTGACGGCCGACTTCAGGGTTGGCGCCGGCACCCAGGCCCTTGGTCACGCCGGTGCCCAGTTGCAGAATGGTCCGCGCGCCGATGTTTTTCAGCGCTTGAGCATCGGTGTTGGCGCAGATGAACTCAACGCCTTCGATGTTGCTCTTGACCATGTGATTGACAGCGTTGCCGCCGCCACCGCCGACACCGATAACTTTGATTACCGGGCTTGCGGGGATGTTGTCTACGAGTTCGAACATTTTCCCTCTCCTTACATTCTCTAGTTTTTTCGCCTACTGCTGTTTGTAGCGGTGTTGCGGTAAAGCTTTTAAAAATTGCCCTGAACCCACTTTTTCAGTCGGTCCAGCAGCGGCGCCTGAGGCTCTTCGCTGCTGTAGCTGTCGCGGCTGCCGATGCCGGAGAACGAAACTCCGTCGGACTGCTTTTGCAGGCCATACATCAACAAGCCGACGCCAGTGGAATAAATCGGGTTGCGCACCACGTCATCCAGACCTTTCACGCCATGCGGCACACCGAGGCGCACCGGCATGTGGAAGATTTCTTCGGCCAGTTCAGTGGCGCCTTCCATTTTCGACGTACCGCCGGTGAGCACGATGCCCGCCGGAATCAGGTCTTCGTAGCCGCTGCGACGCAGCTCGGCCTGGATCAGGGTGAACAGTTCGTCGTAACGCGGCTCGACCACTTCGGCCAGGGCCTGACGCGACAGCTCACGCGGTGGACGGTCGCCAACGCTCGGCACCTTGATGGTTTCACCGGCACCGGCCAGTTTGGCCAGGGCGCAGGCGTAACGGATCTTGATCTCTTCGGCGTACTGGGTCGGAGTGCGCAACGCCATGGCGATGTCGTTGGTCACTTGATCACCGGCAATCGGGATCACCGCGGTGTGACGGATCGCGCCTTCGGTGAAGATCGCGATGTCGGTGGTGCCGCCGCCGATGTCGACCAGGCACACGCCCAGTTCTTTCTCGTCGTCGGTCAGCACCGAGTAGGCCGAGGCCAGTTGCTCGAGAATGATGTCGTCGATTTCCAGACCGCAGCGACGCACGCATTTTTCAATGTTCTGAGCAGCGTTGACGGCGCAGGTGACCACGTGAACCTTGGCTTCCAGACGCACGCCGGACATGCCCAGCGGCTCACGCACGCCTTCCTGGTTATCGATCACGTAATCCTGCGGCAGGGTGTGCAGCACGCGCTGGTCAGCCGGGATCGCCACGGCCTGGGCGGCGTCGAGTACACGCTCAAGGTCCGCCGAGCTGACTTCGCGATCACGGATCGCAACGATGCCGTGGGAATTCAGGCTGCGGATATGATTGCCGGCCACGCCGACGAACGCCGAGTGAATGCGGCAGCCGGCCATCAGTTGGGCTTCTTCGATCGCGCGCTGGATCGACTGCACGGTGGATTCGATGTTGACCACCACGCCCTTCTTCAGACCGCGGGACGGATGCGTGCCGATCCCGACGATTTCCAGCTGGCCGTCGTCCGCGACCTCGCCTACCAGCGCCACCACTTTGGAGGTGCCGATATCCAGACCGACGATCATTTTGCCGCTTTGCACGTTTGCCATGGGTCCTGCCTCTTCTTAATTCTTTGCGACAGCGGGTTGGGCTGTCGTCGGCGCTACGGGTT
This sequence comes from Pseudomonas sp. RG1, assembly GCF_025910115.1. Classification (NCBI taxonomy): domain Bacteria; kingdom Pseudomonadati; phylum Pseudomonadota; class Gammaproteobacteria; order Pseudomonadales; family Pseudomonadaceae; genus Pseudomonas; species Pseudomonas sp. RG1. The sequence goes on from NZ_JAPCIK010000046.1 coordinate 219,692, forward strand.
CCCGCCAGCCAACAGCGAGGCCGTTGGCGTAGCGCAGATCGATGCGCGCAATGTTCGTAATCTGCTCTTTCAGCGTCTTGTCATAGATGGCGATGAAGCGGCGCATCTTTTCCACCAGGTTGCCGCGTCCCAGCAGCAACTCGATGCCGGGGCCGGAACTGCCGGCACCGGTGGTCAGGAACCAGCTGCCGCGTTCACGCAATTCCAGGCGTGCAATCGAAAAACCCAGCGGCCGCAGCAGTTGGCTCAGCACCTGATACTGCTGCATCACCTGCTGCTGAGCCCGTTGTGGGCCGAACAGCTGCGGCAGGTGTTCGTAGTTCGCCAGCTCTCTGGGGGTAAATGCCTGACCCTGATTGTTCAGCAGCGACTCGTCGCCCCATCGGGCCACCGGCAATTGCTCTTCGAGGCGGATCACCACCTGGTCCGGCCACACCCGGCGCACTTCGGCGTGGGCGATCCAGGGCATCTGTTCCAGCTCTTTGCGCATGCCGGCGAGGTCGATGGTGAAGAAGCTCGACGCCACGAACGGCGCGATTCGCTGCTGCACCGCCTGCTGGCTGATGTAACTCAGGTCGCCCTGCACCGCGACCTTGCTGATCGGCCGGTCGGCGTACGGCAGCAGACGCTGCGCGCCTTCGTAGGTGCCAAAGCCCAGCGCCACCAGCAGCACTGGCCAGAACAGGCTTTTCAGAAAGCTGAAATTGGCTTTCGGCAGGCGCGCGGACATCGGCTCTTTCGCCACCATTCGGCTGGCACCCCGCGGCACCGGCTTGCGGCCGGGTGCGGGTGGCTGATGTCTGAGATGAGCGCCTTGCATGGTCTTAACCTCGCGCCTCTGTTGCGCCTGCGTCTTCAACGCTGGCGGCCAGAATGGCCAGAACCAGTTGCTGGAAATCCAGACCGGCAGCCCGCGCCGCCATCGGCACCAGGCTGTGATCGGTCATGCCCGGTGCGGTATTGACTTCGAGGAACCAGAACTGCCCGTCGGCGTCCTGCATCACGTCCGCCCGGCCCCAACCGGCGATACCCAGCGCCTCACAGGCCTTGGCCGTGAGTTCCATGAGTTCCTGTTCCTTGGCCGCGTCGAGCCCGCACGGAATGCGGTACTGGGTATCGTTGGCGATGTACTTGGCGTCGTAGTCGTAGAACGTGTGCGGTGTACCCAGGGCGATAGGAGGCAACACCTGGTCACGCAGGGTGGCGATGGTGAACTCCGGACCTTGAATCCATTGCTCGACCAACACTTGCGAATCGTAGGTACTGGCCGCTTTCCATGCGTCGATCAACTCGGACGCAGAATTCACTTTGGCCATCCCGATACTTGAACCTTCATGCGCCGGTTTGACGATCAAAGGCAGGCCCAGTTCCGTCGCTGCGGAAATACAATCGGCTTCGCTGCACAGTACGGCGTGACGCGGCGTCGGAATCCCGAGACTGTGCCAGACCTGCTTGGTGCGCAGCTTGTCCATCGCCAGTGCCGAGGCGAGGATGCCGCTGCCGGTGTAAGGGATGCCGGCGCACTCGAGCAGGCCCTGCATGCTGCCGTCTTCACCGCCGCGACCGTGGAGAATGATGAACGCGCGGTCGATCTTTTCGCTGAGCAGACGCTGCAGGAAGTCTTCGCCCACATCGATGCCGAACGCGTCGACGCCAGCGCTTTGCAGCGCCTCGAGCACGGCGTTGCCGGATTTCAGCGAAACCTCACGCTCGGCACTCAGGCCGCCGAAGAGCACGGCGACGCGGCCGAAGTCTTTCGGCGCGATGGTGGAGAACAGCTTGGCGTAGGCAGCAGTCATTTCAACTTCCCCTCGACCGGCGCCGCCACGGCGCCGGCGAACAATTCACTTTTCAACAGCTTCGGCGCGAGACCGCCGATATCACCAGCGCCCTGGCACAGCAGAATGTCGCCGGCGCGCAGCAGCGGCTTGACCAGCGGCGCCAGGTCAACGCCCCGCTCGATGTAGATCGGGTCGAGCTGACCGCGCTGACGGATGCTGTTGCACAGCTTGCGGCTGTCGGCGCCCGGGATCGGCTCTTCGCCGGCCGGATAGACTTCCATCAGCAGCAGCACGTTGGCGTCGGCCAGTACATTGACGAAGTCGTCGTACAGATCACGGGTGCGGCTGTAGCGATGCGGCTGGTAGACCATCACCAGACGACGCTCCGGCCAGCCACCGCGCACGGCTTTGATCACCGCAGCGACTTCGGTCGGGTGGTGCCCGTAGTCGTCGACCAGCATCACGTTGCCGCCGTCGACCGGCAGTTCGCCGTAGACCTGAAAGCGTCGGCCAACACCCTGGAAGCCTGACAGGCCCTGAACGATGGCTTCATCGCTGACGCCTTCGTCGGTGGCGATGCAGATGGTCGCCAGCGAGTTGAGCACGTTGTGGTTGCCGGGCATGTTCACCGACACGTCCAGCGGCTCCCGATCCGGGCGCAGCACGGTGAAGAAGGTCTGCATGCCCTGCTGACGGACATTGATTGCGCGTACGTCGGCGTCTTCGCTGAAGCCGTAGGTCACGGTCGGACGTTTCACCAGCGGCAGGATTTCGCGCACCACCGGATCGTCCAGGCACATCACCGCCAAACCGTAGAACGGCAGGTTGTGCAGGAATTCGACGAAGGTTTTCTTCAGTTTGTTGAAGTCACCGTCGTAGGTCGCCATGTGGTCGGCGTCGATGTTGGTGACCACGGCCACCAGCGGCTGCAGATGCAGGAAGCTCGCATCGCTTTCGTCGGCTTCGGCGATCAGGTAACGGCTGGTGCCGAGCTGGGCATTGGTGCCCGCTGCATTCAGACGACCACCAATGACGAACGTCGGGTCCAGACCACCGGCCGCGAACACCGAAGCGATCAGGCTGGTGGTGGTGGTTTTGCCATGGGTACCGGCGACGGCGATGCCGTGGCGATAGCGCATCAGCTCGGCGAGCATTTCTGCACGCGGCACTACGGGAATGCGGCGTTCAAGGGCAGTCGCCACTTCCGGGTTGGACGTGTTCACTGCGCTCGACACCACCAGCACGTCGGCGGTAGCGGCATTCTCGGCACGGTGACCGATGAAGATCTGCGCGCCGAAGGTTTCCAGGCGCTCGGTGACCGGCGACGCTTTCAGGTCGGAACCGGAGACTTGATAGCCCAGGTTCAACAACACTTCAGCGATGCCGCACATGCCCACGCCGCCGATGCCGACGAAGTGGATGCGGCGGATGCGGCGCATTTCCGGTTGTGGCATGGCTTTCTGATTCTCAACCATGGGCCACCTCCAGACAGGTATCGACCACGCTACGGGTGGCATCGGGTTTGGCCAGTCGGCGGGCCGCTTGGGCCATTGCTTCGAGTCGTTGCGGTTGCATCAAGACCTCTGTCAGGCGCGCGGCAAGATCCGCGGCACCAGTCGTTCTTTGCGGCATCAGGAAGGCAGCGCCTTCGCGGGCCAAATAATCGGCGTTGCGGGTCTGGTGATCGTCGATCGCGTGGGGCAAAGGCACCAGCATCGAGGGCAGACCGGCGGCCGCCAGCTCACTGATGGTCAACGCGCCAGCGCGGCACACCACCAGGTCAGCCCAGCCATAGGCCTGGGCCATGTCTTTGATGAACGGCTGCACCTGCGCTTCCACACCCACGGCGCGGTAACGCTCGGCAGTCACTTCATCGTGATTTTTGCCGGCCTGATGAAACACTTCCGGGCGCAGGTCGGCAGCGACTTGGGCCAGGGCTTCAGGCAGCAATTTGTTCAACGGTTCTGCGCCCAGGCTGCCGCCAAGGATCAGCAAACGCGCTTTGCGCCCGGCCAGCGCCGGTCGCGATGTGTCGAGGAACAGCTCGCTGCGCACCGGATTACCGGTGGTACGGCGGCTGTCCGACAGAGTAAAGGTGTCGGGGAACGCTTCACACACTCGGGCGGCGAACGGCACCAGCAACCGATTGGCGGTGCCGGCGACAGCGTTCTGCTCGTGAACGATCACTGGCACGCCAGCCAGTTTCGCAGCAAGGCCACCAGGGCCGGTCACATATCCGCCAAAGCCAACCACGCACACCGGCTTCAGGCGGCGCATGATCGCCCGCGCCTGCCACACCGATTTCAGCAACATCAGCGGCGCCTTGAGCAGCGACAGCTTGCCCTTGCCGCGCAGACCGCTGGCGTCGATCCGGTGCAGTTCAAGCCCTGCCGCCGGAACCAGTTCGTTTTCGATCCCGCGTGGCGTGCCGAGCCAGTGCACGGTGTAGCCGCGCGCCTGAAACTCGCGGGCACAGGCCAGCGCCGGAAACACGTGGCCGCCGGTACCGCCGGCCATGATCAATACGTTAGCGCCCATGAGTCGGCTCCTCGGCGAAGTCGCTCTCCTGGAATTCCATCTCTTCGCTGCCCAGGTGGGTTCGACTCTCCCACTCGATGCGCAGCAACAGGCCCAGACAGGCGCAGCAGATCACCAGCGAGCTGCCGCCGTAACTGAGGAACGGCAAGGTCAGACCCTTGGTTGGCAGCAGGCCGACGTTCACACCGATGTTGATCAGGAACTGACCAATCCACAGGAACGACAAGCCGTAAGCCACGTAAGCGGCGAAGAACTGCTTGGCCTTCTCCGCCCACAGGCCGATGTACATGCCGCGAATACACACGAACACGAACAGCGCGACGGTGCACAGCGAACCGACCGCACCGAGCTCTTCGGCGAGTACCGAGAACACGAAGTCGGTATGCGCTTCCGGCAGGTAAAACTGCTTCTGCACGCTGTTGCCCAGGCCGACGCCCAGCCACTCGCCGCGACCAAACGCGATCAAGGCCTGTGACAACTGATAACCGGCGCCGAACTGGTCGGCCCACGGGTCGGCGAAGTTGGTCAGACGCGCCATTCGATAGGGCTGCATCTGGATCAGCAAAACCACCGCGCCAACCGCCAGCACCACCATCAGCGAGAAACGGAACAGCCCGACCCCGCCAAGAAACAGCATCGCCGCCGCCGCGCCCATCATGACTACGGTGGCACCGAAGTCCGGTTCCATCAGCAACAGACCGGCCATCGGCAGCAGGACGATGAACGGCTTGAAGAAGCCCATCCAGCTTTCGCGTACTTCTTTCTGCCGGCGCACCAGATAACCGGCGAGGTAGATCACCACGAACACCTTGGCGATTTCCGACGGCTGCACGTTGAAGAAGCTGAAACCGATCCAGCGCATCGAACCGTTCACTTCGCGACCGATGCCGGGAATGATCACCATCACCAGCAGGCCGAACGCACCGATCAGCATCATCCAGCCGAGGCGCTGCCAAGTGGCGATCGGGATCATCATGGTGACGATGCACGCGCCCAGGCCCAGCACCACATAGATAAGGTGGCGAATCATGTAATACAGCGGACTGCCCGACTGCGCCGCCGCCACTTCGGTGGACGCCGAGGCGATCATGATCAGCCCCAGACCCAGCAGCGCCAGGCAACCGGCGAGCATCGGGAAATCGAGGTCGATGCCACGCCCGGTGATCAGCGGCGACGGGTACGGCTTGATGATGTTTCTCAGGTTCATGCCAGTTCCTCCACAGCGCGGACGAACTGGTGACCACGGTCTTCGTAATTCTTGAACATGTCGAAACTGGCGCAGGCCGGCGACAGCAGCACCACGTCACCCGGCTGGGCAGCGGCGCGGCATTGCGCGACGGCGTCGACCAGCGAGGACGCGCGGATCAGCGGCACGGCATCACCGATGGCTGCGCCGATCTTGTCGGAGTCGCGGCCCATCAGCACCACAGCGCGGCAGTTGGCCGCCACCGGATCACGCAGATCGTTGAATTCGGCGCCTTTGCCGTCACCGCCGGCGATCAGAATGACCTTGCCGTCGATGTCTGCGCCCAAACCTTCGATGGCGGCCAGAGCGGCGCCAACGTTGGTGGCTTTGGAATCGTTGTAATAGGCCACGCCGTCGAGATCGCGGACCCACTGGCAACGATGCTCGAGGCCGGCAAACGTACGCAATGCAGAGAGCATGGCGTCGAACGGCAGGCCCACCGCGTGACCCAGTGCCAATGCGGCGAGAGCGTTGGACTGGTTGTGCGCGCCGCGAATCTTCAGTTCACGCACCGGCATCAGGTTCTGGAATTCGAAGGCCAGATACTTCTCGCCGTCTTCTTCGCGAATGCCGAACGCTTTGAAATCCGGTTTGCTCAGGCCAAAGGTCCAGCATGGCTGGCCTTCACCGATCAATGGACGGCTCAGGGCATCCTGACGGTTGACCACAAACTGCTTCGCGCCCCGGAAGATCCGGTGCTTGGCCAGGTGATAGGCCGGCAGACCGCTGTAGCGATCCATGTGGTCTTCGCTGATGTTCAGTACGGTGGCGACCTCGGCGTTGAGCTGGTCGGTGGTTTCCAGCTGGAAACTCGACAACTCCATTACGTACAACTCGACATCATCGCTGAGCAGATCCAGCGCCGGGGTGCCGAGGTTGCCGCCAACGGCGACGCGCTTGCCGGCAGCAGCCGCCATCTCGCCGACCAGAGTAGTGACGGTGCTTTTCGCGTTGGAACCGGTGATCGCGACGATCGGCGCCCGCGCATTACGCGCGAACAGTTCGATGTCGCCGGACATTTTCACGCCACGGGCAGCGGCGGCTTGCAGGGCCGGGGTCGCCAGCGCCAGGCCGGGGCTCACGTAGAGCTCGTCGGCACGGCAGAGGAATTCGACGTCCAGCTCGCCACAACGCACTTCCACGTGCGGATAGTCACGCTTGAGCGTGGCCAGTTCCGGTGGATTTTCCCGCGTGTCGGCCACAGCAAACGACGTGCCCCGGTTCGCCAGGAAGCGAACCAGGGACATGCCGCTCTTGCCGAGGCCGACAACGATGCGGAAGTGGTCAGAAGCGATCAGAGACACTCGTTCTACCTCAGCTTCAGGGTGGCAAGGCCGACCAGGACGAGAATCACGGTGATGATCCAGAAACGGACGATCACGCGCGGCTCGGGCCAGCCCTTGAGTTCAAAGTGGTGGTGTATCGGCGCCATGCGGAACACGCGGCGACCGGTCAGCTTAAAGGAGGCAACCTGAATGACCACTGACAGGGTTTCCATCACGAACACGCCGCCCATGATGAACAGGACGATTTCCTGACGGACGATCACCGCGATGGTGCCCAGTGCCGCGCCGAGTGCCAGGGCACCGACGTCGCCCATGAACACTTGCGCCGGATAGGTGTTGAACCAGAGGAAACCGAGACCGGCACCGATCAGCGCACCGCAGAACACGATCAATTCGCCCGCGCCCGGCACGTAAGGAATCAGCAGGTATTCGGCGAATTTCACGTTACCCGACAGGTAGCAGAAAATCCCCAGGCCGCCGCCGACCATCACGGTTGGCATGATCGCCAGACCATCGAGACCATCAGTCAGGTTGACCGCGTTGCTCGAACCGACAATCACGAAGTAGGTCAGCACGATGAAACCGGCGCCCAGCGGAATACTGTAGTCCTTGAGCATCGGCAGAATCAGCGTGGTTTCCACCGGCGTCGCGGCAGTCATATAAAGGAAGATCGCTGCGCCGAGGCCGAACACCGACTGCCAGAAATACTTCCAGCGGCTCGGCAGGCCACGGGAGTTTTTCTCGATGACTTTGCGGTAATCGTCGACCCAGCCGATGGCGCCGAACAGCAGGGTCACCAGCAGCACCACCCAAACGTAGCGGTTGCTCAAGTCAGCCCAGAGCAAGGTGCTGACGCCGATCGACGACAGAATCAGCGCGCCACCCATGGTCGGCGTACCGGATTTGGACAGGTGCGATTGCGGGCCATCGTTACGTACCGATTGGCCGATCTGACGGTTCTGCAGAGTACGGATCATCCACGGGCCATAGCACAGCGACAAGACCAGCGCGGTCAGCACACCGAGAATCCCGCGCAGGGTCAGGTACTGGAAGACCGCGAAGCCTTTGTAGAACTGTTGCAGATACTCCGCTAGCAGCAGCAGCATTAATGTTTCTCCAGACTGGACCCGCACAGAGCCGCAACGATGTTTTCCATCGCTGCGCTGCGCGAACCCTTGATCAAAATGGTGGTGTTTGTGTCCTGCTCGGCGGCGAGGGCCTGGATCAGCTCGGCCTGGTTGCCGAAGTGCTGCGCCTGCTCACCGAAAGCGTTTACGGCGTGGACCATGTTCGGCCCGACCGCGTAAAGCGCGGAAACCTTGCCTCGGGCGTACTCGCCCACGTCGCGGTGCCCCTGCTCCGCCCAGTCGCCCAACTCGCCGATATCGCCGAGCACCAGGACGGTGCGGCCGGAAAAGCCGGCGAGTATATCAACGGCCGCGCACATCGAGGTGGGGTTTGCGTTGTAGGTGTCATCGATCACGCGCATGCCGTTTTTCGCCAGTTGCGCGACGGTGCGCCCCTTGACCGGTTGCACCGCGCCGAGGCCGGTGGCGATGCCGAACAGCGAAACACCCAAGGCGTGGGCAGCAGCGGCGGCAGCCAGGGCATTGGCGACGTTATGAGTACCGAGCAGGTTCAGTTGCACGCGCTCGCTACCTTCTGGCGTGTGCAGGTTGAACGCCGGGCAACCACGGGCATCAGTGGCCAGATCGCTGGCGTGGAAATTCGCCTCGCTGTTGCTGAGAGCGAAGGTCAGCACCTGACGACCGGCAGCGCGGGTCTTCCAGATACCGAAAGCCTTGTCATCGAGGTTGAGCACGGCGATGCCATCGGCGGCCAGGCCTTCGATGATTTCACCTTTGGCTTCGACGATTTTTTCCGGACCGCCGAACTCACCGACGTGAGCGGTGCCGGCGTTGTTCAGGATCGCCACATGCGGCTTGGTCAGGCCGACGGTGTAGGCGATTTCACCGAGACGCGAAGCGCCCAGTTCGATCACGGCCGAGGTGTGTTCCGGCGCCAGCTCGATCAGGGTCAGCGGTACGCCGAGGTCGTTGTTCAGGTTGCCACGGGTCGCCAGCACCGGACCGCGCGTGCGCAGGATGCTCGCGAGCATTTCCTTGACCGTGGTCTTGCCACTGGAACCGGTCACTGCCGCCACTGGCTGGGTGAACGCAGCACGGTTCAACGCGCCGAGTTGTCCGAGGGCCTGACGGGTGTCCTTGACCAGCAATTGCGGCAGCGCGCTGCCGGCGACTTCGCGCTCGACCAGTGCCGCCACGGCACCTTTGCCGGCAACGTCGTTCAGATAATCATGACCGTCGAAACGCGGGCCGGTCAGGGCTATGAACAGCTGGCCGGGCTGGATGGCGCGGCTGTCGATGCTGACGCCGTCGAAACTCGCGTCAGCGCCGATCAAACGGGCTTCGAGCGCGTTGGTCAATTCGCTGAGTGTCAGGGCGTTAAGCATGGGCCACCTCCCACGCGGTCAGGGCATGATCGGCCTCGACCAGATCGGAAAACGCATGGCGCACGCCGTTGATTTCCTGATAGTCCTCGTGACCTTTGCCGGCGAGCACAATCACGTCATCAGCGGTTGCGCCAGCAATCAATTGCGCAATGGCCTGACCGCGACCGGCGACGAAGGTGACCTTATCCACAGCGGTGAAACCGGCACGGATGTCGTCGAAAATCACCGCAGGATCTTCGGTGCGCGGGTTGTCATCGGTGACCAGCACCTGGTCGGCGAGACGCTCGACCACTTCGGCCATCAACGGACGTTTGCCACGATCGCGATCACCGCCGCAGCCGAACAGGCACAGCAGTTGGCCTTTGACGTGCGGGCGCAGTGCGGTGAGAACTTTTTCCAGCGCATCCGGGGTATGGGCGTAATCGACCACCACCAGCGGCTGCGTGCCGCCACCCAGACGCTGCATGCGACCGGCCGGGCCTTCGAGCTTGGGCAGCACTTTGAGAATTTCGTCGAGGGCGTAATCCAGGCCAAGCAAGGCGCCGACTGCGGCCAGCACGTTGCTCAGGTTGAAACGCCCGAGCAATGTGCTGCGCAGGTGATGCTCGCCCTGCGGCGTGACCAGCGTGGCGCGCACGCCGTGGTCATCGAACTGCGCTTCGCGGCAGAACAGGTAGGCACTGCTGTCGAGCAAACTGTAGGTGATCAAACGCGACTCGCGCTTTTCCGCCGCCAGTTGCCGGCCGAAATCGTCGTCGAGGTTGACCACGCGGCACTTCAGGTCATTCCAGGCGAACAGCCGGGCCTTGGCCTCGGCGTACGCCTGCATGGTGCCGTGATAATCCAGATGATCGCGGGACAGGTTGGTCATCACCGCCACGTCAAACGCCAGCGCAGTCACCCGGCCCTGATCCAGACCGTGGGACGACACTTCCATGGCCACGGCTTTCGCACCGGCCTTTTTCAGGTCACCCAGGGTTGCTTGCACGGCAATCGGGTTCGGCGTGGTGTGCAGGCCGCTTTCCAGCGCGCCGTAGAAACCGGAACCCAGCGTACCGACGATGCCGCAATGCTGGCCGAGCAGGTCCAGCGCCTGCGCGACCAGTTGGGTCACGCTGGTCTTGCCATTGGTGCCAGTGACGCCGATCAGGTTCAGGTGATGACTCGGCTCACCGTAAAAACGCCCGGCGATGTCCGACAGCTGCGCCGCCAGACCTTTGACCGGAATCAGCGGCACGTCAGTGATCGGCAGCACGGTGGCGCCTTCGACTTCATAAGCCACGGCAGCCGCGCCGCGTTGCAAGGCATCGGCGATGTGCGCACGGCCATCGAAGCGGCCACCGGGCACGGCGAGAAACAGATCGCCGGCGCGCACGTTGCGGCTGTCCAGCGCCAGTTCACGGATCAACAGATCGTGGCCGGCGTGGGGGAATATCTTGTTCAGACTTAATGACATCAGCCGCGCCCTCCATTGGCTTTCAGCGGAACGACCGGGGTGGCATTGGCCTGTTGGGTGGTCGGCAGGTTGTCCGGGGTCACGTTCATCAGGCGCAGGGTGCCGGACATCACACGGCTGAACACCGGCGCGGACACCAGACCACCGAAGTAACCGGCCTTGGTTGGCTCATCGATCACCACCACGATGGCGTAACGCGGATCACTCATCGGACCGAAGCCGGCGAACAGCGAGCGGTAGGAATTTTCTGCGTAGCCCTTGGTGCCGACCGAGGTCTTGCGCGCGGTACCCGACTTGCCGCCGACGTGATAAGCCGGCACCTGCGCACGAAACACTCCGCGCGGCGCTTCGATCACTTGCTGCAACATGCCCTGCATGGTTTTTGCCACAGCTTCCGGCAGCACTTGGGTGGTCTGCGGCATCTTGTCGGTTTTGATCAGGGTCAGCGGCGCGAGGCGACCGTTGTTGGCCAGTGCCGAGAACGCATGCACCAGCTGGATCGCGGTCACGGAAATACCGTAGCCGTAAGACAAGGTTGCAGTTTCAGCCTTGCGCCATTCGCGGTAGTTGGGCAGATTGCCGACACGTTCGCCGGGGAAGCCCAGGCCGGTGTCCTGACCGAGGCCGACTTTCTGTGCGAGACGGAAAATCGTTTCGCCGCCGATATCGAAGGCGACTTTACTCATGCCGACGTTACTCGAATTGATCAGGATGCCGGTCAGATCGAGCACCGGCCCTTCGGTCTTCGACACGTCTTTGATGGTGTATTTGCCGATCTGCAACGAGCCCGGATACACCTCGACGGTGTCGCTCGGTTTCCAGCGGCCGGTTTCGATCGCCGCGCTCATGGAAATGGCTTTCATGGTCGAACCCGGTTCGAACACGTCGATCATGGCGCGGTTGCGCATCATCGCCGGTTGCAGGTTGCGACGGTTGTTCGGGTTGTAGGTCGGCTGGTTGACCATGGCCAGGATCTCGCCGGTCTTCACGTCCATGATCACCAGACTGCCGGCCTTGGCGCCGTTCTCGATGATCGCGTTGCGCAGTTCGCGGTTGGCCAGGTATTGCAGACGCAGATCAATCGACAACGCCAAGGGCTTGCCGGCCTTGGCGTTTTTGGTGACCTGAACATCCTTGATCAGCCGGCCACGGCGATCCTTGATGACTTGTCGTTTGCCCGGCACCCCGGCCAGCCATTCGTCATAGGCCAGCTCGACGCCTTCGCGACCGTGATCGTCGATGTCGGTAAAGCCGACCATGTGCGCGGTGACTTCACCGGCCGGATAGAAGCGGCGGAATTCTTCGATGCCATAGACGCCCGGCACTTTCAGATCGAGCACAGCCTGGCCCTGCTCGGGGGTCAGCCCGCGCACCAGGTAAATGAATTCTTTGTTGGCCTGGGCTTCGAGGCGCTCGCTTAGCGCTTTCGGGTTCTGGCCCAACGCGGCGGCAAGTGCCGGCCACTTCTCTTTGGCCGACTGCATTTCCTTGGCGTTGGCCCACAGCGTGGTCACTGGCGTACTGACGGCCAGAGGCTCGCCGTTACGGTCGGTGATCAGGCCACGGTGCGCCGGAATCGGAATGTGGCGCAGGCTGCGCGCGTCGCCCTGCCCTTTGAGGAAGTCACGGTCGACCACTTGCAGGTCGATGATGCGCCAGCAGATCGCAGCGACCATCAGGCCGAGCAGCGCCACCATCAGGCGGAAGCGCCATGGGAACAGTGCGCCTTCGAGTTTCATCATGGCGCCACCATCTTCACGTCAGCCGCGCCAGGGATGTGCATTTTCAGTTGTTCGGTGGCTAGCACTTCGATGCGGCTGTGCGCGGTCCAGGTGCTCTGCTCGAGAATCAGCCGCCCCCACTCGGCCTGCGCCTTGTCGCGCACGCTGAGTTCGTTATAAAGGGTGTTGAGCAACTGCCGGTTCCAGTGCGCGCTGTACGACACAGCAATGGCCGAAAACAGCACGCCGATAAACAGCAGCAGCATCAGAAAGCTGCCGCCGGGCAGTGGTTTGGCGAAAAGCTTGCTCACCGCAACTTCTCCGCGACACGCATGACGGCGCTACGGGAACGTGGGTTGGCTTTGAGTTCGGCGTCGGAGGCCGTCTGCGCTTTGCCGTGGATTTTGATTTTCGGTTCGAAGGCGACGTGGCGAACCGGCAGGTTGCGCGGCAGATTGTCGGCCTCGCCTTTCACCAGCTTGCGCATGAACAGTTTGACGATGCGGTCTTCCAGCGAGTGGAAGCTGATGACCACCAGACGGCCGCCAACTTCCAGCGCTTCCAGCGCGGCGTCGAGGCCGGCTTCCAGATCGCCGAGTTCGTTATTGACGTGAATGCGCAAACCCTGGAACGCGCGGGTAGCCGGGTTCTTGCCCTTTTCCCACGCCGGGTTGGCGACTTTCAGCACTTCGGCCAGATCGGCGGTGCGCTCGAACGGCTTGATGTCACGGCGCTCGGCAACGGCACGGGCCATGCGCCCGGAGAAACGTTCTTCGCCGTATTCCTTGAACACCCGGGCTATTTCTTCCACCGGCGCGGTGTTGACGAATTCGGCAGCGCTGATGCCACGGGACGGGTCCATGCGCATGTCCAGCGGGCCGTCATTGAGGAAACTGAAGCCGCGCTCGGCGTCATCGAGCTGCGGCGACGACACGCCGAGGTCGAGCAGAATGCCGCTGACCTTGCCGGTCAGGCCTTGCTCGGCAACCACCGAACCGAGCTCGGCAAAGCTGCGCTGCACAACGACAAAGCGGCCGTCTTCGGCCGCTAGCGTTTGCCCGGTGGCAATCGCTTGAGGATCCTTGTCGAATCCGATGAGTCGACCGTCCGGCCCGAGCTGGCTGAGGATCAACCGACTGTGCCCGCCGCGCCCGAACGTGCCATCCAGATAGCAGCCATCAGGACGTACGGCGAGAGCCTCGACGGCTTCGTCAAGCAGTACGGTGATGTGGTTAAAGCCGCTATCAATAGTCACAGGATCAAATCACGCAGTTCATCAGGCATCGCGCCCGGTTGTTGAATAGCAGCAAGGTCAGCGGCAGATACCGCGTTCCATGCATCCTCGTCCCACAATTGGAACTTGTTCAGTTGGCCGACCAGCATCGCGCGCTTATCGAGCTTGGCGTATTCGCGCAAACGCGGCGGAACCAGGAAACGACCACTGCCATCGAGTTCGAGGTCGACGGCATTACCAATCAATAAACGTTGCAGGCGACGGTTCTCTTCGCGAAGCGAAGGGAGTGCGCGCAACTTGGTTTCAATAATTTCCCACTCATCGAGCGGATAGACACACAGGCATGGATCAACGGCATCAATGGTCACGATCAATTGGCCGGAACTGCGCGAATCGAGCTCGTCACGGTACCGGCTCGGCATGGCGAGACGGCCCTTTGCATCGAGACTGATAGCGTTAGCTCCGCGAAACACGTCAGCGTTTCTCCAATTTTTATCGTTTTGAGCTCAAAAAACCCACTTCATGCCACTTTCCGCCACTTGCGCACACTATAGGAATGCGCCCACCACACCGTCAAGGCGCGGATTAAAGGAAAAGCCTTACAGAACGGAGATTTAGCGACGTAAAAGGAGGCTCAACGAGAATCTGACGTGAAGTTTTGGTCAATAACTTGATGCAGCACTGAAAGCTGCGCTCGAAAGTTAAAGTAGTTTGTTAAGAGTAAGATTTTTTCGGTATTACAAAGGCGCTTCGGCTGTTGATTGAAGCAGGGTGGGAAAAGGCTATTACCGCATTTGCCGCTGCCGGAATTTCAGACCAGGCCAGCTGATATTACACAGCCGCGTCTTCTTTGTTTCAAGCAGGGAAAGAAAAAGGTGGAGAGTCGATCTGTAAGCCGGGTTCTGTCTTGAACAGTCATTCGTCTACGATGGCCATCACTGGACATCTTTAGCAACCTACCCGGTCCCAGCGCGGGCCACGCCTTGGGACCCTATTTGGTCTTGCTCCAAGTGGGGTTTACCTAGCCACGAACTGTTGCCAGACGTGCGGTGCGCTCTTACCGCACCTTTTCACCCTTACCGGCGCTTGCGCGCTTAGGCGGTTATTTTCTGTGGCACTTTCCGTAGGCTCACGCCTCCCAGGCATTACCTGGCACTTCGCCCTATGGAGCCCGGACTTTCCTCCCCCCCCTAATTTTCATAGAGGGCAGCGACTGTCCGATCGACTCTCCGCCGCGAAGGTTAACGGCAGAGCGCCGGAAGAACAAGCGCTAAAACCCTCAAGAACGCCATGGGCGACGGCTTACACGCCTTTCTGTTTATCCAGCGCCACCTGATACAGCACGTTTTTGCGCTCGCCGGTGATTTGCGCTGCCAGTGCGGCGGCGCGCTTGAGCGGCATTTCCTCCAGAAGCAGATCGAGGATGCGCATGGCTTCGCTGCTGACCGCGTCCTCCGACTCCGGCGCGGTCCAGCCGGCCACCAGCACTACGCACTCGCCGCGCTGCTGATTGCTGTCGGACTCGACGAACGCACGCAGCTCGCTGAGCGGCAGGCCTTTGAGGGTTTCGAAGGTTTTGGTGATTTCCCGCGCCAGCAGAGCCTGACGCTCGCCGCCAAACACTGCTTCCATATCCTGCAGGCATTCGAGAATGCGATGCGGCGCTTCATAGAAAATCAATGTGCGCGGCTCTTCTTTAACCGCTTCCAGACGCGCCTTGCGTCCGACCGACTTGGCCGGGAGGAAACCTTCGAAGATAAAACGGTCGGACGGCAAGCCCGCCGCCGACAGCGCCGCGATCAACGCGCAGGCACCCGGCACCGGCACCACGTTGATCCCGGCCGCACGGGCCTGACGCACCAGGTGATAACCCGGATCGGAGATAAGCGGCGTGCCGGCATCAGAGATCAGCGCGACGTTGTCGCCCGCCAGCAACCGCGTAATAAAGCGGCTACCCTCATCCCGCTCGTTGTGTTCGTGACATGCGGCCAGCGGCGTACCGATACCGAAGTGCTGCATCAGGCGCGCCGAATGCCGCGTGTCTTCCGCTGCAATCAGGGCCACTTCACGAAGGATCTTCAAGGCCCGGGCGCTGATGTCGTCCAGGTTGCCGATGGGCGTCGCCACCACATAAAGCGAGCCAGCAGCGGAATTCAAAGGACCTGGAGCAGTCAAAGCGCACACCTCGTGATCGGTAAAAGCGGCCATTGTAGCGCGTCATGAGGCTTGCGATGCGCTCCGGCCGAGTGCGGTTTTTCGCCCGGTTGTGCGCTGCCGCAACATTTACTCCAGCTAAATTGACCGATTCACGCCAGTAACATCGCGCCCCGGCCAGTGCTTGGGTACAATTCCACGCTAATTTGATCGAGTATCAGGAACACTTACATGATCGCTTGCCTGCGGCTGTTCACTGCCCTCTGCCTCGCTGCCTTGTTGGCCGCGTGTGCCAGCTCCCCTTCCTCCAGCCTTGGCGAACTTCCACGGACTCCGGACGCCAGCATCGAGCAACTGCTCGAACAGGCTGCGCAGGCTAAAACCCCGGAACAAGCCGCCCTGCTGCGCCTGAGCGCGGCGGACCAGGCTTACCGCCAAGGCAATGCCGGCCAGTCCGCGCAAATCCTGCAACAAGTGCCAGTGGAGCAACTCAAGCCAGGCCAGCAGATTTTCGCCAATACGCTGTCCGCCGAACTGGCCATGACGCGCAATCAGCCGAAAGCTGCGCTGACCGCCCTGAGCCATCCGAGCTTCCAGACGCTCGGGGAAATGCCGGAAGAGCAGCAAGTGCGCACTGGCACTGTTCACGCCCGCGCCCTTGAAGCCGATGGCCAGACGCTGGCCGCTGCCCGTGAGCGTGTGTTCATCGCACCGATGCTGGAAGGCGAAGCGGCGAGCAAGAACCACGAAGCGATCTGGACCCTGATCGCTTCGCTGCCAACCGATCAATTGCAACCGAACAACACCGACGATCTCGGCGGTTGGATGGCACTGGCGCAAGCGGTGAAAACCGCAGGCACGCTGGAACAGCAACAAGCCGCGATCGACAACTGGCGTGCGCAGAATCCAAAGCACCCGGCGGCGGTCAACCTGCCGCTGCCGCTGACCAAACTCAAGGAACTGGCCAGCCAGCCACTGAGCAAAATCGCCCTGCTGCTGCCACAGGACGGCCAATTGGCGTCGGTCGGCAAAGCGCTGCGTGAAGGCTTCATGGCCGCGCATTATCAGGCGCAACAGGCCGGCCAGAACCCCCCTGCCATCGAGTTCTACGACAGCTCGAAGCTGACCTCGATGGACGAGTTCTATCGCAAGGCCCAGGCTGACGGCGTGCAACTGGTAGTCGGCCCGCTGGAAAAACCACTGGTCAAGCAACTGAGCACTCGCCCGCAACTGCCAATCACCACCCTGGCGCTGAACTACAGCGAAGGCGAACAAGGTCCGGCGCAGTTGTTCCAGTTCGGTCTGGCAGCTGAAGACGAAGCTCGCGAAGTCTCCCGTCGCGCCCGCGCCGATGGCCTGCATCGCGCCGCGATCATGGTGCCGAAGGGCGAATGGGGCGATCGCGTCCTACGTGCCTTCAGCCAGGACTGGCAAGCCAATGGCGGCAGTATCGTTGCCACCGAGCGTGTCGATCAGCCGGTGCAACTGGCCCAGCAGATCGCCGACATGTTCCAGCTGCGTCAGAGCGAAGCTCGCGCCAAGAGCCTGCAGAATGTTGCCGGCACCAACGTCGCCGCGCAGCCTTCGCGTCGTCAGGACATCGAATTCATCTTCTTGGCCGCCACGCCGCAACAGGCCCAGCAGATCAAGCCGACCCTGAACTTCCAGTACGCCGGTGACGTGCCGGTCTACGCGACTTCCCACGTGTACAGCGCCAGCGGCGACGTCAACCAGTACAACGACATGAACGGCATTCGCTTCTGCGAAACCCCATGGCTGCTGGAAACCAGCGATCCGCTGCGCCAGCAAGTAGCTGCGCAATGGCCGCAAGCCAATGGCAGCCTCGGTCGCCTGTACGCCATGGGCGCCGACGCCTATCGCCTGGCACCGCGCCTCGGCCAACTCAAGGCCCTGCCGGACAGCCGCATCGAAGGTCAGTCGGGCAGCCTCGGCATGACCCAGACCCAGCGCGTTGTGCGCCAGTTGCCGTGGGCACAGTTCGTCAGCGGTCAGGTGCAGCGCCTGCCGGACACACCGCGCTAATGCCCGACAGGTCACGCTCGCAAAGCGGCAAGGATGCCGAGCGCCAGGCGCTTGAACATCTGCAACAACAAGGTCTGCGCCTGCTGGCGCAGAACTGGTTATGCAAACGCGGCGAGCTTGATCTGGTCATGCTTGATGGCGATACAGTAGTATTCGTTGAAGTTCGCTACAGAAAAAACACTCAATGGGGTGGCGCGCTCGCCAGTATCGACGAGCGCAAGCAGCAGAAACTGATCTTTGCAGCACAGTATTTTCTTCAGCGCGAGTCGCGTTGGGCCAATTCCCCCTGCCGCTTCGATGTGGTGGCGATCGACAGCCACCCGAATCAGCTGAACTGGTTGCAGAATGCTTTCGACAGTTGATCGCCTGCACCCTGCCCTGTTTTCGTCCGACACATTTTGCTCTTTGCTTTGCCGGCTGCACATTCACGTGCCGAACAGCCGCGCCACTTAAGGTCACACAGATGGACATGCAATCCCGAATTCGCCAGCTTTTCCAGGCCAGTATCGACACCAAGCAACAGGCGATGGACGTACTTGCACCGCACATCGAGCAAGCCAGCCAGATCATGGTCAACGCCCTGCTCAACGAAGGCAAAATGCTCTCGTGCGGCAACGGTGGTTCGGCCGGGGATGCCCAGCATTTTTCTTCGGAGCTGCTCAACCGCTTCGAGCGCGAGCGTCCGAGCCTGCCGGCGATTGCGCTGACCACCGACACTTCGACGATCACCTCGATCGCCAACGATTACAGCTACAACGAAGTGTTCTCCAAGCAGATTCGCGCGCTCGGCCAGCCGGGCGATGTGTTGCTGGCGATTTCGACCAGCGGCAACTCGGCGAACATTATTCAAGCGATCCAGGCCGCACATGATCGCGAAATGATTGTCGTAGCTTTGACCGGACGCGATGGCGGCGGCATGGCGTCGCTGCTGTTGCCCGAGGACGTCGAGATTCGCGTACCGGCCAACGTCACTGCACGTATTCAGGAAGTCCACTTGCTGGCGATCCATTGCCTTTGCGATCTGATCGACAGCCAACTGTTCGGGAGTGAAGAATGACCCCTAATCGCCTTGGCCTTTTGGCCTTGACCCTGTGCCTCGGCATCAGCGGCTGCACCTCGGTGGTGAACGCCAGCCGTGAAGCGCCGATCGAAGACGACCGTGGCACGCGCACCTTCGGCAGCAAGATCGACGACTCGCTGATCGAAACCAAAGCAGGCGTGAACATCGCCAAGGCCGATCCGGCACTGGACAACGACTCGCACATCGTCATCACCAGCTTCAACGGCGTCGTCCTGCTCGCCGGCCAGACTCCGCGCGAAGACCTCAAGGCCAAAGCCGAACAGGCAGCCGCCAATGTCCAGCGCGTGAAGAAGGTGCACAACGAACTGCAAGTGCTGCAACCGTCCTCCCTGCTCGCGCGCCAGAACGATGCGTGGCTGACCACCAAGATCAAGACCCAGATGCTCACCGACGCCAGCATTCCTGGCTCGCGCATCAAAGTCGTGACCGAGAACGGCATCGTCTACCTGCTGGGCCTGCTGACCAAACAGGAAGCCACTCAGGCAACCAATCTGGTTCAGGGTGTGTCTGGTGTGCAGAAGATTGTGAAGCTGTTCGAATACATCGACTGACCGTAAAGGCAGACACAAAAAAGGCGATCCATCCGGATCGCCTTTTTTTATTTCACAACCTTCAAGCTCGGCCGGCCACTCGGGCGTGGTGGCTCGCTGCCCGGTGGCGGCGAGTCGTCATCCGGATCGATGTCTTCCTCGTCGTCCATCGGCAACTCGAGGTCAAACACCATGCCCTGGCCGTTCTCCCGGGCGTAAATACCCAGGATCGCGCTGATCGGCACGTAGAGACTGTGCGGAACACCGCCGAAGCGGCCTTCGAACGTCACCACGTCGTTATCCATGTGCAGATGACGCACGGCACTCGGCGAGATGTTCAGGACGATCTGGCCGTCACTGGCAAAACCCTGTGGCACCTGCACCGCCGGGTACTCGGAGTTGACCAGCATGTGCGGGGTGCAATCGTTATCCACAATCCACTCGTAGAGCGCGCGGACCAGATAAGGTCGACTGGAGTTCATAGCGGCTCCTTAAGCCTTAGCGCATATCGCGTTCGACACCAGACAGACTCGCCTGGAAAGCCTCACGCGCAAACTGGCGCTCCATATAATCAAGCAGCGGCTTGGCCGGCCGCGGCAGTTCAATACCCAGAATCGGCAAACGCCAGAGTATGGGTAATAGGCAGCAATCCACCAGACTTTGTTCCTCACTGAGGAAGAACGGTTTGTCGGCGAACAGCGGCGAAACGCCGGTCAGGCTTTCGCGCAGTTCCTTGCGCGCCACGACCCGTGCGGCCTCTTTGCTCTTGGGATCCAGAATCAGATCCACCAGCCCGCACCAGTCACGCTGAATCCTGTGGATCAGCAGACGGCTGTTGGCCCGCGCCACCGGATAAACCGGCATCAGCGGCGGGTGCGGGTAACGCTCATCCAGATACTCCATCACCACGGTCGACTCCCACAACGCCAAGTCACGATCGACCAGCGTCGGCAGACTGCCGTAAGGGTTCACCTCAATCAGTTTAGGCGGCTGGCGGCCCGCTTCCACGTAAATGATTTCGGCGCTGACACCCTTCTCTGCAAGCACGATGCGCACTCGGTGGGAATAGTGGTCGGCGGGGTCGGAGTAACAGGCCAACCGATTGGTCACGCCCATGGCGATCCTCCTCGCTTGTTGAATTTGTCGGAACCGGAAAAACGCGCGCGCCCAGAGGGCACCTCCCGCAGGGTCTGACTGAGCAGATCCTGCTTTAGCGGAGGCGCCCTTGGGCGCGCGCGATTAACAGCAATGCTTGAAGCGTATCAGTGCACGTCTTTCCAGTATTCACGCTTGAGCAGGTAGGCGAACACAAAGAAGAACGCCAGGTACAGCAAGACATAAGTACCGATGCGCTGATGTTGCAGCTTAACCGGGTTAGCCGAGTAAGCCAGGAAGGTTACCAGATTCTTGACCTTCTCATCGAACTGCTCTTCGTTCAGAGCACCGGACTTCGGCACGATGGTCAACTGATCGCACGCTTCATGGGTCAGCGGCGTGCCGGTCAGCGGATCGTATTGCTTCTTGCCGTCCTCGACGATCTGCACCTGTTTGCAGCCGACAACCTGACGACCCTGCAGGCCGACCAGCACGTTAGGCATGCCGACGTTCGGGAAGACCTTGTTGTTCACGCCCCATGGACGCGCCGGATCTTCATAGAACGACTTCAGGTAACCGTAGAGCCAGTCGGTACCGCGTACTCGCGCTACCAGCGTCAGGTCCGGCGGCGCTGCGCCGAACCAGGTCTTGGCGTCGGCCGGCTGCATG
The DNA here is from genome assembly GCF_025910115.1 of Pseudomonas sp. RG1. NCBI lineage: Bacteria > Pseudomonadati > Pseudomonadota > Gammaproteobacteria > Pseudomonadales > Pseudomonadaceae > Pseudomonas > Pseudomonas sp. RG1. The sequence goes on from NZ_JAPCIK010000046.1 coordinate 240,999, forward strand.
CCGATGTTCATGTGGTCGCCAATCTTGGCACCGGTGAACACCAGCTTCTCCAGCATCAACTCGTGCGGAATGCCGAGGTCATCGGCGACGCGCTCGTAACGCTGGAACTTGGCACTGTGGCAACCCATGCAATAGTTGGCAAAGGTCCGCGCACCATCCTGCAGAGCGGCTTTGTCGGAGACGTCGATATCGACACTTTCCAGTTCCGGACCATGACCCTCGGCAGCAAAAACCAGGGAAGGCAGCGCAGCAAAAATCAGAGCAAGAAATAACTTTTTCATCAGCCAGTCACCCTTTCCGGAACCGGTTTGGTCTTCTCGAGCCGGGTGTAGAACGGCATCAGAATGAAGTAGGCGAAGTACAGGAAGGTGCAGACCTGCGACAGCAACGTGCGCCCTGGTGTCGGCGCCAGAACTCCAAGAATGCCGAGAATCACGAAGGAGATGCAGAACACCACCAGCCAGATTTTGCTCAGCCAGCCCTTGTAGCGCATCGATCTCACCGGACTGCGATCCAGCCAAGGCAGCACGAACAGCACCGCAATCGCCGCACCCATGGCGATAACGCCCAGGAGTTTGTCCGGCACCGCACGCAGGATTGCGTAGAACGGAGTGAAGTACCAGACCGGGGCAATGTGCTCAGGCGTCTTGAATGGGTTAGCCGGCTCGAAGTTTGGTTTTTCGAGGAAGTAGCCGCCCATTTCCGGGAAGAAGAACACAATGAAACAGAAGATGAACAGGAATACCACCACACCGACAATGTCCTTCACCGTGTAGTACGGGTGGAACGCAATGCCGTCCAGCGGGATGCCGTTTTCGTCTTTGTGCTTCTTGATATCGACGCCGTCAGGGTTGTTCGAACCGACTTCGTGCAGCGCCAGAATGTGCAACACCACCAGACCGAGAATCACGATCGGCAGCGCGACCACGTGCAAGGCGAAGAAGCGGTTCAGGGTGATTCCGGAGATCAGGTAGTCACCACGAATCCACTGGGTCAGGTCATCGCCGATCAGCGGAATCGCACCGAACAGCGAGATGATCACCTGGGCTCCCCAGTAGGACATCTGGCCCCACGGCAGCAGGTAACCCATGAACGCTTCGGCCATCAGTGCCAGGTAGATCAGCATGCCGAACACCCAGACCAGCTCGCGCGGTTTCTGGTACGAACCGTAGAGCAGACCGCGGAACATGTGCAGATAGACGACGATGAAAAACGCCGAGGCGCCGGTCGAGTGCAGCAGACGCAGGATCGAGCCGTACTCGACGTCGCGCATGATGTATTCAACGGAAGCAAACGCCTCTTCTGCCGACGGCGTATAGCTCATCGTCAGCCAGACGCCGGTGACGATCTGGTTGACCAGCACCAGCAGCGCCAGCGAGCCGAAGAAATAGAAGAAGTTGAAGTTTTTTGGTGCGTAATATTTGCTGAGATGGTCTTCCCACATCTTGGTCGCGGGAAAGCGCGCATCAACCCAATCCATGAACTTGCTCATCACGCTTTCTCCGTATCGACGCCAATGACAATCAGGTCATCGGTCTCATAGGAATGCGGGGGAACTGGCAGGTTCAAAGGCGCAGGTTGCGACTTGTAGACGCGGCCAGCCAGATCGTAGTGGGAACCGTGGCACGGGCAGAAATAGCCACCTACCCAGTCTTTGCCCAGATCCGCAGGTGCCACTTCGGGACGGAAGGTCGGTGAGCAACCCAGGTGCGTACAGATCCCGATCAGCAGGAGAATCTCCGGCTTGATCGAGCGTACTTCAGGGTCGACATAAGTGGGTTGCGTGGAGTTTTTGGAGGTCGGATCGGAGAGCTGACCCTCGATCTTCTTGAGATTCCCCAGGATTTCCTCGGTACGGCGGACAATGAACACCGGCTGGCCGCGCCATTCAGCAATCATCTGCTGGCCTGGCTCGATTTTGCTGACATTCACTTTCACCGGTGCACCGGCAGCTTTCGCCTTGGCACTGGGAAACCATGACCCCACGAACGGGACCGCAGCCCCCACCGCTCCTGCAGCACCCACCACGGATGTGGCTGCCACCAGGAAGCGACGCCGGCCTGCATTCACGCCGTCATTGCTCATTCAGTCCTCTCCCATCAGCTTTTTTGGCCTGTTAAATCAGGCGTCTACTAAATAAATCAAATGTTACTTATAAAAATTTTGCCCGAATGGTAATGAAAACCCCCAATTCTGACAAGGTTAATTCCCCGGGGCTCAGCCCCTTAAGCCTTGGAGTATAGGGGGTCTACGGCTGTGGCAAGTTGTCACAACGCAATTCTTTGATAAATCGCAGGCATAAAAAAACGCCCGCTTCCGTGAGGAGGCGGGCGTTCTTTTTTGAACGTGGAAGCGGAATTAACGCTTCGAGTACTGCGGACGCTTACGCGCTTTACGCAGACCAACTTTCTTACGTTCAACTTCACGGGCGTCGCGGGTAACGAAGCCAGCTTTGCGCAGAGCGCTACGCAGGGTTTCGTCGTAGTCCATCAGAGCGCGAGTGATGCCGTGGCGGATTGCGCCAGCCTGACCACTTACACCACCGCCGATCACGGTGACGTAGATGTCGAACTTCTCGACAGTCTCGGTCAGCTCCAGCGGCTGACGAACTACCATGCGGGCAGTTTCGCGGCCGAAGAAGTTATCCAGCGAACGGTTGTTGATGGAGATGTTACCAGTACCCGGACGCAGGAAAACGCGTGCGGTTGCGGTCTTGCGACGGCCAGTGCCGTAATTTTGAGTCGCCGACATAATGAACTATTCCGTTAAATCTTCAGTTCTTGGGGCTGCTGAGCAGTATGAGGGTGTGCAGCGCCCGCATAGACTTTCAGCTTACGGTACATGTCGCGACCCAGTGGGTTTTTAGGCAGCATGCCTTTAACCGCGGTCTCGATCACGCGCTCAGGGGCTTTGGCGATCAGCTTTTCAAAGTTGATCGACTTGATGCCGCCCGGGAAACCGGAGTGGGAGTAGTACATTTTGTCAGTGGTTTTAGCGCCGGTAACACGGATCTGCTCGGCGTTGATGACGACGATGTAGTCGCCGGTGTCAACGTGAGGAGTGTACTCAGGCTTGTGCTTGCCACGCAGACGGCTCGCGATTTCGGTGGCCAGACGACCCAGGGTCTGACCAGCAGCGTCGACGACAAACCAGTCGCGCTTTACTGTTTCCGGTTTAGCAGTAAAAGTTTTCATTCTTTATAGCCTCAGGGGCCGCCTGTAAATAAGACGGCGGATCTTACTGAATAGTGCGTACTTTGACAAGTCAAAGGCAGCCGGATACAGACGCTTTCGGGGGCTCGGGTCGGCGCGTCCGTTCAACGGCAAGATTCTTCGGCGGCGGCGCATCACTTCCACTGCAGAAAGAGGTCGGCAATTATGCAGATTGCGAAAAATTTTTCAACCTGCTTTTATGATTGTTTTGCCCAAGGAGCACCCGATGGACTATCGCCAGCTAGGCCGTACCGACCTGAACGTGAGTGCAATCTGCCTCGGCACCATGACTTGGGGCGAGCAAAACACTGAGGCTGAAGCCTTCGCCCAGATCGAGCGGGCGAAAGAAGCGGGGATCAATTTCCTCGACACCGCCGAAATGTATCCGGTGCCGCCCAAAGCCGAAACCTACGCCACCACCGAGCGCTACATCGGCAATTACTTCAAGAGTCGCGGTGACCGTTCCGACTGGATCCTCGCCAGCAAGATCGCCGGCCCCGGCAACACCATCGATTACATCCGCGACAAGAACCTGCGCCACAACCGCCAGCACATCACCGAAGCACTGGACGGTAGCCTCAAGCGCCTGCAGACCGATTACATCGATCTGTACCAACTGCACTGGCCGGAACGCAGCACCAACTTTTTCGGACAGCTGGGCTACAAGCACAAGATCGAAGCCAACCTGACGCCGCTGGAAGACACCCTCGAAGCCCTCGACGAACAGGTGAAGGCCGGCAAGATTCGTCACATCGGTCTGTCCAACGAGACGCCGTGGGGCACCATGCGCTTTCTGGCTCTGGCCGAAGCCCGTGGCTGGCCGCGTGCAGTGTCGATCCAGAACCCGTACAACCTGCTCAACCGCAGCTTCGAAGTCGGCCTGGCCGAGATCGCCATTCGCGAACAGTGCGGCCTGCTCGCCTACTCGCCACTGGCGTTCGGCTTCCTCTCCGGCAAGTACGAAGGCGGCGCCCGACCACCGAAAGGCCGTCTGAGCCTCTACAGCCGCTTCAGCCGCTATTTCAACCCGCAATCGGAGGCGGCGTGCAGCCGTTACGTAGCCCTGGCCCGTGAACACGGCCTGGACCCGGCACAAATGGCCTTGGCCTTCGTGACCCAGCAACCGTTCGTCACCAGCAACATCATTGGCGCGACGACGCTTGAGCAACTGGACAGCAACATTGCCAGTTTTGATCTGAAACTGTCCGATGAAGTGCTGGCCGGGATTGAGGCGATTCACAAGGATCATCCGAATCCGGCGCCGTAACTGACCGCCAAAAGCTTCGCGAGCAGGCTCGCTCCCACAGGTACGGTGATCCCCTGTGGGAACGAGCCTGCTCGCGAAGAGGCCAGTCGGATTACTTCAACAGCGGAACGCGGAGCGTCCCCGGCGGCATTCCCACGCAGAGCGTGGGAATGATCATCAAAGCGACCGCGCAATAATCTCCTTCATGATTTCATTGGTGCCGGCATAAATCCGCTGCACCCGCGCATCCGCCCACGCCCGGGCCACCGGATATTCCCACATGAAGCCGTAGCCGCCATGCAGTTGCACGCATTCGTCGAGCACTTTGCATTGCAGGTCGGTGCCCCAATATTTGGCCATCGCCGCCGTCGGCACATCGAGTTTGCCTTGCAGATGCAGCTCCAGGCAGCGGTCGACAAAAACCCGGCCGATCTGGATCTCTGTAGCCATTTCGGCCAGTTTGAAGCGGGTGTTCTGAAAGTCGGCAATCGCCTTGCCGAACGCCTTGCGATCACGGGTGTAATCCAGCGTCCATTGCAACGCCGCTTCAGCCGAGGCCAGGCCGCCAATCGCCACGGTCAGGCGCTCTTGCGGTAACTCCTGCATCAGATAGGCAAACCCGGCACCCGCCTGGCCGAGAAGGTTTTCCTTCGGCACGCGCACGTCCTGGAAGAACAGTTCCGAGGTGTCCTGCGCTTTCATGCCGACCTTCTCCAGGCGCTTGCCCTTCTCGAAGCCCGGTGTATTCGCCTCCACCAGAAACAGACTGGTGCCCTTGGCGCCAGCCTTGGGGTCGGTCTTGGCCACCACGATCACTAGGTCAGCCAGAAAGCCGTTGGTGATAAAGGTTTTCGAACCGTTGATCACATATTCGTCACCGTCGAGCACCGCCGTGGTTTTCACCCCTTGCAGGTCGGAACCGGCGCCAGGCTCGGTCATGGCAATCGCCGTGACCATTTCGCCCGAGACCAGTTTCGGCAGGTATTTGTGCTTCAGCGCTTCGCTGCCGTAATGCAGGATGTACGGTGCGACGATGTCCGAGTGCAGCGAGAAACCGATACCGGTCAGACCCAGACGCCCGACTTCCTCGATGACCACGGTGCTGTAGAGGAAATCCGCGCCGAGCCCGCCGTACTCTTCCGGCAGATGCGAACAGAGCATCCCCGCCTCCCCCGCCTTGTTCCACAGTGCGCGATCGATGTGCCCCTGCTTCTCCCACTGCGCGTGATACGGCACGGCCTCCTTTTCGAGGAAAGTTCGCACGCTGTCGCGGAACAATTCGTGCTCGGAGCTGAACAGGGTTCTGGGGATCATGCGGCACCTTTCTTTGTTGTTGGAGGGATACGGCTCTCAGAGACTAAGCCCGACTCCTGCTACGGGACACTGGACACATCCGACAAAAAATAAGACGATCCAGCCGTCTGGTGACCACTTTCCCTTATAAAAACAAAACAAAAGTTGAATTATGTCTAAGCACGTCTCCCCGCCCTTGCGGCGCGTCAGCATCCTGGCCATCGACCGGGTCTTCGCTTACACCCTCATGCAGGCCAAGGATTTTTTCCATGTGGCCAGCCTGCGTTACGGCAAACAACTGGGCCACGGCCTGACCCCGGCGTTCGAAACTCGCTTGGTCAGCCCCGATGGCAAACCGGTGAAAAGCTTCAGCGACGTAGTGATGCCGGTCGACGGCGGCCTGGAAAACGCCGACGTGATCATCCTCCCGGCGTTCTGGGACGATTTCGACACGCTGTGCAGCCGTTACCCGCAAATCCTGCCGTGGCTGCGCGAACAGCATGCGCGCGGCGCGGTGTTATGCGGCGAAGCCACCGGAGTGTTCTGGCTCGCCGAAGCCGGGCTGCTCAACGGTAAGGAAGCCACCACCTACTGGCGCTTCTTCAATGCCTTCGCCGAGCGTTTCCCCAAGGTCTATCTGAATCAGGACAAGCACCTGACGGACGCCGACAATCTCTATTGCGCCGGCGGCACGACCTCGGCCTGCGATCTCTACATCTATCTGATCGAACGCTTCTGCGGCGCGAACGTGGCACAAGCCGTGGCCCGCGACATTCTCTACGAAGTGCAGCGCAGTTATTCGCCGGGACGTATCGGTTTTGGTGGGCAAAAGCTGCATCAGGACGTGATCATCCTGCAGATCCAGCAGTGGCTCGAAGAACATTTCGCCGACAAGTTCCGCTTCGAAGACGTCGCCCGCGAGCACGGCATGAGCATCCGCAACTTCATGCGCCGCTTCCAGACCGCCACCGGCGACAAGCCGTTGCACTACTTGCAACGCCTGCGCATCGAGACAGCCAAGGGCCTGCTTTCGGGCACGCGCAAGAGCATCAAGACCATCAGTTATGAGGTCGGTTACGACGATGCGAGCTTCTTCGCGCGACTGTTCCGCCAGCACACCGAGCTGTCGCCGAATCAGTATCGGCAGCAGTTTCAGCAGGCTGCGTAATCCGGCCTGATGATCGTTCCCACGCTCTGCGTGGGAATGCCGCCACTGGACGCTCTGCGTCCGGCTCGCAAGTGACGCGGAGCGTGGGAACGATCAGTTACTGCGCTTTCGCGAGCAGGCTCGCTCCCACAGGGAAAAACTTCAGCGCATAAAAAAGGCCTGCAATCGCAGGCCTTTTTCGTTGCCGAAACTCCGTTTAAGGCTTGTGCGCCCGCGACAGGAATTCGTGAGATTGCATCTCCAGCAGTCGGCTCAGTGTGCGCTGGAACTCGAAGGTCAGGCGTCCGCCGGTGTACAGATCCTTCAACTCGACTTCAGCAGAAATGATCAGCTTGACGTTGCGGTCGTAGAATTCGTCGACCATGTTGATGAAGCGCCGGGCGATGTCGTCAGTGGTGACGCTCATCTGCTCGACGCCGCTGAGCAGCACGGCGTGGAAGATCTTGCCCAGTTCGATGTAGTCGTTCTGGCTGCGCGGGCCGTCGCACAGTTCACGGAAGTCGAACCAGGCCACGTCGTCGCAGGTGCGCAGAGCGCGGATTTCGCGGTTCTCAATGATCAGCACATCGTTTTCCACCGCCGCCGTGCACTCCGGCGTCAGCGCCTTGAAGCTCTTGCGCAGGCTTTCGTGCGCGGCTTCGTCGAGCGGATAGTGGAACAGCTCGGCTTGCTCGAGGTGACGCAGACGATAATCGACGCCGCTGTCGACGTTGACGATCTCGGTGTTCTGCTTGATCAGCGCGATGGCCGGGAGGAAGCGCGCGCGTTGCAGGCCATCCTTGTACAGGCCGTCCGGAACGATGTTCGACGTCGCGACGAGGGTCACGCCGTTCTTGAACAGCTCTTCCATCAGCGTGCCGAGGATCATCGCGTCGGTGATGTCGGAGACGAAGAATTCATCGAAGCAGATCACCCGCGACTCGGCCGCGAAGCGCTTGGCGATGATGGTCAGCGGGTTCTTCTCGCCGCCCAGGGTTTTCATTTCTTCGTGCACGCGCTTCATGAAGCGGTGGAAGTGCGTGCGGGTCTTTTCATTGAACGGCAGCGCTTCGAAGAAGGTGTCGACCAGGTAAGTCTTGCCGCGACCGACGCCGCCCCAGAAATACAGGCCCTTGACCGGTGCCTGATCCTTTTTGCCAAACAGCTTGCCGAGCAAGCCCGGCTTGTTCTGGTCAGCGGCGATCAAGTCGTCGTACAGACGCTGCAAGTGACGCACAGCAGTTTCCTGCGCGGCGTCATGGAAGAAGTCCGGGCGTTTCAGATCAGCTTGATATCGTTCTAGGGGCGTCATAATTCGTTAGCAAGGCAACAAAAACGGGCCGTCACTGTAGCGACGGCCTGTGGGAATGGCAATCGGCCCTTGGTCGGGTCGTGCCGCCGATCAGTCCTGAGCTGGAGTCAGCGCGACGCGCAACGCCTCGATGGCGGCGTCCCGCGCACCGATGTCGGCAAACGCCGGGCTGTCGCCCACGCACTCACCGGCCAGCCAGACGCTGAAGCTCAGTTCTTCAGTACGCACATCCAGCGGCTCGCCGGACTGCAACTGTTTGGTCGCCTGGCCGGCGGTTTTGCCGTCGGCGAAGTTACGCGACAGCAGCAATTGCTCGCCATCGGCCGCCAGCAGACGGAAACGGAAGCTGCCGTCGTCCTCGCGGAAGCTGACGAAACGCGCGGCTTTCGCGGCTTTTTTCTTGGTAGTCGCGGCCACCTGAACCTGATTGACGAAAGAACGCAGGCCGACAGCTTCGCGCAATTCATTGAGGAACGGCGTGGCCACGGCGCGGGCCTTCTTCGCACCGATCTGCAGGATGTCTTCCAGGTCCGCCGGACGCTCGATCAACTGGTGATACTTCTCGCGCGCCTCGCCCAGCTCGTTGTCGAGCAACTGGAACAGACGATTCTTCGCCTCACCCCAGCCCAGACCACCGAGCAGTTCGCTGCGGAATTCGTCAGCCTGCGCCGGGGTGGCGAAGGCCTGGAACAGAGTGAACAGGTGCGAGTTGTCAGGATCTTTCGCTTCGCCCGGGGCCTTGGAGTCAGTGACGATCCGCGAGATCGCGTCCTTCATCTCTTTGGCGCTGGAGAACAGCGGAATGGTGTTGTCGTAGCTCTTCGACATCTTGCGACCGTCGAGGCCCGGCAAGGTGGCCACGCTTTCTTCGATCAGCGCTTCGGGCATGGTGAAATACTCTTTGCCCTGACCGAACAGATGGTTGAAACGCTGGCCGATATCGCGGGCCATTTCCACATGCTGAATCTGATCGCGACCGACCGGCACCTTGTGCGCGTTGAACATCAGAATGTCCGCCGCCATCAGCACCGGATAGCTGTAGAGACCCATGGTGATGCCGGCATCCGGGTCTTCACCGGTTTCAAGGTTCTTGTCCACCGAGGCCTTGTACGCGTGCGCACGGTTGAGCAGGCCCTTGGCGGCGACGCAAGTCAGCAGCCAGGTCAGCTCGGGGATTTCCGGGATGTCGGACTGGCGGTAGAAGGTCACCCGATCGACATCGAGGCCACCGGCCAGCCAGGTCGCGGCGATTTCCAGACGCGAGCGCTGGATGCGCAGCGGGTCATCGCATTTGATCAGGGCGTGGTAGTCGGCCAGGAAATAGAACGAATCGGCCTGGCTGTCGCGGCTGGCGAGGATTGCCGGGCGAATCGCGCCGGCGTAGTTGCCCAGGTGCGGCGTGCCAGTGGTGGTGATGCCGGTGAGAATGCGGGTACGGTTGGTCATGGGTAATCGCTTGTCAGACTGCAATCAATTCGAGAGACGCGGCAGCAGCAGATCTTTGAGATCGGTCAGCTTGCCGTGAAAAAAGTGTCCGCATTCTGCCACTTTCAGCAGCTCATGGGGGCGCCGGAGTTGTGCCGACCACTGGTAGACCAGTTGCGGATCGATGACTTCATCGGTTTCCGGCTGGATCACGGTCAACCCGCCGTGCTGCGGCAGTTGATCCTGCTCGCCCAGACGCATCACCGCCGGGGCAACCATGAACAGGTGTGCAAGCTGGACGCCCTGGGCTTCGAGACGGCCGCCGAGACTTGCTGCAACAAATCCGCCGAAGGAGAAACCGAACAGGGTCAGCGGCAGATCCGGGTGTTTTTCCCGCAGCCATGCAGCGGCGGCTTGGGCGTCGTCGACTTCGCCGGTGCCCATGTCGTGGGTGCCCTGGCTGGCGCCGACGCCGCGATAGTTGAAACGCAAGGTGATCAGGCCTGCGTCACGCGCGGTGCGCTGCAGGGTCGAGACGACCTTGTTGAGCATGGTGCCGCCCTGTACCGGGTTCGGATGGCAGATCAGCGCGATGCCGCGCGGCTGCTCGTTATCCAGATACAAAGCCTCAATTTGGCCGACAGGGCCGTCAATCACTACAGGGGTTTCACGCATCAGCAAGGGAGGAACTCCGTGACCTCGAATCGGGTCGACTCGTCTAGCAAATTGTCTGTGCCAATCTATTGCGAGTGAATCGCGGTATACAGCGCAGGTTCGAGCCGTTAACGTAAAGCAAAGCCGTTTATAGAGGAAGGACTCGTGGAACACTCGCTCTTAGTTTGGTTGTTACCGACTCTTGCCCTGGTTGTGGGTGTCGCCATTGGATTCCTGATCGCGCGCGTTGCGCCGAACGCCGCACCGAGCCGCACGCAGCGTCAACTGGATGATATCCAGGAGCGTTTCGACAGTTATCAGAACGAAGTGGTCACCCACTTCAACAGCACCGCGATGCTGGTCAAGAAACTGACCCAGAGCTATCAGGAAGTGCAGGACCACCTCGCCGAGGGCGCCAATCGTCTGGCCCTAGACGAGCAGACCCGCCAGCGCCTGATCGCCGCCCTGCACGCCGACGCAGCGCAGGCACCACGTGAACGCCTGACGCCACCGCGCGATCAGGAACCACCGCGTGATTACGCACCGAAGAGCCCGAATTCGCCGGGCATGCTCGATGAGCATTATGGTCTGAAGAAGTAATCGGGTTTCGCGCCCAACAAAAAGCCCCCGGACAATGCTGTTGTCCGGGGGCTTTTTTGTATCGGCTGATTTTGGGGTGACAACACTGGCCTCTTCGCGGGCAAGCCCGCTCCCACAGGGGCCAGGTGTGGAACACAGATTTTGGGTCACCAATACCTGTGGGAGCGGGCTTGCCCGCGAAAGGGCCGGCACAGATGACACAAAAAAATGCCCGATCACAAGACCGGGCATTTCTTCAATCAGGCAATCGCTTACGGATACTGCTGCACCGTACCCGGCTGTTGCTGCTGACCACCATACTGCTGACCCGGAATCGCCTTCAGGTTGACCTCGACCCGGCGATTCTGCGCGCGGCCGTTGACGTCACCGTTACTGGCAATCGGGTTATCCGGGCCGGCGCCACGGGCCGACAGGTTGGCACCGCTGACGCCTTGCGAGGTCAGGTAGGTCGCCACGCTCTGCGCACGACGCTGGGACAGGTCCATGTTGTGCTGGCGGCTGCCGGTGCTGTCGGTGTAGCCGACGATTTCGATCTGGTTCTGGCTGAACTCTTTCAACGAGTTGGCCAGGTTGTTCAGAGGCTGGTAGAAGCTCGGTGCGATGTTCGCCGAATCGGTGGCGAAGGTGATGTTGCCCGGCATGATCAGCTTGATCTGATCGCCCTGACGCTGCACTTCAACGCCAGTGTTGGCCATGCTCGCGCGCAGTTTCTTTTCCTGCTGGTCGGCGTAATAGCCGTAGCCTGCTGCGGAGGCACCGACGACGGCAGCGCCGATCAAGGCGCCCTTGCCACGGTTGTCGTGGCCGATGGCGGCACCGGCGAGTGCACCGGCCAGCGCACCGAGGCCACCGTATTTGGCGGTTTTGCTCATGCCTTGCGAGCCACCGTCGGCCTGACCCTGATTGTCATACGGATTGGGCGAGGCGCAGCCGGACAGCACGGCCACGGCAGTAGCGACAATAATCAAACGACGCGTGGTGAACATGGAGAGCTCCTGGTTTTTTGCATTCTGTGGTGCAGCGGCCACTGATCAATCAATGGACCTGCGCGGGCGTTGGATCATGACAATGCGCAAAAATTCCGCCGCACACCCGTGACAAAAAATTCAGGCACGCACAAACGGGTTCTCGCGCATCTCATCACCCAGACGCGTATCCGGACCGTGCCCGGTGACAACCGTTGCGTCCTCGTCCAGCGTATACAGCCGCTGCTTGATCGAACGCACGATGGTCGCCTGATCGCCACCCCACAAATCCGTGCGCCCTACCCCGCGACGAAACAGCGTGTCGCCGGCAATCAACAGCTTAGCCTCGGAAAACCAGAAGCTCATGGAACCGGGTGTATGTCCCGGCGTGTGCAGGGCCACGCCGCAACCGCAGGCGAGTTCTTCGTCATCGCTCAGCCAACGATCCGGCGACGGCACCGGGGTGTAGGGCACGCCGAACATCTGGCACTGCATCTCCAGATTGTCCCAAAGGAACTGGTCTTCCTTGTGCAGATGCAGGGTCGCACCGGTTTTCTCCTTCATCTGCCCGGAAGCGAGAAAGTGATCGAGATGCGCGTGGGTATGGATGATGCTGACGACTTTCAGGCCATGGGCATCGAGACGCGCCATGATCAAGTCAGGGTTGCCACCGGGGTCGACGACGATGGCTTTTTTCGTGATCGGGTCGCCGATGATAGTGCAGTTGCACTGGAGCGGGCCGACGGGGAAGGTTTCGCGGATAAGCGCAGGGCTGGGCGTGGTCATGGAAAAATCCTGGACAGGGTCAACGCCGTTGGCAACGGCGATGGCGAATTTTACCGTCGCTAGAGCAATAACCCCAATGCCTTCGCCCGCGCCACGGCCTGCGTACGCCGCTCAACCCCGAGCTTGCTGTTGATATGGCTGGCGTGGGTTTTCACGGTGTGAAGGGAAATGAACAACTGCTCGCTGATTTCCTGATTGGAACAGCCCTGAGCGATCAGACGCAGCACCGCCAGTTCACGGCTGCTGAGTTGTTCGGTAGCGGAGCTTTCCACGGTCGGGCGCGGCGCGGCTGTTGGGAAATGTGTGAGCAATTGCTGGCTGACGGCGTTGCAGGAAAGCGCCTGCAATTGCCCGCGCATCCAGTCGGCATGACTTTTCAGCAGCGCATCGAAGGGCTGGAAGACGCCGCCGGCCGCTGCTTCCAGGGCCTGACTCAACACTTTGCGCGCCTCGGGCTCGCGCCCACCGGACAGCAACAGCGCTACCTTCTGCGTCAACGCCATCACGCTTAGCAACTGCCGCCCGGTCTGCTGGCCGTTTTCATGCAACACGTTCAAGCGCCCTTCGGCAAGCATCGGTTGCCCCTGAATCACATCGAGCAGCGCCTGTTGCAGTTCCACATGCAGCGGCAGCTGTGGATGAAACTCCGGTGGCGCCGCAGCGTTTTCGCCGGTGTAGGTCTGGCCCAATCGTGCAAGCCACGCCTCGGCAAGATCAATACGCCCCTGCGCCAGCCACAGTTCGCATTTGACCAGGGTGATCATCGCCAGATAGTAGATCGGCGGTACGTCCCAGATGTGCATCAGACGTTCGGCTTCGGCGAGTTCGGCGAAGGCCTTGGCGAACTCGCCGCTGGCGCCGTCGAGGCGGGCAATCACGCAGTGGCCGATCAGCACGCTGATGTCGCGACAGGCCCGCGCTTCGCCAATGCCGGCCAGCAGGCGTACGCGTGCAGCCTGCGGCTGCAAACGCATCGCCAGCAGGAAACCTTCGTACAACGTCAGCCGTGCGCGCACGGCGTACAGTCGTTGCGGCGACAGACCGCGCAAGCGTTCCAGGCCCTGATGCACTTCATCCAGCGCACGCAGAATCTCGCCCCGTGATTGCAGAACCCGCGCCCTGTCGTAGTGCGCGAGTGCTTCGAATAATGGATTGCCGACCCGCTGTGCCAACTCGAGAGATTCACGGTTCAGGCCACGGGCGCGCCACAGATCGCCGTCGGCGATCGCCAGATTGGACAGGGTCGACAGGCACATCAGCCGCTGGCCATAACGCTTGGCCGGCAGGCTCTCCAGCGCTTCACTGCAATAGCGCAGGGTCAGTTCGCGATGGCCGCGTCCGCGAGCGATGATCCCGCTCAGCGCCAGCCATTGCGCCAGCATGGATTTCTGCGCAGTGGCCGAAGGCGCCGGCAGGAAACGGCTCAAATGGCTGGCCAGCTCTTCAGCGGCATCGAGCTGACAGGCCAGCCCCAGCGCCCAGCTGTAGAGCACAATCAGCCGTGGCGTGCTGATCAGCAGACTGTCGGGCAAGTCCATTTTCCAGCGCAGCAGCATGCCGACGTTCTGCTCGGCGAGCAGCTGTTCTTCGGACAGGTTCTGTACGAGATTTGCCGCGACATCGAGATGCCCGGCACGCAACGCCTGTTCCACCGCCTCGTCGAGCAAGCCTTGCGCATTGAACCAGCGGCAGGCGCGCAAATGCAGGGTGGCGTTGGGCACCATCGCCTGGGCGATCGGCCGGCTGCGCAACAAGTCAGAAAACAAATGGTGATAGCGATACCAGTGCCCGTGCTCGTCCAGCGGCACCAGAAACACTTGGTGAGCGAGGAGAAAGCGCAGGATCTCGGCGCTGTCATGGGCTTCGCGGACCGCGTCGCACAGCTCGCTGCAAAAGCGTTCCTGCGGAGCGGTTTCGTAGAGAAACGATTGCACTTCGGCCGGCAGGCAATCGATGACTTCTTCGAGCAGATAATCGCGTATCAGCCCTTCGCCGCCGTTCAGTGCTTGCGGCAGCGCGGCATCGTTGCCCGCCTCGGCCACCGCCAGCAGCCAGAAGCGCAGACCGGCGACCCAGCCTTCGCTGCGCTGGATCAGGCTTTCCAGTGCTTCGCCGCGCAGTGAGCTGCTGTGGCGGTCGAGCAAGGTCAGGGCTTCGTCGTGGGTCAGGCGCAAGTCCTGTTCGTGCAGCTCGAGCAACTGCCGCGACAGGCGCAGACGCGCCAGATGCCAGTCCGGGCGCTGACGGCTGGTGACCATCACCAGCAAGCCATCGGGCAGATGATTGAGGAAAAATTGCAGGCAACGATCCAGCACCGGCCCTTGGGCGAGGTGGTAGTCGTCGAGTACCAGCAGCAACGGCGCGGCAGGATCGAGGTGCAGCGCCAGCTCATCGAGCAGACCGTCGAGCCACTCTTCGAACGCAAATGGCTGATGGCGCTGACGCATTTTCAGCAGACCGAGAGCGCCAGCGCCCAACGCAGGAAAATAGTCCTGTAGCCCTTCAAGCAAGCGCTCAAGAAAACGTCCGGGATCGCTGTCTCGTGGGCTCAAGCCCAGCCAGAGACTTTGCCAATGCGCCGGCAGGCTTTGACAGAACTCCACCGCCAGCGAGCTTTTGCCGAACCCGGCCGGGGCACTGACCAGCAGCAACCGACCTCCGAGCCCGGCCTGCAGACGCTGGCAAAGGCGCGGCCGCAAGACATAGCCATCAGGCAGCGGCGGGCGGAAAAAACGCCCGTCCAGTGCTGCGACGGTGATGCTTGCGGGACCCGGAAGTGGGGACAGATCAGTCATGGCCGGCTCTTGTTCGAAGGCGATTGGCGGCGTTGCAGATGTCCGCAGCCTAGCCTTAATCGAACCGGTTATGAAGGTTGCTGCTACAAATGGCTACAAAAAGGCTACACAGCGCCGCCAAAATCCGGCATCACCGACCAATCGCGACCACGATGAATCCGTGTAGGAGCTGCCGAAGGCTGCGATCTCTTGACTTTGCTTTTTCCAGAATCAAAAACAGGATCAAAAGATCGCAGCCTTCGGCAGCTCCTACATGAGCGGTGCGGCGTAAACCGCACGCAAAAAAACGCCCCGAACCGGTCGGGGCGTTTTCACGAGGATGCGGCCTCGGGTTTACGCAGGTTTAGCGAACACCATCCTGACGCAGAGCGGCCGGGGTGAAATCGCTGGTGGTGGCGGTGAAGCCGAAGTCATACGCCTGTTTCTCTTCGTTCTTCATGCCCAGCGCCAGATAGCGGCCGGACTGCAAGTCGTAGAGGGTTTCGAGGGCGTACCACGGCACTTGCTTGTCGTAGTAGTTCTCGGCATGCGCCTCGGCTACACGCCACAGTTGGCCGCGACCGTCGTAATGGTCGATGACCGCTGCCTGCCAAGTGTCCTCGTCGATATAGAAGTCACGCTTGGCGTAGATGTGGCGCTGGCCTTCCTTCAGGGTCGCGACCACGTGCCAGACGCGGCGCAGCTCGTAGCGAGCCAGGTCCTGGTTGATGTGACCGGCCTTGATGATGTCGGCGTACTTCAGTTTCGGATCGTCGAGTTTGTAGCTGTCGGAGGCGATGTACATCTCTTTCTTGCCTTCGAGCTTCCAGTCGTAACGATCCGGCGCACCGTTGTACATGTCGAGGTTGTCGGAAGTACGCAGGCCGTCGGCGGCAGTACCCGGGCCGTCATACGACACTTGCGGTGCACGGCGCACACGACGCTGACCGGCGTTGTAGACCCACGCCGAACGCGGCTCCTTGACCTGATCGAGCGTCTCGTGCACCAGCAGTACGCCACCGGCCAGACGCGCCGGCGCGGTCACTTTCTGCTTGAAGTAGAACAGGATGTTGCCCGGGTTCGCCGGATCGTAGTCCTTCATCTTGTCGCGGAACACGAACTGATCCTGGAAGTACACCAGGCTGTACGAGCCGTTCGGTTGCGGCGTGGCCTGGGTCACCAGACGGGTCACGCTGCCGCCGCGATAGCGGGTGATGTGGTTCCAGATCACTTCCACGCCGGTTTTAGGAATCGGGAACGGCACGGCGGTATCGAAGTTTTCCAGACCGTTGCCGCCGGACACCAGGTTGGTGCTGGTGGCGTTCTTCTTGATCGCAGCGAACACGTCATCCGGCACGGTGGCGCCGCGATGGGACGGATAGACCGGCATCTTGAAGGTTTCCGGGTAGCGCTTGAACATCGCGTACTGGCCCGGGGCAAGCTTGTCCTTGTACTTGTCGACATCCTTGGCAGTGATGGTGAACAGCGGCTGCTCACTGGCGTAAGGGTTGGACAGGAAGCCCTTGCTGTCGACGCTGCCGGCATTCTTCGGTAGCGGTTTCCAGGCCGGAATCGAACCGTCGGCATTACCGGCCATTTCCGCGCCCATTGGCGTCAGGCTCTTGCCCAGTTTATCCGCTTCGGCAGCAGGCACCGCCGCCATGACACTGGTCGCCAGCAGCGACAGGCCCAGAACACCGGCGTGGAACAGACTCTTTGTTATTTTCATAAATTCGTTCGTCCTGAAATGCAGTGCTTAGAAGTTCACGCCGAAGCTGAGCGCCACGAAGTCGCGGTCATCCACGGTGGTGTACTTGCCGTCGAAGAAATTGGTGTAGGCCAGGCTCGCGGTGTAGGTGTTCTGGTACTCGGCATCGACGCCCAGGCTGACCGCTTTGCGACCTTCCTCGAAGTTGCCGCCAGGGCCTGGCGAGTAACCGCTGACGTCGTGGGACCAGGCCACGTTCGGCTTGAGGTTCACACCGGCAAACACGTCGTTGTATTCCCAAATCGCCCGACCACGGTAGCCCCACGACATCGACGTGGTGAAACCGTCGTTTTCGCAATTGCGGCTGCGGTTGTTCTGCGGCGAACCGGGACCTGCACCGTTGATGGTGCTGTTGTTGAGGATGTTGGCGCAGGTATCGATACCGCCAGTCGCCGGCAACTCGCCCGGACCGTAGACCGGGTCACGGCCATAGCGCTTGTCGGAACGGCTTTCCAGGCCACCGACGTAGGTCGCGCCGACTTCACCGACGAGGGTCAGACGGCTGGCGCCCATGACCTGATCGAAGAAGTGCGTGAAGGTCGTCTGGATCTGGGTGATTTCCTTGCGCTCATAGCCATGCAGATCCTGACCCGGCACGCCGGTCAGCAGCGAAGCGTTGGTCAGCGCGCCGCCCAGCGGACGCACGCCGGCAAACAGGATGTCGGTGGAGTTCAGTTGTACCGGCGCGTTCGGACGGTAGCTGATCTCACCGCTCCACGCCGTACCGGTAGGCAGGGTGGTGGAGAAGCTCAGACCGTAGAGACGAATGTCTTCCGGGTATTCGATGAAGTAATTGGAGTTGCCCGCAACCAGCAGCGGTGCGAGTGCGGCAAAAGGCCCCGGCAGCGCGGCGGCGGTGTTGTAGACCGATTGCGGGGCACCGGTGGCGCTGAAGATCGGCGCACGGCTGTGGTAGTTCATGAAGTAGGCGCCGAACTCGGTGTCGAGTGGCTCGAACATGTATTTGAGGGACGCGCCCCACTGACCGCTGTCACGCGCGTCACGGTCCGGCCCACGGCGCACCAGCACGCCTTCTTGGTCGACGTTCACACCGTTGGCGGCCAACGGCCCCAAAGCGATCGCCGGAATCTGCGAACGCTTGTTCAGTACGCGCAAATTGTTGTCGCAACCGTCGGCAACGATGTCTGGCTGGGAAAAGAAGGTGCCGCAGTTGTCGACGACGGTCTGATCCCATTCCAGTTGGTAGAACGCTTCGGCCGAGAGGTTATCGGTGAGGCTCTGCGACACGTAGAACATGTTGACCGGAATCAGGCCTTCCTTGATCTCGGCGCCCGGACGACGGAACGCGGAGACGTCGATCGGGTTGATCGAGTTGATGCCGCCGCCGATGAAGGTACTTTCACCCCAGCTCACTACCTGCTTGCCCAGACGCACGGAACCCGGCTGATCGGCAATCGCGTAGTTGTGGTAGACGAAGGCGTCGAGGATCTGCCCGCCGGAGGACTTGGCACCCTCTTTGCGGTTGCTGTCGCTGATGTCCTTGAATTCGCGGCTCTCGTCCTTCAGTTCGAAGTCGTACCAGTATTTGCCACGGACGAACACGCCGGTGTCGCCGTATTTCAATTCAAGGTCATGGATGCCCTTGAAGATCTTCGAGAAGGTTTCGCCGCTCTTGAAGTTGGCGTGACCGTCATCGGAGGTCTGCGACAGGCCGCGGCCGCCGTTGTTGACGCCGATGAGGTTCTTGTTCGGGCTCTGAGTAGACCAACTGGCACCGATCGACAGGGACGAGTCGAACTGGCCTTCGATTTCACCGACGTTGAAACTGACGCCGAATGCAGGCCCGGCGAGCGAGGAGGCAAGACTGACCGCCAGAGGCAGTTTCGCCCGGCGCCAGAACTGGTTTACTGAGGTCATCGACGCTACTCCATGTGCATTATTGTTATGGCAGTGAGTACTTTTAAAAACGCTGTGGAGGACCGGGCGCCAGGGCTGCCCGAAATCGTTCCAGAGTTGCTCGCCCCGTTCAGTGCGTGTGCTCCGTTTTCAAAAAGTCCTTGAGCGGACTATAGCCAGCGGGTGGTAGTGCTTGATCCCTCTAAAGTGTGATTTGCAGCCGCCAACCACTCTGGAACAGTCCTTTCGCCAGTCCGACACACGTCGGCACGGCAAGGATGGCTGATTTTTTCGATTTCACAAGCCAAGCGCTTGCTTGGTGGGTCTGGCGCGCCGGTTTCGGCGCGCCAGCAGGCACTTAAAGTGTCGAAAGGAAGGTGCTGTTGTTGGCCTGCCATTCAGTGATGTCGAGGCGGATGCGCTTCTTGTCGAGCTTGCCGACACTGGTCTTGGGAATTTCGGTAACAAGGGCGATCTGACTGGGGATCGCCCACTTGCTCAGGTGCCCCAGCTCGACGAACGGCTTGAGGTGTTCCTTCAGTTCCCGTGCACCGATCACCTGCCCTTCGCGGACCACCAGCAAGGCAAACGGGCGCTCGCCCCACTGGGGATCGGCGATGCCCACCACTGCTACTTCGCGTACCGCCGCATGCCGGCTGATGAGGTCTTCGAGGTCGAGTGAGGAGATCCACTCGCCGCCGGTCTTGATCACGTCCTTGATGCGATCACGAATATCGATCACGCCCATACTGTCGAGCGTGGCGACGTCACCGGTGTGCAACCAGCCACCGGCCCAGAGCTCGGCGCCCTTCTGCGGCTCATTGAAATAACCTTCGGTCAGCCATGGCGCGCGCAGCACCAGTTCGCCCTGGGTTTCGCCGTCGGCCGGAAGGAAATTGCCCTCGCCGTCGACAATCGCCGCTTCGACCAGTGGCCCCGGCACGCCAGCCTTGATCCGGTAAGTGGTGCGCTCGTCTTCGCTGCCGGCCATCAGTTCGTCGTTGAGGTGCGCGCAAGACACCAGCGGCCCGGTTTCGGACATGCCGTACGCGGCCGTCAGCTGAATGCCTCGGGCCTTGGCGTTTTCATAGAGGCTGCGATTGAGCGCGCTGCCGCCGATGACGATTTTCCAGCCGCCAAAGTCGGCACCCTGCGCGGCCTTGGCGTTGAGCAGCATCTGCAGGATGGTCGGCACGCAATGGGAAAAGGTGACTTTCTCCTTGCGCCACAACTCCACCAGATACTCCGGATCGTAACGCCCCGGATAAACCTGCTTGAGCCCGAGCATGGTCGCCACGTAAGGCAGACCCCAGGCGTGGACATGGAACATCGGCGTGATCGGCATGTACACATCGTTGGTGCCGAGCAGCCGTACGCTGTCGATCGAACCCATGATCGTCGCCACGCCGATGGTGTGCAGCACCAGTTGCCGGTGGGTGAAATACACGCCTTTCGGATTGCCCGTGGTGCCGGTTGTGTAGAACGTAGTGGCCACCGAATTTTCGTCGAAGTCCTGGAAATCGTATTGCGCACTCGCAGCGGCCAGCAGTTGCTCGTATTCGCCGACAAGGTTCGGCAACTCCGCGGTTTTCTCCGGGAGATCGGTCAGCAGCAGGGTTTTCTCCACCGTGGTCAGCTGCGGCGCGATGGCCTGATACAGCCCGACGAACTCGCTGTTGACCAGCACGAAGCGGTCCTCGGCGTGGTTCATGGTGTAGAGGATCTGCTCGGGTGACAGGCGCACATTGATGGTGTGGATCACCGCGCCGATCATCGGAATGGCGAACATGCATTCCAGGTAACGGTGGCTGTCCCAGTCCATCACCGCCACGGTGTCACCCGCCTTCACGCCAGCAGCCGTCAGCACGTTGGCCAGCCGCGCAACCCGCTCGATCAGGGTCGGATAGCTGTAGCGCAACTGGTCGCGGTAGATGATTTCGCGGGTTTTCTCGTAACGGGCGCCGGACATCAGCAGCCGTTTGATCAGCAATGGATACTGGTAGGCCCCATCGGCCGGCGGAATGACCCGAGTCTGCAACATAAGAATCCCTTTTCTGACTGCACGGTGTTGGCGGAGAGATTCGTACTCTAGTGCGCCTGCATGACAGTCAAATCAGCCAAAGGAATGATTTGCAGAGCTGTACAAATGCTAGCTTTGCGCCAGCATTTCGGGCCAAAGTTGAAGAAAACACGACCTGTGGGAGCGAGCCTGCTCGCGAAGGCGTCGGGTCAGTCGACATTTTTGGTGACTGGACTGGCGCTTTCGCGAGCAGGCTCGCTCCCACAGGGATTGATGTGTTCCAGTTCTCAATGCATCTCGGTGAACGCGATTTTCACGCCGAGAGCAATCAGCACCGCGCCCATAGTGCGGTCGAACCAGTGGCCCATGCGGGCGAAGCCGGCGCGCACGCGTTGCTGGCTGAACAGCATCGCCACCAGACAGAACCAGATCGCCGTCGCCACCGCCAGGTAAACGCCGTAACCGGCCTGCACCGCCAGCGGTGTGTGCGGGTTGATCACCACGGTGAACAGCGAGAGGAAAAACAGCGTGGCTTTCGGGTTCAGACCGTTGGTGACGAAGCCCGAGGTAAACGCGCCCCGCGCGGTACGTACGCCGGTTTCCCGGTGCAAGTCATCAGTGTCGGTTTTCGCCGGTTGCGCGCGCAAGGCCTTGAAGCCGATGTACAGCAGGTAAGCCGCCGCCGCCCACTTCAGCGCGTTGAACAGCACGATCGACTGCGACACGATCAGACCGATGCCGAGCAACGAATAGCCGACATGCAGGAAAATCGCCGAGCCCACGCCCAGCGCGGTCCAGGTGCCGGCGCGGCGACCATGGGTCACGCTCTCGCGCACGACCACGGCAAAGTCCGGTCCGGGGCTGGCCACGGCGAGCAGATGGATCAGGGCAACGGTCAAGAACTCGGTCCAGTACATGGGGGCTCCTCAGGATTCGAATGTTCACACTGGGCTCATTGCCGAATGCTTTCCCTGTGGGAGCGAGCCTGCTCGCGAACGCGCTGGGTCAGCCAACAGAGATGTTGAATGGGCCAGCGCTTTCGCGAGCAGGCTCGCTCCCACAGGTGTTCAAGGCATCTCGGTGTCGAGTAACCAATTGTTTCATCTGGTAGGCTCGGCAGAGTACGCCCTCCGCTCACAGCACAAAAGGTACAGTTGATGACGAACACGCGCCGCGCGGTATTCCTTGATCACCCTTCGCTGGATCTCGGCGATCTGGACCTCGGTCCGTTGCGCGAATGCTTCAGCGACTTGCAGCTGTTCGCCCAGACTCTGCCGGAACAGGTCAGCGAACGCCTGCACGGCGCCAGTGTGGCGATCACCAACAAAGTCGTGATCGACGCCGCTGCAATGGCTGCCAACCCACAACTGAAACTGATCCTGATCAGCGCCACCGGCACCAACAACGTCGACCTCGCTGCCGCCCGCGCTCACGGCATCACCGTGTGCAATTGCCAGGCTTACGGCACGCCGTCGGTGGCGCAACACACGATCATGCTGTTGCTCAACCTCGCCACACGCCTGGCCGACTATCAAAAGGCTGTGGGCGCAGGCCGCTGGCAACAGGCGAAACAGTTCTGTCTGCTCGACTACCCGATCGTCGAACTGCAAGGCAAAACCCTTGGCCTGCTCGGCCATGGCGAGCTCGGTGGCGCCGTGGCGCGATTGGCCGAAGCGTTCGGCATGCGCGTGTTGCTCGGGCAGATTCCGGGGCGCCCGGCTCGGCCGGATCGCCTGCCGCTGGAAGAACTGCTGCCGCAGATCGACGCCCTGACCCTGCACTGCCCGCTCAACGAGCACACCCGGAACTTCATCGGCGCCGGCGAGCTGGCCGCGATGAAGCCCGGCGCATTTGTGGTCAATACCGCTCGTGGCGGCTTGATCGACGAGCAAGCGCTGGCCGACGCTTTGCGCAGCGGCCACCTCGGCGGTGCGGCGACCGATGTGTTGAGTGTCGAGCCACCGACCCAGGGCAATCCGCTGCTCGCCGCCGATATCCCGCGCCTGATCGTCACCCCGCATAACGCTTGGGGCAGTCGCGAGGCGCGCCAGCGTATCGTCGGGCAACTGAGCGAAAACGCCCATGCGTTCTTCAGCGGTGAGGCGCTGCGGGTCGTCAGTTGATAAACTGCGGCACTTTTTTTCAAGGAGCAGTTATGGATCCGCGCAGTGAAGTACTGCTTCGTCAGGCCGAGTTATTCCAGGGTTCGCTGCTGTTGGCCGGCCTGCCCGCCGACGATCTGCTCGGGCGTCTGCCGAATGCGTTCGGCTGGTGCTGGCACGCTGGCGACCAAGCCGCACTGGACGCGCGTTTCGAGGGCCGCAGCCAGTTCGGCGTGAATGTCCCGGAGCGCGAGTTCGACAGCGCTGTGGTGTTCCTGCCCAAGTCCAAGGACCTGACCGACTACATCCTCAACGCCGTGGCGTCGCGTCTGGCCGGGCGTGAGGTGTTTCTGGTCGGGGAAAAACGCAGCGGCATCGAAGGCGCGTCCAAACAGCTCAACCCGTTCGGCAAGCCACGCAAACTCGACAGCGCTCGCCACTGCCAGCTCTGGCAAGTCACCGTGGCCAATGCGCCTGAAGCGAAACCGCTGGAAAGCCTGGCGCAGACCTACGAACTGCCGCTGGCCGAAGGGCCGTTGAAAGTCATCAGCCTGCCGGGCGTGTTCAGCCATGGGCGCCTGGATCGCGGCAGCGCCCTGCTGCTGGAGCATCTGGACAAACTGCCGAGCGGCCATCTGCTCGATTTCGGTTGCGGCGCCGGCGTGCTCGGGGCTGCGGTGAAACGTCGCTATCCGCACAATCAGGTGACGTTGCTGGATGTTGACGCATTCGCCGCCGCCAGCAGCCGTCTGACCCTGGCTGCCAATGGCCTGGAAGCCGAAGTGCTGACCGGCGACGGCATCGACGCCGCGCCGATGGGTTTGAGCGCGATTCTGAGCAATCCGCCATTCCATGTCGGCGTGCACACCGATTATTTCGCTACGGAGAACCTGCTGCGAAAAGCGGCGAAACATCTGAAAAACGGTGGCGAACTACGCCTTGTGGCGAACAGCTTCCTCAAGTATCAGCCGTTGATCGAGGAGCACCTGGGCGTGTGTGCGATCAAGGCTGAAGGCAATGGTTTCCGGATCTACCGGGCCAAGCGCGGCTGAAAATTTGTTCTTGCCCAATCGGATTTGCCTAGGCAGAATCCGCTCCGTCCTAGGGGAGTAGTCTCCCACGAGCGCCAAGCTCGTCCGGCATACGTCAACATACTTGATCCTCAGATCATGGCGTATGCGACCCAAGCGTCCGCATCAGACGGATCGCAGGGTTTGACAAGACCTATGACACGCACACCTTACCCGGGGCGGGAAGGCTGTACGTGTCATAGCCGTGTCGACCCGCCCCTTAGGAAATCCCTGATGCTGGACTCGCTACTCGTTCCCACCGCTATCGTTGCCTTGGCCGAAATCGGCGACAAGACGCAACTGCTCGCGCTGATTCTCGCCGCTCGCTTTCGCAAACCCTGGCCGATCATCGCCGGGATTGTCGCCGCGACCCTGGCCAACCACGCAGCAGCCGGTGCGGTAGGCGCCTGGTTCGGCAGTTTCTTCTCCGACGCCGTCCTGCACTGGATCCTCGCCGCCAGCTTCGCCGCCACGGCGCTGTGGACCCTGGTCCCGGACAAAATGGATGACGACGAAGCCAGCACGGCGCGCAAGTTCGGGCCGTTCCTGACCACGCTGATCGCGTTCTTCCTCGCGGAAATCGGCGACAAGACGCAGATCGCCACGGTGATGCTCGCCGCGCAATATCCGGAACTGTGGCTGGTGATTATCGGCACCACCGTGGGCATGCTGATTGCCAACGTACCGGTGGTCCTGGCGGGTAACTTTGCCGCAGAGAAACTGCCGCTGACCCTGATCCGCCGCCTCGCGGCTTCGGCGTTCATGATTCTGGCGATTGTTGCGGTTTATAAAGCGATGCAGAGCAGCGGCTGGGTTTAACCCCGAGAGAAGGATCGTTCCCACGCTCCGCGTGGGAATGCAGCCGGGGACGCTCTGCGTCCCGCTTGGAACGCGGAGCGTCCCTTGCGGCATTCCCACGCAGAGCGTGGGAACGATCATGACCCCGTCAATCTCAGGACTTCGGGGCTTTTTCGTACAACGGCATCACTTTCGGAATGGCTGCCTGCAACGCAGCAATGCGGCTGCTCGATGCCGGGTGAGTGCTCATGAATTCCGGTGGCGCGCCTTCGGAAGCCTTGCTCATCTTGTCCCACAGGGTGATCGCCGCGTTCGGGTTGTAACCGGCGCGGGCGGCCAGTTCCAGGCCGATCAGGTCGGCTTCGTTTTCGTTGGCGCGGCTGTTGGGCAAGGTCATGCCGTAGTTGGCCACGGTGTCGGCCAGTGCCAGGCTGTCCTGACCCAGACCGAACAGGGCACCAGCGCCCTGCTTGGCCATCTCCATACCGTACGCCTTGGACATCGCTTCACGACCGTGCTCGCGCAGGGCGTGGGCGATTTCATGGCCCATGACCGCAGCGATTTCATCGTCGGTGAGTTTCAGGCTGTCGATCAGCCCGGTGTAGAAGATGATCTTGCCGCCGGGACCGCAGTTGGCATTGAGCTCATCGCTCTTGATCAGATTGACTTCCCATTGCCACTGCGCCGCGTCCGGGCGGAAGGTCGGCGCCTGGGCGATCAAGCGGTTGGCGATGGTCTGCACGCGCTTGGCTTCAGGACTGGTCTTGTCCAGCACACCTTTGCTCGACGCCTCGCCGACAGTCTTCTGATACGACTGCGCGTACATCTGATCGACCTCTTGCGAGGACAGCATGCTGAACATGTACTGCTTGCGCTCCACGCCCACGGCACCGCCGCTGGTGGTGTTGACCGACTGACAACCGGCCAGCAACAGCGCTGCGCTCAAAGCACTTACCACTAATGTCTTGTTCATTCAAAAGCTCCCTGAAAACCTGAGGCGTATCCTAGGCGGCTAATTGTATCGGCGCCAGATACAACGGACGCATTGCGCGTACATTCACCTATGGCCGCAAGACCTCGTGGAAATTCCTCAAGCGCATTGAATCCGCCGTGCACCGATCCATCAGCGACATCGCGGGCCGATTCCGACCAACGTCTCTCATGGCCCTGCACACCCCGCCGATAAATCCCTCGCAGATTGTCCTCTTGCGTGCGGAGCTCCCATGAAGTTCAAGTCGATCCAGTTTTCCGTCGCCGCTCTGGCCGGCGCCATCGTTCTCAGCGTGGTCGCGGCGCTGGTGCTGTACGCGCTGTTCTCGGGCGCTCGCACTCAAGAAATGGTGCAACAGCGCACCCAGGCGCAGTTCGAGCAAGTCATCGAACAGCGCCTGACCTCGCTGGCGCAGACCCAGGTCAGCCAGATCCAGCGCGAACTCGAAGCGCCGCTGCTGATTGCCGGCGGTCTGGTACGGGTCAACGCCCTGCTCGGCACAACCGCCGCCGATGGCCAGCCGCGCCTGAGCGTCAGCCGCGAGCAACTGATCAGCCTGATCAAGGAAAACGTCGAAAAGAACCCGAAGATTCTCGGCACCTACATCGGCTGGGAAAAAAACGCACTGGACCACAATGACGCGGCCTACATCGGCAGCGCCGTGGTCGGTATCGACCCGGCCACCGGGCGCTTTTTGCCGTGGTGGTTCCGCAATACCGACGGCAGTCTGGGCGTGGACAAACTGGCCGATGTCGACGATCAGAAAACCTTGTCCACCGGGGTGCGCGCCAGCGAGTACTACCTGTGCTCGAAAGAGACGAAGAAACCCTGCGTGATCGACCCGGCACCGTACAAGGTCGGTGACAAGATCGTCATGCTCGCCTCGTTCATCGAACCGATCATGGTCAACGGCGCGTTCCAGGGCATCGTCGGCGCCGACCTCTCGGTGAACTTCATTCAGGACATGCTGCTCGCCGCCAACCAGAAGCTTTACAGCGGCGCCGGTGAAATGGCGCTGGTCGGCGGCAACGGGCGGATCGTTGCCTACACCAAGGACTCGAGCAAATTCGGTGAAAAAGTCAGCGACATCCTCGACGCCGAACAGGCCAGCAATCTCGCCAACCTCAAGCGCGACGAGGTCACCTATTCGGTGAATCAGGCCAAGGGTCGTATCGAGCTGTACCTGCCGTTCGGCATCGGCCAGACCGACGCGCGCTGGACGCTGATGCTGCAACTGCCGCTCAACGCCGTCATGGCCGATCTGCAAAACCTCCAAGCCGACCTTGATGCCCAGCGCAAATCCGACACCTTCGGCATGGCCATGGTCGGCCTGATCATCGCCGGCATCGGCCTGCTGGTGATCTGGCTGGTGGGCCACGGCATTGCGCGGCCACTCAAACAAATGGTCGCCATGCTCGATGACATCGCTCAGGGCGAAGGCGATCTGACCCGGCGCTTGAGCAGCGACCGCAGCGATGAACTGGGCTCGATTGCCAAAGGCTTCAACACCTTCCTCGCCAAGTTGCAGGCGATGATTACGCAAGTGGTGACCTCGGTGCAGAGCGTCAGCGATTCTTCGGAACACACCGCCGACATCGCCATTCGCACCAACATCGGCGTGCAGAAACAAATGGCCGAAATCGATCAGGTGGCGACTGCGGTGCAGGAAATGACCGCCACCGCCCAGGACGTGGCGCGCAACGCCACCCAGGCCGCACAAGCGGCAAGCCATGCCGACCAGGCCGCCAGCCAGGGCATGCAGATCGTCCGCGACACGTCGAATTCGATTGGCGTACTGGCGGTGGAAATCGGCAAGGCTGTCGAGGTGGTGCAGACGCTGGCCAAGGACAGCGAAAACATCAACGCCATCCTCACCGCCATTCGCGGCATCGCCGAACAGACCAACCTGCTGGCACTGAACGCGGCAATCGAAGCCGCGCGCGCCGGCGAGCAGGGTCGCGGTTTTGCCGTGGTCGCGGATGAGGTGCGCAATCTGGCGCAGAAAACCCAGAAGGCCACCGAAGAAATCCAGAGCATGATCCAGCAGTTGCAACAGGGCACGCGCGATGTGGTGCGCGTCATGGAAGACAGCCAGAACCGCACCGACGAAAGCGTGCAACACGCGGCGAAAGCGGCCGAAGCGCTGGAGACCATTACTCAGGCCGTGTCGGTGATCAACGATATGAACACCCAGATCGCCAGTGCGGCAGAAGAGCAAAGTGCAGTGGCCGACGACATCAACCGCAATGTGATCAACATCGGTCAGGTGGCGAATGAAGTGGCCGGCGGTGCGGATGAATCGAGCTCGGCGAGCGCCGGGTTGACCAAACTGGCGGAACAGCAGCGGCGGTTGATCAATCAGTTCAAGGTCTGATCTTTAGATCCTCTTCGCGAGCAGGCTCGCTCCCACAGTTGGATTGCATTCACATGTGGGAGCGAGCCTGCTCGCGAATATGCCGGCACAGATCACTCATCAAGCCGGGGTGAGGCACTCCGGCCCGTTCAACTTCGGATCATTCACCAGATTCGCCAACACTCGCTCGCGCAGCGCCGCCGGTTCGCTGGCGAGCAAACCCTGCAACACATGCAGCGGCGTTTCGGGATCAAGCCAGGCAGCCTGCCCCGCTTCATCAAGAATCAACGGCCGGCGCTGACTCGCCGCCGACTGAGTGATCACCGCCGTACTCAGCCAGACCTGTTCCTGCACCGGATACGCTTCCCAGATCGCCGCGAAAAACAACGACGAGCCCTCCCCCGGCGTCAACCAGTAAGGCCGCTTGCGCTGGGTGCCGCGCCATTCGTAAAAGCCGTTGGCCGGCAGCAGGCAGCGACGCAAGCGCAAGGCCTCACGAAACATCGGTTGTTCAGCGACGGTTTCGGCGCGGGCATGGGCCGGGGTCTTCGACAGATCGGTCAGCCACGGCGGCGTCAGCCCCCAGCGCGCACGGGCCAAGGTGCGCTGGCCGTCTTCTTCGGCACGTAGCATCAACACCGAATCATTCGGGGAAATGTTCCACTGCGCCTGCTGATCGGCGGGAAAACCTGGCAGGGCCGCGAACTCGCGGTTCCAGCGAAACAGGGCATAACGTCCACACATGGGGCAACATAACTCTGAATAAAACCAGCGCCAGCCTAACAGACCAGCGTGCCGGGAAAGCTTTCCGGTTCGTCGCCGGGCAACGGCAGCGCGGCATTGTACGCGGTGATCAGCTCGCGGGCGTATTCGGCCTGATCGTTATCCACCGACAGCCAGAGCAGGCCGAAGATCGGCAATTCACCCGCACCGCCCACCAGATCACGGCCGATCAGATGCGCCTCGATCCCCTCACTGGCAAGCATGCCCTTGAGCATTTCGCCCTCCATCAGGTTCGCCGGTTCGTAGATGCGCTGCATACGCGGCCCTCACTCGTTTTCGCTGAAGACTTCCAGATGCCACTCTTCTTCATGTACCTGCAGGACAAAGGTGATCGGACGACAGCACACCTGGCAGTCTTCGATATACGTCTGATCCCCACCGGACAAATCCAGAGTGGTCTCGACTTCCTCACCGCAATACGGACATTCATACAGTGCATTTTCCAGCATCGCGGTCTCCCCAGTGACTTGTGCGTATAATCGCCGGTCTATTTGCAGGGCTATTTTTGTCTGACTACTTTTCAGACCGTGCCCCGCGGGTTTTCGATCAAACCCTTTACTTACCCTAGCCGTTTCCAACAAGAGAGCATGATGGGCGAATTCGATGCCATCCGACCTTACGACGACAGCGAAGTACCTGCGGTACTGGCAAGGCTGCTCGGCGACAAGGCGTTTCTAGATATCCTCACCCACTTCCGCTTCCCGCGTTTTGCCGGTGCCTTCGGCTGGATGCTCAAACCTCTTATAGCCCATCGGCTGCGTCGTGAGTTTGCCGACGTGAATTCCGTGGCTACCTTACAGGACAAAGTCGAGTTCTACGTCGACCACACCATCGAGCGCGCCACCGACGGCGTGACGTATACCGGTGTCGAGCAATTCAAGTCCGGCAGCGCCTACCTGTTCATCGCTAACCACCGCGATATCGTCATGGACCCGGCCTTCGTCAACTACGCCGTGTACCACGCCGGCCTGCCGACACCGCGCATCGCGATTGGCGACAACCTGCTGCAAAAGCCGTTTGTCAGTGACCTGATGCGCTTGAACAAGAGCTTTATCGTCCACCGTTCGATCACCGGCCGTCGCGAGAAAATGGCGGCGTATCAATTGCTGTCGGCGTACATCAACCACTCGATCCGCAACGATTGCGCGTCGATCTGGATTGCTCAGGCGGAAGGTCGGGCGAAGGACGGCGACGACCGCACCGAGTCGGCGATCCTCAAGATGTTCCACATGAGCCGCAAGGACGAGCCGTTCGGCGAAGTGATCCGCTCGCTCAACGTGACGCCGGTGTCGATCAGCTATGAGTACGACCCCTGCGACCAGGCCAAGGCCCGCGAGCTGTACATTCGCGCCACCACCGGCACCTACGCCAAGGCGCCGGGCGAGGATGACGTGAGCATTGCCAAGGGCATCACCGGCTACAAGGGCCGGGTCCACGTGAACTTTGCCGCGCCGATCACCGAGGTGTTCGAAGACACCAAGCAATTGGCGATCGAGATGGACAAGCAGATTCTCGGCGGCTATCGGTTGTTCCCGGTGCATTACCTGGCGTACGCGCAGTGGGCGGATGCCGACCCGCAACTGAATGTGCCGAAGGCGGCCGAGGTGTTCCCGGCTGACGAACTGGCCAAGGCGCAGGATGAATGGCAGAGCCGACTGGACGCCTGCCCCGCTGAGCATCGGCCGTACCTGGTGCTGCAATATGCGACGCCGGTGCGCAATCAGTATCGGGTCAAGGCTGGATTGCCGCTGTAGGCAACAGCTGTGGCGAGGGGATTTATCCCCGCTGGACTGCGCAGCAGGCCCTGTTTTTCTCAGGTAAAAACCTGGGAGCGCTGCGCACTCCAACGGGGATAAATCCCCTCACCACAGGTTTGCTATTGCTTCAGAAGCGGGTGCTGATCCAGGAGACGATCAAAGCAAGCCCCAGGCAAGCAAAACCAAAACGATAGAAAAACCGGTTCATGCGCAACGTCGCCCAATCGAGCATCGGCTCGGCATTCGGCTGCGCCTGGCGCTGTGCCGCCAGACTGGCCTGCGCGCGTTGCTCACGGCGGCGGGTCGCGTGCAGCAGCCAACTGCCCGGAAAGGCCAGGAGCAAGGCCAGCAGGTTGATCAACTTGGCGGGATGGGCGGTAAACAGCGTCATCAAGTGCAGCGACATCACAGACCTCGAACTTAACCGGTGTGGCAGACGCCAGACCGACGACCGCGGCGCGAATTCTACCCAAACCCTGCCGCCCTGCCCCAGCCTTTGCGACAAATAACCTGACAATCGACCGATGGCTGCCCTGTGTCATGGCATCGTCACGTGGATGCTTCACCCTGCGCGCCTCGAAACCCGAATGGAATGCGACATGCTGCACGCGGAAAACCAGGATCGTCTGTACCTCATCACCCCTTACGACGACCAGCAAAGCCTGGTCGGCAGCCTCGCCTTCAACGTGCAGGACCGGCACTGGCTAGTGTATTGCGCGCTGGGCGGGCATCAGCATGCGGACTTGCCCGAGACCGATTTGCTGACCGGAGTGAGCGTGCTCGATTTCTATTCTCAGGCTGCCTGAACGTCAAAAGCACCCTCACCCTAGCCCTCTCCCAGAGTGAGAGGGGACTGACCGAGGTGTTTGCGGTAGATACGCCGACATGAGATACCGCGCCGAACTCAGGTTTTGAAGCACACGCGATCGGCTCCCTCTCCTTGGGGAGAGGGGACTGAACGAGGTGTTTGCGGTAGATACGCCGACTTGAGATACCGCGCCGAACTCAGGTTTTGAAGCACACGCGATCGGCTCCCTCTCCCTCGGGAGAGGGCTGGGGTGAGGGGAATCGATTTCCCATACGACACAAATCTCAGATCCACAAAAAAGCCCGGAACCATCACTGGCCCCGGGCTTTTTCACATTCGCTGCAAACTTACTCAGCGAGCACCTGACCCACGGTCGGGTCCTTGAACAGACGCGTCAGCGCATCACTCAATACATCGCTGACCAGTTTGGTATTGGTCTCCTGATTCGGCGCCATGCCGAAGCGCTGGTCCAGCGACGCACCGTAACGGCCGCTGTAGCGGCGGTTGGCGTTCTGCACGTCGGAGCGGAAGGTCGCGCCGATGGTCGCTTCGGTCACGTACATGCCTTCTTTCGGCGACTGGTATTTCAGCTCGGCCAGGGTCACGGTCAGCTGCGGCGCGTTGGGTGCGTTAGTGGTCGGGGTGAAGCCGAGCAGCCGCACGGCGGCTTCGGCCTGGGCCTGCAGCTTCGGCAGGATCTGCTCGCGCTGTACGGTGATGGCGCTGGTTTCCGGGTACAGACCGCCACGGGTGCCGAGGGTTGGCGACGGACGACCGTCGACCACACGCACGATGACAGGCTGGCCGCGACCGACCGCTGGCAGTTGCGTGGTCAGCTTCGGCTCCGGATTCAGTTGTTGCGGGCTGTGGGCGCAGCCGGCGAGGGTCAAACCGGCGACAGTGATCAAACCGAACAACAGGCGTTGCAACATGCTCTTCTCTCCAGAATCAGGCACAAACAGGCCGGCAGTATAGCGGTGGGCCACTGCGCGTAACCAGCGCCGCACAGTGAATACTGCAATGTCTGACACGCCCCGCCGAAAGCGGTTCCTGTCACACATTCTTCACCGTCCATACACCGCGGCGTCATGGCTTGCCGACAAGCTTCAAAGCAGTCCTCTTTCAAGGAACTCTGCCATGCGTTATCTGATCTCGCTGTTCGCCCCACGCCCGCTGCATCGCAGCTTCGCCCTGCTCGACCGCAACGGCCGTTGCCAGGCTTTCAAGCAGTGCAGCCTGCAACCGATGGGCGACGGCTGGGTGGAAATTGAAGAAATCCGCCTGACCTGGTTGAACCAGCCGCTGCCCGCCAGCGCCCGGGTCGTACCGCGACAAATGCGCGCACGGGGTCAGGTGCAGTTGAGCATCTGACCGGATGCCTAATAAAAGTCATTAAACACGAGCAACTGCGCGCATTTCTTCGCTACAATCTCCCCCCGATTATAAGGACGTCTCCTGATCGGGCCCCGCAACAGCGTCAGTGCGCATGCATCGACATCAAAATCGCCCACAGAGAGCCGCCCACACAGATCGAGTGAAGTTGGCGCGCTTGCCTGTTCTTCCGGCAAAAACCCGCTTTTCGCGAATCTGCAGAGCTGTCATTCGCTCGGCCACCGCGTTGTTTTGCCCTAGCGGGCAGGTGCCAGGCCAAGGCAGCCCTTTTTTGAGGTTCACGTCTTCAAAAGAGCGTGAAAAAAACGGGTTTTCACAACTTCACAAGAGTGTGGCGAGCAAATGAATAGTTTTGCGTCTGAACATGCACCATTAGCGTCTGAAACAGCCCAACGACACAGGACCGGGTATACCTCGAACATCGGAGCCTGAAGCCTGTCCGCTACGGATTTGGTTGCACGAAAACGGATGACTCGACCATAAGTCGAATTGCCAGCCCTGCGTGAAAATGCGTTCATGGAACGCTTGAAACCAGGCCGCACGCATCCGTCGAAGTTGCGAAAAATTGCGAAGATTCGGACATGGCCCACCTGACCACGGATAGCCCGGGCCCACTGACCTGCCCTGGAACGCCTGGCAGCCATGCCGACAATTTGGTGCTGCAGATTTGGGAGACGCGTTAAATGGCGCATAACGAAGCAGTCGACGTAGTTCTGGTAGGGGCCGGCATCATGAGTGCCACCCTGGCCGTACTGCTCAAAGAGCTCGACCCCGCGATCAAGCTGGAAGTCGTCGAGCTGATGGATTCCGGCGCCGCCGAGAGTTCCAATCCGTGGAACAACGCCGGTACCGGTCACGCCGGCCTGTGCGAGCTGAACTACACCCCGCAGGCTGCCGATGGCAGCGTCGACATCAAGAAAGCCGTGCACATCAACACCCAGTTCGAGGTGTCGAAGCAGTTCTGGTCGTACCTGACCAAAAAAGGCACGTTCGGCTCGTGCAAATCCTTCATCAGCCCGGTTCCGCACCTGAGTTTCGTTCAGGGCGAGAGCGGTGTGTCGTTCCTCAAGGAACGCTTCAATGTTCTGAGCAAGCACCACGCGTTTGCCGACATGGAGTACACCGAAGACAAGGGCAAGATGGCCGAGTGGATGCCGCTGATGATGCCGGGCCGCTCGCCCGACGAAGTCCTCGCCGCCACCCGCGTGATGAACGGCACCGACGTCAACTTCGGCGCCCTGACCAATCAGTTGCTCAAGCACCTGAGCAGTGCTCCGGACACCCAGGTCAAATACTGCAAGCGCGTGACCGGCCTCAAGCGTAACGGCGCCGGCTGGACCGTCAGCATCAAGGACGTCAACAACGGCAACACCCGCGAAGTCGACGCAAAGTTTGTCTTCCTCGGTGCCGGTGGCGCGGCCCTGCCGTTGCTGCAGGCTTCGGGCATCGAAGAAAGCAAAGGCTTCGGCGGCTTCCCGATCAGTGGCCAGTGGCTGCGTTGCGACAACCCGGAAGTGGTCAAGCACCACCAGGCCAAGGTCTACAGCCAGGCGGCCGTGGGTTCGCCACCGATGTCGGTGCCGCACCTCGACACTCGCGTCGTCGACGGCAAGAAATCCCTGCTGTTCGGGCCATACGCCGGTTTCACCACCAAGTTCCTCAAGCATGGCTCCTTCATGGACCTGCCGATGTCGGTGCGCGCCGGCAACATCGGGCCGATGCTGGCGGTGGCGAAAAACAACATGGACCTGACCAAGTACCTGGTCAGCGAAGTGATGCAGTCGATGGAACAGCGTCTGGAATCCCTGCGCCGTTTCTACCCGCAGGCGAAAGCCGAAGACTGGCGCCTGGAAGTGGCCGGCCAACGGGTGCAGATCATCAAGAAGGACCCGAAAAAGGGCGGCATCCTGCAGTTCGGTACCGAACTGGTCGCAGCGAAAGACGGCTCTCTCGCTGCCCTGCTCGGCGCATCGCCAGGTGCGTCGGTGACCGTTTCGATCATGCTCGAGCTGATCGAGAAGTGCTTCCCGGCCAAGGCGTCCGGCGAGTGGGCCACCAAACTGGCGGAAATCTTCCCGGCCCGTGAAAAGGTTCTGGAAACCGATGCTGCGCTGTATCGCAAGATCAACACGCAGAACAACATCGCCCTGGAACTGGTTGAAGAAAGCAGCGAGACACCAAGCTTCGCTTGATCTTGCGGCATAAAAAACGCCCCGTACTCGTTGAGTGCGGGGCGTTTTTTTATGGCCAGGCAAGAACCAATAATCCTGGCTTACAAACCTTTGTAGTGAGGTGGCCTCAGCTGCGAGCCTTGTCGATCAATTCGATGTACTCAGCGGCGTTACGCTGATCCTTGATCAGCTCCACAAAAGTCTTGCCCTGCGCGTCCTTACCATCCACGTCGAAACCCGCCGCAACGAAGAAGCCCAGAAAGCGCTCGAAATCATCGATGCGCAAACCGCGATAGGCCTTGATCAGTTTGTGCAGCGACGGCGAAGTGGCGTCGACCGGCTCAAAATCGAGGAACAGCTTGATCTGCTCATCGCCGATCTCGTCACCAATCACTTGTTTCTTATCTTTACGCATTGCCGACTCCAGCTCGCAGACATGACACGGGGCGGGCAGTTTACCCCTGCCCGACCGCCCGGCTCAACGCGGACGAATCGCCCCGGTGTGCAAATCGGCCCAGATATGGCCGTTGGCATAACTGAGGAACTGCACATACACCGTGTCGTTGCGCAGCAGATCCATCACCACGCGGTACTGAGCGAGCGGATAGAACAGCGTCAGGGTTTTGCTTTTGTCATCGTAGGCCGGCTTTTTCAGGCTTTTGCTTTCGCCGTCGAAACTCACCAGCACCTGAGAAATGCTCGCGCCCTTGTTCAGCGATTTGCCTTTGAGGCGGATCAACAAGGATGAGGTGACCGGAATCGGCTGCTGATTGGACTGGCGCTGCGCACCGACCACCACCGAATACTCGCTGACCTGCAGCAGTTGCTGCTGCTCGGGTTCAGCGTCGCGCAGGGTCAGATCGTCCGGCGGCAGGAACTGGCTGTGCATCGGCGCGGCGGACAGCGGCAGGCTGAGAGACAGCAACAGGGCGGCGAGACTGCAGATCAAGAGGCGCATGACAGGCTCCGGGGGCGGGGCCGAGCACTCTAGCATGGCTGTCGCGCAAGGATCAGCACACACAAAAACAACTGTGGGAGCGAGCCTGCTCGCGAAGGCGGACTGACATTCAAAACAGATGTCGACCGATACACCGCTTTCGCGAGCAAGCTCGCTCCCACATTTAGATTGAGGCGCGGATTACATGCCTTTAACGGCGTAAATCCCGTTGGCGTTGCGCCAGTAGCCTTTGTAGTCCATGCCATAACCGAAGATGTAGCGGTCGATGCACGGCAGGCCGACGAAATCGGCTTTCAGGTCAGGACGTGCCTTGCGGTCGTGGTCCTTGTCGATCAGCACGGCGGTGTGCACTTTGCGTGCGCCGGCGTGTTTGCAGAAGTCGATGATCGCGCCCAGGGTATGACCTTCGTCGAGGATGTCGTCGATGATCAGCACGTCGCGGTCGATGAACGAGACTTCCGGCTTGGCTTTCCAGAACAGGTCGCCGCCGCTGGTTTCG
Source organism: Pseudomonas sp. RG1 (assembly GCF_025910115.1). Taxonomy (NCBI): domain Bacteria; kingdom Pseudomonadati; phylum Pseudomonadota; class Gammaproteobacteria; order Pseudomonadales; family Pseudomonadaceae; genus Pseudomonas; species Pseudomonas sp. RG1. The sequence goes on from NZ_JAPCIK010000046.1 coordinate 277,740, forward strand.
TTGCGATAACGGGTCGCGTGCAGGTAGGACGCTTCCAGCGGGAATTGCAGATGCGTCAGCAGTTTGCCGGAGAAGATCAGGCCGCCGTTCATCACGCAGAACACCACCGGGTTGCTGTCAGCCAGTTGCTCGTTGATTTGTGCACCGACGCGGGCGATGGCCGCCTCGACTTCAGACTCGGTGTACAGGCAGTCAGCCTCTCGCATGATTTGACGGATATGCTCGAGATCAGCGGACATGGCGCTCTCCAGGGGGTTGGCGGAATTGGAAAAGCGGGCAAAGGTACGCATCCCGCGAGGTCGAATCAAGCTCTTATGGACTAACGTACAGAATGTCCTATAGGACATCACCCTCGGATAGATTAATCTAGGCCGGTTTTTTTGCCCGCCGCCGGAGCCTTTCCCATGCCCATCCTCGAGATCCGCCATCCGCTGATCCGTCATAAACTCGGCCTGATGCGCCGCGCTGACATCAGCACCAAGAATTTCCGCGAGCTCGCTCAGGAAGTCGGCGCCCTGTTGACCTATGAAGCTACAAAAGATCTGCCGCTCGAATCCTACGACATTGCCGGCTGGTGCGGCACCGTGTCGGTGGAGAAGATCGCCGGCAAGAAGATCACCGTCGTGCCGATCCTGCGTGCCGGCATCGGCATGCTCGAAGGCGTGCTCAGCCTGATCCCGGGCGCCAAGGTCTCCGCCGTGGGCGTTGCCCGCAACGAAGAAACCCTGCAAGCGCACACCTATCTGGAAAAACTGGTACCGGAAATCGACGAGCGTCTGGCGATGATCATCGACCCGATGCTCGCCACCGGCAGCTCCATGGTCGCCACCATCGACCTGCTGAAAAAGGCCGGTTGCCGCGACATCCGCGCCATGGTCCTGGTCGCCGCGCCGGAAGGCATTGCTGCCGTAGAAAAGGCGCACCCGGACGTGACCATCTACACCGCGTCCATCGATGAACGTTTGAACGAGCACGGCTACATCATTCCTGGGCTTGGCGATGCTGGTGACAAGATCTTCGGCACCAAGCAGAAGGACGCGTAACCATGCAGCAAGAGTTCAACGATCCGCTCTGGCGCACGGTGCTGTCCGGTGCGCAGATGCTGTTCGTGGCCTTCGGCGCCTTGGTGCTGATGCCGCTGATCACCGGCCTGGACCCGAACGTGGCACTGTTCACCGCAGGTCTGGGGACGATCCTGTTCCAGATCGTCACCGGGCGTCAGGTGCCGGTGTTCCTGGCGTCGAGCTTCGCTTTCATCACGCCGATCATTCTCGCCAAGGGCCAGTTCGGCCTCGCCGCGACCATGGGCGGGGTGATGGCGGCCGGTTTCGTCTACACCTTCCTCGGCCTCGCCGTGAAGATCAAAGGCACCGGCTTCATTGACCGTCTGCTGCCACCGGTGGTGATTGGTCCGGTGATCATCTCCATCGGCCTGGCCATGGCGCCGATTGCCGCGAACATGGCGATGGGCAAGGCCGGTGACGGCACTGAACTGATCCACTATCAGACGGCGATGATGATTTCCATGCCGGCGCTGCTGACCACGCTGATCGTGGCGGTCTTCGGCAAAGGCATCTTCCGTCTGGTGCCGATCATTTCCGGGGTGCTGGTGGGTTTTGCCATGTCGTTCTATTTCGGCGTGGTCGACACAGCGAAAATTGCTGCAGCGCCATGGTTCGCTCTGCCGCACTTCACCGCGCCCGAGTTCAACTGGCAGGCGATTCTGTTCATCGTTCCGGTGGCGCTGGCCCCGGCGATCGAACACATCGGCGGCGTGATTGCCGTGGGTAGCGTGACCGGTCGCGATTACCTGAAGAAGCCGGGCCTGCATCGCACCCTGCTCGGTGACGGCATCGCCACCACCGCCGCCGGCCTGTTCGGTGGCCCGCCCAACACCACTTACGCCGAAGTGACTGGCGCGGTGATGCTGACCAAGAACTACAACCCGAAAATCATGACCTGGGCGGCGATCTTCGCCATCACCCTAGCGTTCATCGGCAAATTCGGCGCGCTGCTGCAGAGCATTCCGGTGCCGGTGATGGGCGGGATTCTGTGCTTGCTGTTCGGTTCGATCGCAGCGGTGGGCATGAACACCCTGATCCGCCACAAGATCGACTTGGGCGAAGCGCGCAACCTGGTGATTGTTTCGGTGACGCTGGTGTTCGGTATCGGCGGCGTGCTGGTCGGCACCGGCACCGGTCCTGATGACTTCGGCCTCAAAGGCATCGCGCTGTGCGCGGTGGTGGCGATTGCGCTGAACCTGATCCTGCCGGGCAATGATGGCTGGAAGCAGAAGAAGGCGGATGAGCCGCTGATTTAACCCCCCGCAATGATCGTTCCCACGCTCCGCGTGGGGATGCCTCAAGGGACGCTCCGCGTCCAGTGACGCGGAGCGTCACGGGCTGCATTCCCACGCAGAGCGTGGGAACGATCACTGTGTGAGCGGGCTTGCTCAGAGGGCCAGCGGCGCTCTTTCGCAGAGCGTGGCCAACGCCTTGGCCCATTGCGGGTCGTCGTTCAGGCACGGCACCAGCAGCAACTCCTCGCCCCCCGCTTCGCGGAACTGTTCCTTGCCGCGATCGCCGATCTCTTCCAGCGTCTCGATGCAATCGGCGACGAACGCCGGGCACATCACCAGAATCTTTTTCACCCCGCTTTTGGCCAGTTCATCCAGCCGCGCTTCGGTATACGGCTCGATCCATTTCGCCCGGCCCAGGCGCGACTGAAACGACACCGACCATTTGCCGTCCGGCAGGCCCATGCTTTTGGCGAAGGCGGCGGCGGTACGGAAACACTGCGCGCGATAACAGGTCGCCAATACCGCCGGCGAGGCGGTCTGGCAGCAATCGGCGCCTTTGAGGCAGTGGTTGCCCGTCGGATCGAGCTTGCTCAGATGCCGCTCCGGCAAGCCGTGAAAGCTCAGCAGCAGATGATCGTAATCCTGCTGCAGATGCGGACGCGCACTGGCGGCCAGTGCTTCGATGTATTCCGGCTGATCGTAGAACGGTTGCAGGATCGACAACTGCACATCGAGCTTCTTCTCGCGTAGCACGCGTCGGGCTTCTTCGATCACGGTGGTCGTGGTGCTGTCGGCGAATTGCGGATACAACGGCGCCAGCGTGATCTTCTTATGTCCCGCTTTGACCAGACGCAGCAGACAGGTTTCGATCGACGGCTCGCCATAACGCATCGCCAGATCCACCGGGCCGTGTTTCCAAGTCCGGGTCATCTGCTCCTGCAAGCGGCGGCTGAGCACTACCAGCGGCGAGCCCTCTTCCCACCAGATAGAGGCATAGGCATGTGCCGATTGCTCGGGACGCTTGATCAGGATCAGCGACACCAGCAACCGCCGCAGCGGCCATGGCAGGTCGATCACGTAGGGGTCCATCAGAAATTGATTGAGGTAGCTGCGCACATCGGCCACCGAGGTGGAGGCCGGAGAGCCCAGATTGACCAGAAGCAAAGCGTGATCGGTCATGCAACGTCCTATTTCAGAGGCGGCTGGAGAGATCATCCAGAGCCGCGCGTAAATCCGTAAAGCGGAAGCTGAACCCCGCTTCGAGCAAGCGTGCCGGCGTCGCACGCTGGCCGCCGAGCAATAACAGTGACAGCTCGCCGAGCATGACTTTCAGCGCCAGGGTCGGCATCGGCATGAACGCCGGGCGGTGCAACACACTGCCCAGGGTCTTGGCAAATTCGCGGTTGCGCACAGGTTTCGGCGCGCAGGCATTATAAGGACCGCTGGCCTGATTCCGGTGCAGAAGAAAATCAATCAGGGCGATTTGATCGTCGATGTGAATCCACGGCATCCACTGCCGACCATTGCCCAAAGGCCCACCCAGCCCGAGCTTGAACGGCAGCAACAGCCGCGACAAAAAGCCGCCCTCAGCCGACAGCACCAGACCGGTTCGCACCAGCACCACGCGGATGCCGAGGTTCTCGGCACGCAGCGCGGTCTCTTCCCAGGCGATACACAACTGACTGGCGAAGTCGTCGATGCCGGGCGGCGATTGCTCTGTCAGCTCACGCTCACCACCGTCGCCGTACCAGCCGATCGCCGAGCCGGAAATCAGCAGCGACGGTTTCTGCGCGCGAGTTTCCAGCCACGCCAGCAGCGTTTCCGTCAGGGTGATGCGGCTGCTCCACAGCAACGCCTTGCGTCGATGGGTCCAGGGGCGGTCGGCAATCGGCGCGCCGGCGAGATTGACGATCGCATCCAGCGGCTCTTCGCCGAGGTCCTCCAGACGCGAAATTCCGCGCACTTGCGCGCCGCAGATCTGCGCGACTTTTTCCGCGCGGCGACTCCACACCGTCAGCCGATGGCCCTGCTCCAGCCAGTGCCGGCAGAGCTGACGTCCGATCAAACCAGTACCGCCGGTCAGCAATATGTGCATGACATCTTCCTCGCGTGGCGTTTAACCCGGATCACTAGTCTATTTTTATAGGCAGGGATCTTTTCGATCGGGCAGGCTCTATGGTTTAACAATAGGCCAAGCTGTCAGAACGAGAACGCTAGAAGTTATACCAAAAAACAGAATTGTACAGGTTTGATCGACGGCGTAGTCTGTACAGAAAGGTAAACGAGGCCCCTATGACTGTACCTATCGCAATCATCGGCACCGGCATCGCCGGGCTCTCCGCCGCTCAGGCTCTGACAGAGACCGGGCATACCGTTCAACTGTTCGATAAAAGCCGCGGCAGCGGCGGGCGCATGTCGAGCAAGCGCAGCGACGCCGGCTCGCTGGACCTGGGCGCTCAATACTTCACCGCGCGTGACCGGCGCTTCGTCACCGAAGTGCAGCGCTGGCAGAGCCAGGGCTGGGCCGCCGAGTGGGCGCCGCAGCTGTACACCTTCCAGGGCGGCCAACTGAACATGTCGCCGGACGAGCAGACCCGCTGGGTCGGCACGCCGCGCATGAGCGCCATCACCCGCGGCCTGCTCGATGGCCTGGACGTGCAGTTTGCCTGCCGCATCACCGAGGTCTATCGCGGCGAAGAGCACTGGCATCTGCAGGACGCCGACGGCTGCACCCACGGCCCCTTCAGCCATGTGGTGATCGCCACACCGGCACCGCAAGCCACCGCGCTGCTGGCCGCCGCGCCGAAACTTGCCGGCGTCGCTGCCGGGGTGAAAATGGAGCCGACCTGGGCCGTCGCTCTCGCCTTCGAAACCCCGCTGGATACGCCAATCGAAGGCTGCTTCGTACAGGACAGCCCGCTCGACTGGCTGGCGCGCAACCGTAGCAAACCCGGGCGCGACAGCACTCTCGACACGTGGGTGCTGCATGCAACCAGCGCCTGGAGCCGGCAACACATCGACCTCTCCAAGGAAGCAGTAATCGAGCATCTGCACGGTGCTTTCGCCGAACTGCTGCACAGCGCCATGCCTGCGCCGACCTTCAGCCTCGCCCACCGCTGGCTCTACGCCCGCCCCGCTACCGGCCATGAATGGACCACACTGGCTGATGTCGATCTGGGCCTGTACGCCTGTGGCGACTGGTGCCTGTCGGGCCGCGTTGAAGGCGCTTGGCTCAGTGGTCAGGAGGCTGCACGTCGCTTGCACGAACACCTGCAATGAATCGCATCAATCCGCGCAAATTGCTGCTGTCGAAGTGGACAGCAGCCCATCCGCAAAATCGCGAAAAACATTTTCTGGTCACCGAACTGATCCGCGACGAGGAAGGTACGGTGCTGGAAGTTGAATTGCAGGCGGTGCTGACCCAGCGTAGCGAGCGGCTGGATTGGCAGGTGCTGAAAGACAGCAAACTCTGGTTACTCGGCTGGAAATAGATTTCCCTTGTGGTGGCGAGCCTGCTCGCGAAAGCGCTGTATCAGATACAAATTCCTTTACTGACCCACCGCTTTCGCGAGCAGGCTCGCTCCCACAGATCAACGCCGCACAAAAATCTTATACAAATCATTTGACTTGTACATCCATCGATCTATGCTGAGGAAAAGTTGTACAGAGATAACTCTCTGTACAGGTATAGATTCGAGGTGCTCATGTCTACTGCTTCCCTGTCCAAGCCGAAGATCGCCATCAGCGCCTGTCTGTTGGGCGAAGAAGTGCGCTACAACGGTGGGCACAAGGAATCGCGGCTATGCAGCCGTACCCTCACCGAATATTTCGATTTCGTCCCGCTGTGCCCGGAAGTCGCCATCGGCATGGGCATTCCCCGTGAGCCGATTCGGCTGGTCGGCGACCCTGAACAACCCGAGGCCGTCGGCACCGTCGACCGGACCATCAACGTCACCAGGCCGCTGGCCGAATACGGCGAGAAAATGGCCGCCGAGTTGCAGGACCTGTCCGGCTACATCTTCATGCAGCAGTCGCCCTCCTGCGGGCTGGAACGGGTCAAGGTCTATCACGACAATGGCGCGCCAGTGAACGGTGGCGGACGCGGCATCTATGCGCAGGCATTCTGTGCACAGCATCCGGATCTGCCGGTGGAAGAAGCCGGGCGCCTCAACGATCCGGTGCTGCGGGAAAACTTCATCACCCGCGTCCTGGCCTACAGCGCCTGGCAGCAAGTGCTCGCCGAGGGCCTGAGCCGCCGCGCCCTCACAGAATTCCATTCGCGCTACAAGTACCTGCTGATGGCGCACAACCCGCTGCAATACAAAAACCTCGGCAAGATGCTCGGCAACATGGCTGACAGCGATCCCGCCGAGCTCGGCCCGCGCTACTTCAGCGAGCTGATGGCCGCGCTGAAGAAATGCGCCACGCGCGGCACCCATTGCAACGTGCTGCTGCACCTCAGCGGTTATTTGAAACAATCGCTGAGCGCCGAAGACAAACAGGAAATGCAGCAGATCATCGGCCAGTACCGCCAGGGCATCGTGCCGCTGGTGGTGCCGTTGACGCTGCTCAAACACCATTTTCGACTCCATCCGGACCCGTACATCGCGCAGCAGGTTTACCTGCAGCCGCATCCGGAAAACCTCAGTCTGCGAAACGCGATCTAATGAACGATAAAACCGACAGCAGCGCCCGGGAAGACCTCGGCGCCGACTTCAAGAAAGCCCTCGACGAGGGCTGGTTGCCGATTCGCGAAGTCGCGCGGCAGACCGGCGTCAACGCCATCACCCTGCGCGCGTGGGAACGTCGCTACGGCCTGGTGGTGCCCCAGCGCACGCCCAAGGGCCATCGACTGTATAGCGCTGAACATGTGCAGCGAATCATGGCCATCCTCACTTGGCTCAACCGTGGCGTTGCGGTCAGCCAGGTCAAGCCACTGCTCGATGCGCCGCAGGCCTTCACGGAAACCGTGGAAAACGATTGGCAGCGTCTGCATCAGACGTTGTTGTCAGCGGTCACCTCGCTCAATGAGCGCGCGCTGGATGACAGCGTCAACCAGGCCATCGCCTTGTATCCGCCACGGACGTTGTGCGAGCAATTGCTGATGCCGCTGCTGGCCGAGCTCGAACAGCGCTGGCAGGGCCAGTTCGGCGCACAGATGGAACGGACGTTTTTCTTTTCCTGGTTGCGCAGCAAATTCGGCGCACGCATCTACCATAACAACCGCCAGCTGCATTCGGCGCCGCTGCTGTTGATCAATCATTCCGACCTGCCGCTGGAGCCACATCTGTGGCTGTGCGCATGGCTGATCAGCAGTGCCGATTGCCCGGTGCAAGTGTTCGACTGGCCACTGCCGGCCGGTGAACTGGCGCTGACCGTCGAGCATCTGCAAGCCCGTGGCGTGCTGCTGTATTCGAGCAAAGCCATGCAACTGGCGCAGCTGCCCAAGCTGTTGGCGAACGTCAATTGCCCGACCTTGATTGCTGGCCCCACGGTGCACATTCACCACACCGAGTTGTCCGCACGCACCGCCCAGACTGCCGATCTGTTCCTGGCTGAAGATCCGCTTGCCGCACACCAGGCGCTGCTCGAGCGCGGATTGATTTGATGATGGGTTTAATCACATGCAACTGATCTGGCTGCGCAGCGACTTGCGCCAACATGACAACACCGCCCTCGCGGCCGCCGCAGCGCGCGGCCCGACTGTGGCAGTGTATCTGTTGAGTCCGCAGCAATGGCTGGAGCACGACGATGCGCCGTGCAAAGTGGATTTCTGGCTACGCAATTTGCGCGAACTGAGCCAGAGCCTCGGCGCGCTGAACATTCCGCTGTTGATTCGCAGCGCGCCGCACTGGGATCAGGCGCCAGCAGAACTGCTCAAGCTGTGCCGGCATTTGAAGATCGAGGCGGTGCACGTCAACGAGGAATACGGCGTTCACGAAAGCCGTCGTGATGAAGCCGTGGCCGAAACGTTGCGAGCCGAAGGCATCGAATTCCACAGTTACTTGGATCAGTTGCTGTTCAAACCCGGCACAGTGCTGACCAAGACCGGCACCTACTTCCAGGTGTTCAGTCAGTTTCGCAAAGTCTGCTACGAACGCCTGCATCGCTCGATGCCGGCACTGGTCAAGGCACCCGGCAAGCAGGCCGCGCTGGATATCGCCAGCGATGCAATTCCCGAGGCGGTCAAAGGCTTCGCCACGCCGAGCGAATCCCTGCGCGCCTTGTGGCCGGCCGGCGAGCAAGAGGCGCGGCGCCGCCTCGACACCTTCACCGACGCGCAGATCGATTATTACCGCAGCGAACGCGACTTCCCGGCCAAACCCGGCACCAGCCAATTGTCGGCGTACCTCGCCGCCGGGGTGATCTCGCCACGCCAGTGCCTGCACGCTGCACTGCAAAGCAATCAGGGCGAGTTCGAAAGCGGCAAGGTCGGCGCGGTGACCTGGATCAACGAGCTGCTGTGGCGCGAGTTCTATAAACACATTCTGGTCGGCTATCCACGCGTCTCCCGGCATCGCGCCTTCCGCCCGGAAACCGAGGCGCTGGCCTGGCGCGATGCGCCGGAAGAGCTCAAGGCCTGGCAGGAGGCACGCACCGGACTGCCGATCATCGACGCGGCGATGCGCCAATTGCTGGAAACCGGCTGGATGCACAATCGCCTGCGCATGGTCGTGGCGATGTTCCTGACCAAAAACCTGCTGATCGACTGGCGCGAGGGCGAACGCTTTTTCATGCGCCACCTGATCGACGGCGACCTGGCGGCCAACAACGGTGGCTGGCAGTGGAGCTCGTCGACCGGCACCGACTCGGCGCCGTACTTCCGTATCTTCAACCCGCTGAGCCAGTCGGAAAAATTCGATGCCGAAGGCGTGTTCATCAAGCACTGGTTGCCGGAACTGGCCGGGCTCAACAAGAAGGAAGTGCACAATCCGGCGGCAGCCGGAGGGCTGTTCGGCGTGGCCGATTATCCGGCGCCGATCGTTAACCTCAGCACTTCACGCGAGCGTGCGCTGACGGCGTTCAAGAACCTGCCGTCGCGCCAGCCTGTGGGCGGCAGCGATGAGTGAATTCCTGCGCAGCTTCGCCCGCGAGTTTTCCGGGTTGAACAAAGACAACCTGTATCGCCTCGGTGAGCTGTACAGCGACGACATTCATTTCACCGATCCGCTGCACGAAGTTCAGGGCCTGGCACAACTGCAGGATTACTTCAGTGAGCTGTACGCCAACGTCAGCGATCTGCGCTTCGATTTTCATGGTTTCGACCAGATCCGCGAAGGTGAGGGTTACCTGCGCTGGGTCATGAGTTATCGCCATCCGCGCCTGGCCAAGGGCCGGGAAATCAGGGTCGGTGGCTGTTCGCACCTGCTCTGGCGCGACAAGGTTTATCGCCATCGGGATTATTTCGATGCCGGGGCGCTGCTGTATGAACACTTGCCAATATTGGGCCGGGCGATTGCCTGGCTGAAAAGGAGAATGGGATGAGTCGTACACCTCCACGGCGGTATTGGTTGACCGGCGCCAGCAGTGGCATCGGCGCAGCATTGTGTGAGGACATTCTGAAAAGCGGCGCGCACCTGGCGGTCAGCTCGCGCTCGGCCGCGCCGCTCAAGGTTTTGTCCCAGCGTTATCCGGGCCAGGTGCTGGTGGTGCCCGGCGATCTGACCAACAGTCAGACCGTGCGCGAAATCGGTGAGCAGATCGCCGAGGCCTGGGGGTCGCTGGACAGCGTGATTCTCAACGCCGGCACCTGTGAATATGTCGACGCGCGCCAGTTCGATTCGTCGATCATCGAGCACGTGGTGCGCACCAATCTGCTCGCCAGCAGCTATTGCATCGAAGCCGCCCTGCCGCTGTTGCGCAAAGGCACCGCGCCGCATCTGGTCGGCATGGCCAGCTCGGTGACTTACCTGCCACTGCCACGGGCCGAGGCCTATGGCGCGTCGAAGGCCGGGCTGCGTTACCTGTTCGAATCGCTGCGCATCGATCTGGCGGATGAAGGCATTGAAGTCACCATCATCAGCCCGGGTTTTGTCGAAACGCCGCTGACCGAAAGGAACGATTTCCCGATGCCGCTGAGCTGGCCTGCGGATAAAGCGGCGCGGCACATCTTCGCCAAACTCAAGGACCGTCCGCTGGAAATTGCCTTCCCGGGGCTGTTCATGGCCGCGCTGTGGCCGCTGTCGAAACTGCCCGCTCGCGCGCAACTGGCGATCGGCAAACGCATGGTGCGCAAGAACCCTCCGCAGCGGGACCCGATATGAAAATCGCCGTAATTGGCAGCGGTATCGCCGGGCTCACCTGCGCCTACCTGCTGAACCGCCGCCACGACATCACTGTGTTCGAAGCGAGTGACTGGGTCGGCGGCCATACCCACACCGTACCGGTCAGCGTGGCCGGGCAATCGTTCGCCATCGATACCGGTTTCATCGTGTTCAACGACTGGACCTACCCGAACTTCATTCGCTTGCTCAACCAGCTCGGCGTGGCGTTCAAGCCGACCGAAATGAGCTTTTCGGTAACCGACCCGGACACTGGCGTGGAGTACAACGGCAACAACCTCAACAGCCTGTTCGCCCAGCGCAGCAATCTGTTGTCGCCGGGGTTCTGGGGCATGCTGCGCGACATTCTGCGCTTCAACAAAGAAGCGCAGCGCGACCTGATCGAACTGCGCATCGCCGCCGACACCACCCTCGACGATTACCTCAAGGCTGGCGGCTACAGCGAGCGTTTCATACTGCATTACATCGTGCCGATGGGCGCGGCGATCTGGTCGATGCCGATGGCGGAAATGCTCAATTTCCCGCTGCAATTCTTCCTGCGTTTCTTCAAGAATCATGGCCTGCTCTCAGTCAGCGATCGTCCGCAGTGGCAGGTCATTGAAGGCGGTTCCAGTGCCTATGTGGCGCCGCTGACTGCTTCATTCAGCGACAGGATTCGTCTGAACTGCCCGGTCAAGCGCGTCGAGCGCAACCAGCACGGCGTAGTTATCCACAGCCCGGCCGGCCTCGAACATTTCGACAAAGTGGTGTTCGCCTGTCACAGCGATCAGGCGCTGAACCTGCTGGCCAACCCGAGCGACGCCGAGCGTTCGATTCTCGGTGCCCTGCTCTACGCCGACAACGACGTCGTGCTCCACACCGACACGCGCCTGCTGCCAACGCGCAAACTGGCCTGGGCCAGCTGGAACTATCGCCTCGGCGGCGCCGGCCATACCCGCGCGGCGGTCACCTACAACATGAACATCCTGCAGGGCATCGAGAGCGACACCACGTTCTGCGTCAGCCTCAACCAGACTGCCGGCATCAGCCCGGATAAAGTGCTGGCCCGCTATACCTACGCCCACCCGCAATACACCCTCGCCGCAGCGGCCGCGCAAAACCGTTGGGGCGAACTCGATGGCGAGCAGCACACGCATTATTGCGGCGCCTACTGGGCCAACGGCTTTCATGAAGATGGCGTGGTCAGCGGGCTGCGCGTAGCCGCCGCGTTCGGTGAAACCCTGTGAACAGCGCTCTGTACAACGGCGTCATCGGCCACCGACGTTTTTCGCCGCGCCGCCACGAATTCCGCTATCGCATCGGTTTGCTCTATCTCGACCTGAGCGAACAGGACGCCGTGCTGGCGCTGTCGCCACTGGCCGGGCGCAGCCGCTTTGCGCCGCTCTCGTTTCGCGAAACCGATTACCTGAAAGCCTTCACCGGCAAGGGCATGCGCCTGATCGACGCCGTGCGTCAGCAGGTCGGCGCAGCCATCGGTCATGAGCCACAAGGCGCGGTGTGCCTGCTGACCCAGCCGCGCAGTTGGGGGCTGTCGTTCAATCCGGTGAGTTTCTTCTACTGCCATGAAGCCGACGGGCAACTGGCGGCGATCGTTTGTGAAGTGACCAACACGCCGTGGCGCGAGCGTTATCACTATGTGCTGCCGGCGCAGACGCCGACCAGCCTGGTGGATTTCCATCAGCATTTCGCTGTGGCCAAGGCGTTTCACGTCTCGCCGTTTCTGCCCCGCGACCTCGAATACCGCATGAGCTTCAGCCCCGCTGCGCAAAGCCTTGGCGTGCACATGGCCGATTGGCAGGGCAACGAGAAACTGTTCGACGCCACGCTCAATCTGCGCCGTGAACCGCTCGATCGTCGCAGCCTGCATCGCTACCTGCGGCGCTTTCCGTGGATGACCGCAAAAACCGCTCTGGCGATTTATTGGCAAGCACTGCGACTGCTGCTCAAGCGCGCGCCGATCTTCCCTCACCAGGCTGCCGACGGCAGCTTTAAAACCGCCACTGTGCCTCCGAAGGAGCCGCACCATGAAATCCTCTAGCCTGCCGCTCGGTCGCTTCAGCACCAACGGTTTGACCGGCTCGCTGCTGCGCCGTGGCGTGTTGCGCCAATTGGCCCAGCTCAAACACGGACAATTGATGGTCGTCGAGGATGGCGAACAAATGCTTTTCGGCACCCCGGGCAGTGCTCTGCTCGGCGAAGTCCATGTACTCGACCCGGCCCTGTGGGGCATGGTCGCCAGCAGCGGCTCGATCGGCGCCGGCGAAGCATTCATCCACGGCTATTGGAGTTCGCCGGACCTGACTGCTGTGGTGCGCGTGTTCGTCAGCAATCTCGATGTACTCGATGCCATGGAAGGTGGCTTGGCGCGTCTGGGCCGGCCCTTCGTACAAGGGCTGCACTGGCTCAATCGCAACACGCGCAAGGGTTCGCAGAAAAACATCGCCGCGCACTACGACCTCGGCAATGAACTGTTCGAACAGTTTCTCGACCCGACCATGATGTATTCCGCCGCCCAGTTCCTTTCGCCGAGCGACACCCTGGAACAGGCGCAATTGAACAAACTTGAACGCATCTGCCAGAAACTCGCGCTCAAGCCCAGCGACCACCTGCTGGAAATCGGCACCGGTTGGGGCAGCATGGCCCTGTACGCAGCGCAGCATTACGGTTGCCGCGTGACCACTACGACGCTGTCGAAAGAGCAGTTCGCGTTCACTGCCAAGCGCATCGAACAACTCGGCTTGCAGGATCGCGTCACCCTGCTGCTCAAGGACTACCGCGACCTCAGCGGCGAGTACGACAAACTGGTGTCGATCGAGATGATCGAAGCGGTCGGCCATCGGTTCCTGCCGACCTACTTCAAGCAATGCGCGCACTTGCTCAAGAGCAACGGCCTGATGCTGCTCCAGGCGATCACCATTCGCGAGCAACGCTACGAACAGGCCAAGCGCAGCGTCGACTTTATCCAGCGCTACATCTTCCCCGGCGGCGCACTGCCCTCGGTGCACAAGATGCTCGATGTGGTCAGCCGCGAAACCGACATGAACCTGCTGCACATGGAGGATTTCGGCCTGCATTACGCCAAGACACTGCGCCTGTGGCACGAGAACTTTCGCCTCGCCCACGGTCGCCTGAGCGAACTGGGCTACGACGATTATTTCCTGCGTTTGTGGGAGTTCTATCTGTGCTACTGCGAGGGCGGATTCCTCGAACGCACCATCGGCACCGCGCAATTGCTGCTGGCCAAACCGGCGGCGATGACCGCGCCGTTGCTCGGGCGCTTCGATGCGTGAGCGAATCGCCAATGCCGTGCTGTTTCAGCTCGGCTGGCTGGCCTGCGTGCTCGGCGGCAACAGTTTGTGGCTGTTGCTGGCGGTGGCGGCGCTGGTGATTCATCTGCGCTGGATCAGCAGTTGGGCGGCGGAAGGTCGTTTGATTCTGTGCATAGTGATTGTCGGCACGGCGGTGGACAGTGTCCTACGTTACCTCGACGTGTTCCGCTTTGCAGACGCCTCACCGCTGATTCCGCTGTGGCTGATGCTGCTCTGGGCGCTGCTCGCCACCACGTTGCGCCACTGCCTGGCCTGGAGCGCGCGGCCATGGTGGCTGGCCAGCGCACTTGGCGCGGTGGGCGGCGCACTGTCGTACTACGCTGGCGGACGCCTGGCGGGCGTGCAATTTCCCTATGGCGAGGCGGCGACGCTGATCGTTATCGGGCTGCTCTGGGCAGGCTTGTTCCCACTGCTGCATTTGATGGCGCGGCGTCTGGCGCCGTGAGCGTCCGTCAGCGCTTTCACACCCACGGCGATCACTGCCTTACACTGCCACGATGAAAACCATCCCCCACACCCAAATTGCCGAACCGGCGGTCACCTGCTCGACCTGTGCGGCGTGCTGCTGCCAGCTCGAAGTGATGCTGATCACCGACACCGGCGTGCCTGATCGCTTTATCGATACCGATGAATGGGGCGGTGAAGTGATGCTGCGTCTGGACGACGGCTGGTGCGCGGCGCTGGATCGCGACAGCATGATGTGCACGATCTATGAACGACGCCCGCTGATTTGCCGCGAGTTTGAAATGGGCGCGCCGGAGTGCATCGAAGAGCGCCGGGGTATTGCGACAGCCTACCGCTGATTTCTTTGACAACGCAGAAACAACTGTGGGAGCGAGCCTGCTTGCGAAGGCGGTGTGTCAGCCACCATTTGAATTGACTGACACTCAGCTTTCGCAAGCAGGCTCGCTCCCACGTCGGTTCCGCGTAGCGGCGTGTTACAGCGGCATTGTGTAATGCAGCGCGTAGCTTTCTACACCATCGTTGTCGCTGGACAGGCCGGCGTTGGAGTAGTGCGTGGCGCGGATGCCGACTTCGTGGCCGCCGTTGAAGCGCAGGCCGACACCGATGCGGTCTTCGAACTGGAAGGACCCGCCCAGCTTGTTGCTCTCATATTCGGTGTTGGAGAAGAACGCCGCGCCGATACCCGCTTCAACGTACGGTTTGACCGACTGACCGGCAAACTCGTAAACGAATACAGGCGAGAACGACAGGCTGTTGTTGCTGGAAGTCTTGTCACCTTCCCAGTACGTGTAGGCACCGCTCCAGTAGCCAGTCAGGCGACCGACGTCGCTCTGCAGCCAGCTCTTGTCCCAGTCGAAATTCATGCCTAAGCGATACGTCATTGTCGAATCGCTGGTACCGCCGACGGCGAATTCAACGCCAGCGGCTTGTGCAGAAATGCTTTGCCCCATCAGTGCGGCCGCAATCGCGGCCAAGCAGAATAGTCGCTTCACTTTGAAACTTCCTTTTCCGGAACGATCGTTTGGTTTTTAGTTGCTGCTGTCGCTATAGAAATCCGCGCTTGGTCAGAAGTTCAGCGTTTTTTTAGTTATTTCACATTTTTTTTACAAGTCGAAGTTTTGCACATTCGACGCAGTTTGGCCCAGCAACGGTAGGATTTTTCTGAGGGATTGCGGATCGCCGCTGGTCCAGAACTTCACCGGATGGCTCGGACGTTGCGCCAGCAGATCACGCTCGGCGAGCAAGCGCTGCAACTGCCGGGCCACGGCAGCTCCGGTATCGATCAGGCTGACATCGTCGGCGATCATCGACCTGAGTAACGGCTTGAGGAAGGGATAATGGGTGCAGCCAAGAATGATTGTGTCGCAGTTTTGCGCGAGCAATGGAGCGACGTAACCTTGCAATAAAGCGCGTAATTCGGCGCTGTGCAGTTCACCCGTTTCGATCAGTTCGACCAGTCCCGGACAGGGCTGGGTGATGACTTTTATGTCAGCCGCGAAACGATCCAGCAACGCGGCAAACTTTGCGCTCTGCAATGTGCCGGTCGTGGCCAGGACGCCAACCACGCCGCTTCGCGTGGCCGCTGCGGCCGGTTTGACCGCCGGTTCCATGCCGACAATCGGCCAGTCGGGAAAGTCGCGACGCAAGTCGGCAACACCGGCCACGGTCGCGGTATTGCACGCCAGCACCAAAGCCTTGGCACCCTGCTCGCGAAAAAATCCTGCCATCGCACTGCAACGCTGGCGGATGAATTCCGGGGTTTTCTCGCCGTAAGGAATGTGCCCGCAATCGGCGACATAAAGCAGCGACTCGTTAGGCAGCAAGCGCTGGATTTCGCCGAGGACCGACAAGCCGCCGACCCCGGAATCGAACACGCCGATCGGCGCTTCACGCATGGCGGGCGCCACAGACGCTGCAGCCCGGATCGCGCTTGACCCGCAGCTCACGGAAGCGCGAACCCAGAGCGTCGATCAGCAACAAACGCCCCACCAATGGCTCGCCAAAGCCGACCAGCAGTTTCAACGCTTCCAGCGCCTGCAAGCTGCCGACCAGACCGACCAGCGGCCCGACCACGCCGGCCTCGCTGCAGGTCAGTTCGGCTTCGCTGCCGTGTCCGTATAGGCAGTGGTAGCAAGGGCTCTCGCCACGCCGTGGATCGAACACCGACAGCTGCCCTTCCAGACGAATCGCCGCACCGCTGACCAAGGGCTTGCGCGCGGCAACACAGGCGGCGTTGACTGCCTCACGGGTAGAGAAGTTGTCCGAGCAATCGAGCACCAGATCCACCGCCGCCACCGCTGCGGCGAGGGAATCGTCGTCCAGCGCCTGACGATGGGCGACCAGTTGAATTTCGGGATTGATCGCGCCCAGGCGCTTGAGCGCCGAGTCGACCTTGGACATGCCGACACTGTCGGTGTCGTGAATGATCTGCCGTTGCAGGTTGGTCAGATCGACCGTGTCGAAATCCGCCAGATGCAATTCGCCGACGCCCGCTGCTGCCAGATACAGCGCCACTGGCGCGCCGAGGCCGCCGAGGCCAACGATCAGCACGCGGCTGTCTTTGAGCTTCAGCTGCCCGTCGATGTCGATGTGTTGCAGCAGAATCTGCCGGCTGTAGCGCAGCAATTCCTGATCATTCAGCACGGCAGGCGCCCCAGACTGATGCGTTGATGGCCGCCCAGATCGGTGCGGCTGTGGACTTCTTCAAAGCCACGAGTGAGCAGCAGATCACGCACGGCTTCGGCCTGATCATAGCCGTGTTCGAGCATCAGCCAGCCGCCGGTTTCAAGATGATCCGGCGCCTGCGCAACAATCAGGCGCAGATCATCGAGGCCATCTTCACCGGCGACCAGCGCACTGGCCGGTTCGAAGCGTACATCGCCTTCGACCAGATGCGGATCGGCGGCGGCAATGTACGGCGGGTTGCTGATGATCAGTTGAAAGCGCTGGCCCTCAAGGGCGCTGAACCAATGGCTGCTCAGCACCTTAGCGTTGTTCAAGTGCAGACGCTGGCGGTTGCGCTCGGCCAGGGCCACGGCTTCGAGCACGCGATCCACGGCGGTGACTTTCCACGCCGGGCGCTCGCTGGCCAAGGCCAAAGCAATCGCGCCACTGCCGGTGCCCAGATCAAGAACCTTGGCCGGAGTTGCCGGCAGCAGCTCAAGGGCTGCCTCCACCAGCAATTCGGTGTCGGGACGCGGAATCAGCGTGTGCGGCGCGACTTCCAGATCGAGTTTCCAGAAGCCCTGCTGGCCGAGAATATAAGCTACCGGTTCACCGCTGCGCCGCCGTTGCAAGTACTCGGCAAAGGTCAGCGCAGCCTCGCTCGGCACGATGCGCTCGGGCCAGGTGTGCAGGAAGCTGCGCGACTTGCCCAGTGCGGCGGCCAGGAGCAATTCAGCGTCCAGACGTGCAGTCGGCGAGTCCGGCAACTCGGCAGCGCGCAACAGGCTGGCGATGATGGTCATTTATTCACCTATCGCTGCGAGTTGGTCAGCCTGATATTCGGCCAGCAGCGGCTCGATCACGGCTTCGACGCCACCGGCGAGAATTTCATCCAGGGAATACAGGGTCAGGTTGACGCGATGGTCGGTGACCCGGCCCTGGGCGTAGTTGTAGGTGCGGATACGCTCGGATCGATCACCGGAGCCGACCAGCAACTTGCGCTCACTGGCAATCGCGTTGGCCGCCGCTGCGTTCTGCTGATCGTTGAGTTTCGCCGACAGCCACGCCATCGCCCGGGCACGGTTCTTGTGCTGGGAACGTTCTTCCTGACACTCGACGACGGTGCCGGTCGGGATGTGGGTAATGCGGATCGCCGAATCGGTGGTGTTGACGTGCTGACCACCGGCCCCGGAGGAACGGTAAGTGTCGACACGCAGATCCGCCGGGTTGATCTCGATGGCTTCGCGCTCGTCCGGCTCGGGCAATACCGCCACGGTGCAGGCCGAGGTGTGGATCCGGCCCTGGGATTCGGTGGCCGGTACGCGCTGGACGCGGTGTGCGCCGGATTCGAATTTCAACTTGCCGTAAACGTTGTCGCCTTCGATGCGCGCGATGACTTCTTTATAGCCACCGTGTTCGCCTTCGTTTTCCGAGAGGATCTCGACGCGCCAGCCACGCCGCTCGGCATAACGCGAGTACATGCGGAACAGGTCGCCGGAGAAGATCGCCGCCTCGTCGCCACCGGTGCCGGCGCGAATTTCGAGGAACACGTTGCGCCCGTCATTCGGATCTTTAGGCAGCAGCATGCGCTGCAGATCGGATTCCAGGGTGACCAGCAACTCCTTGGCTTCGCGAACTTCTTCCACGGCCATTTCGCGCATGTCCGGGTCGTTGTCCTTGAGCAGCGCCTGCGCGCCTTCAAGATCGCTTTGTACGCCGAGCAGCTTTTTATAGGCGGCCACTACCGGCTCGAGTTCGGCGTACTCCTTGGAATAGGCGCGGAATTTGGCCTGATCGGCAATGACTTCACCGTCGCCGAGCAGCGCGGTCAGTTCCTCGAAACGGTCCTGGAGAATGTCCAGCTTGTTGAGCAGTGACGCTTTCATTGCGGTTTTTTATCCGAAAAACTATCCGGTGAGCCCTCAAGGGCAAAGAGTTCCTGGGCCATGGCCAGCGCATCGAGGCGGCCTTCGGCAGACAGCTTTTTCAACTGCACGCTGGGCGCATGCAAGAGTTTGTTGGTCAGGCCACGGGCCAGTTGCCCGAGCACGTCTTCGGCGTTGCCGCCGTTGGCCAGCAGACGCAGGGCCTTCTGCAATTCCTCGTCACGCAAGCGTTCGCTCTGTTGACGATAGGCCTTGAGCACATCGACTGCCGCCAGTTCGCGCAGGCGCACCATGAAATCGTCGGCGCCGACCGAGACCATTTCCTCCGCCGCTTGCGCAGCGCCCTGACGGCTCTTGAGGTTCTCGGCGACCACTTCGTGGAGATCGTCGACGCTGTACAGGTAAACGTCGTCCAACTCGCCGACTTCAGGCTCGATATCGCGCGGTACGGCAATGTCGACCATGAAAATCGGCTTGTGCTTGCGCAGCTTCAGCGCACTTTCCACCGCGCCCTTGCCCAAGATCGGTAACTGGCTGGCGGTCGAACTGATGACGATATCGCTGCGCACCAGCTCCGCCGGAATGTCCGAGAGCAGCACCGCATGAGCGCCGAACTGCTCGGCCAACTGGCTGGCGCGCTCCAGCGTGCGGTTGGCAACGACGATGCGCTTGACTCCCAGCTCATGCAAATGGCGCGCGACCAGCGTAATCGTCTCGCCGGCACCGATCAGCAGCGCCTGGCTGCGTTGCAGATCGCTGAAAATCTGTTTCGCCAGGCTCACTGCGGCAAACGCCACCGACACCGGATTCTCGCCGATCGCGGTATCGGTACGCACTTGCTTGGCGGCATTAAAGGTCGCCTGAAACAGCCGGCCCAGCAGCGGGCCGATGGTGCCGGCCTCGCGGGCCACGGCGTAGGCCGATTTCATCTGACCGAGAATCTGCGGTTCGCCCAGCACCAGCGAGTCAAGCCCGGAGGCGACGCGCATCATGTGACGAACAGCCGCATCGTCTTCATGCACATAGGCACTGGCGCGCAGCTCGTCCAAGCTCAGATGGTGATAATCGGCCAGCCAGCGCAGCACGACATCGGCCGAGAGCTGATCCTGTTCTATATAAAGCTCACTGCGATTGCAGGTGGAGAGGATCGCGGCTTCGCGGCTGTCGGTCAGTCGGCAGAGCTGCTGCAAGGCCTCCACCAGCTGCTCAGGGGTAAAGGCCACGCGCTCGCGGACGTCTACTGAAGCAGTCTTGTGGTTAATACCGAGTGCAAGGAAGGCCATTCAAGGTCGCTGGTGGTGACGTGAAGCCGGCAATTGTCCTACTTCGAAAGATTCAGAACAACTACCGCTGACTATTGTCCCAATCGTCAGCCCCTATAATGGCCACAATTGAGTCTCGGTTATGTTTGGCCGAAGGCTTGTGTCATGATGATCCGACCGCAGGTTAGTCGTCCTCTTCCTATATGAATAGATCTTCCGCGTTGCTCCTCGCTTTTGTCTTCCTCAGCGGCTGCCAGGCCATGGCGCCCGTTGCGCCGGACGGCACCCCGCCGGTCGAAGACACCACGCCCGCACCTGAAAAGCCCAAGGTTTACGGCTCATTCAGCGAGGAAACCGTGTTCAGTCTGCTGAGCGCCGAACTCGCCGGCCAGCGCAATCGTTTCGACATTGCCCTGGACAACTACGTGACCCAGGCCATCAACACCCAGGATCCGGGCGTTTCCGAGCGTGCGTTCCGCATCGCCGAATATCTGGGCGCCGATCAACCGGCCCTCGACACCGCGCTGATCTGGGCGCGCAATGCCCCGGACGATCTCGAAGCGCAACGCGCCGCCGCCGTGCAACTGGCCCGCGCCGGGCGTTACGACGACTCCATGGTCTACATGGAGAAAGTCCTGCAGGGCAAGGGCGACACCCATTTCGATTTCCTCGCGCTGTCGGCGGCCGACACCGATCAGGAAACCCGCAACGGCCTGATGAAAAGCTTCGACCGTTTGCTTGAGCGCCACCCGAACAACAATCAGCTGATTTTCGGCAAGGCTCTGCTGCTGCAGCAGGACGGCGACAATCAAGGCGCGCTGACTCTGCTTGAAGACAATCCGCCGGAAGACGGCGAAATCGCACCGATCCTGCTGCGTGCGCGCCTGCTTCAGTTGCTCAACCGTGGCGACGAAGCGCTGCCGCTGTTACAGAAAAGCATCAGGAAATACCCGGAAGACAAGCGCCTGCGCCTGACTTACGCGCGCATGCTCGTCGAACAGGACCGCATGGACGACGCCAAGGCCGAATTCTCCACCCTCGTTCAGCAATACCCGGAAGACGATGAACTGCGTTATTCGCTGGCGCTGGTGTGCCTGGAAGCCAAGGCGTGGGATGAAGCCAAGGGTTATCTGGAAGACCTGATCGCCCGCGAAAGCCACGTCGATTCGGCACACCTGAACCTCGGCCGGATTGCCGAAGAGCGCAATGACCCGCAAGGCGCGCTCATCGAATACGCCCAGGTCGGCCCGGGCAATGACTATCTGCCGGCACAGCTGCGTCAGGCCGATATCCTGATGAGCAACGGCAAGACCGCCGAAGCGCAAAGCAAACTGGCGGCCGAGCGTGACGAGCAACCGGATTACGCGATCCAGCTGTATCTGATCGAATCGGAAAGCCTGTCAGCCAACAAACAGGACGACAAGGCCTGGAAGGTTCTGCAACAAGCGCTGCAGAAATACCCGGACGATCTCAACCTGCTTTACACCCGCGCCATGCTCGCGGAGAAACGCAATGATCTGGCGCAGATGGAGAAAGACCTGCGCCTGATCATCAAGCGCGACCCGGACAACGCCATGGCGCTCAATGCACTGGGCTACACCTTGTCCGATCGCACCACCCGCTACGCTGAAGCGAAAACGCTGATCGAGCAGGCGCACCAGATCAATCCGGAAGACCCGGCGGTACTCGACAGCCTCGGCTGGGTGAACTATCGCCTGGGCAATCTGGACGACGCGGAGAAATACCTGCGCCAGGCGCTCGAGCGTTTCCCCGACCATGAAGTCGCCGCGCACCTTGGCGAAGTCCTCTGGGCCAAGGGCAATCAGCGCGAAGCCAAACAAGTGTGGGGCAAGTTCCTCAAGGATCAGCCCGACAGCACCATTCTGCGCAGCACCATCAAGCGCCTGACCGGATCCGAGAATCTTTAAACCATGCTTTTGCGCCACGTTATTGTTTTCAGCTTCATCGCCCTGCTCGCCGGCTGCTCGGGTTTCGGCACTCGCGAATCGGTCGAGGGCCACGGCAGCCCGGCCCAGTGGGCGGCAAACAAACAGCAACTGACCGGCCTCGACGGCTGGCAGATCGACGGCAAGATCGGCATCCGCGCGCCGAAGGATTCCGGCAGCGGCACACTGTTCTGGCTGCAGCGTCAGGACTACTACGACATTCGCCTGTCCGGCCCGCTGGGTCGTGGCGCGGCACGCTTGACCGGGCGTCCGGGCAAGGTGTCGCTGGAAGTCGCCAATCAGGGCCGCTACGAATCGCAATCTCCTGAAGCCCTGCTCGAAGAACAGCTGGGCTGGAAATTGCCGGTATCCAATCTGGCCTGGTGGGTTCGTGGCCTGCCCGCTCCGGAAAGCAAAAGTCGCTTGAACCTGGACGCCAACAGTCGTCTGGCCAGCCTTGAGCAGGACGGCTGGAAAGTCGAATACACCGCCTACACCGAACAGAATGGTTACTGGCTCCCCGAGCGCATCAAGCTGCACGGCACCGACCTCGACGTGACGCTGGTGATCAAGACCTGGCAACCGCGCAAGTTGGGGCAATAAAGCATGACCGCTGCACGTCTGACCCTGCCCTCGCCGGCCAAACTCAACTTGATGTTGCACATTCTCGGTCGCCGTGAAGACGGTTATCACGAATTGCAGACGCTGTTTCAATTCCTCGATTACGGTGATGAAATCATTTTCGCCGTGCGCGATGACGGCGTGATTCAACTGCACACCGAATTCGCCGGCGTGCCCCACGACAGCAACCTGATCGTGCGCGCAGCGAAGATGTTGCAGCAACAATCCGCCTGCGCGCTCGGCATCGACATCTGGATCGACAAAGTCCTGCCCATGGGCGGCGGCATTGGCGGCGGCAGCTCGAATGCGGCGACGACCCTGCTCGGGCTAAACCATTTGTGGCAACTGGGCTGGGATGAAGATCGCCTGGCGGAACTGGGCCTGTCACTCGGTGCCGACGTACCGGTGTTCGTCCGTGGCCATGCAGCATTTGCCGAGGGCGTCGGCGAGAAACTGACCCCGGTCGAACCCGAAGAACCGTGGTATTTGGTGCTCGTGCCGCAAGTCGCTGTTAGTACGGCAGAAATTTTTTCCGATCCTTTGTTGACACGTAACACACCGCCCATTAAAGTGCGCCCCGTTCCCGAGGGAAACAGTCGAAATGACTGCTTGCCGGTGGTAGCAAGGCGTTATCCAGAGGTACGTAACGCATTGGATTTGTTAGGTAAATTTACCGAAGCAAAGCTCACCGGAACTGGAAGTTGTGTGTTTGGGGGCTTCCCAAGCAAAGCTGAAGCTGATAAAGTCTCGGCCCTTCTGACAGAGACCCTTACAGGGTTTGTAGCGAAAGGAAGCAACGTTTCGATGTTGCATCGCAAGCTGCAAAGTCTGCTCTAAAGGAATCAAGTGCCCGGCACTTGAAAGCAACAAATACAGGGGCGTCGCCAAGCGGTAAGGCAGCAGGTTTTGATCCTGCCATGCGTTGGTTCGAATCCAGCCGCCCCTGCCATTTTCTCTACTCATCCAGGTTACCCTCAGCCTCTAGGTACTGCGCGTGTCCAAGATGATGGTCTTTACGGGGAATGCCAACCCCGATCTGGCTCGGCGTGTCGTACGTCAGCTGCATATCCCTCTCGGTGACATCTCTGTCGGCAAGTTTTCCGACGGCGAAATCACAGCCGAGATCAATGAAAACGTTCGCGGTAAAGACGTCTTCATTATTCAGCCGACCTGCGCTCCGACCAACGATAACCTGATGGAACTGGTAGTGATGGCTGACGCCTTCCGCCGCTCCTCGGCTACTCGTATCACTGCTGTTATTCCTTATTTTGGTTATGCCCGCCAGGATCGCCGTCCGCGTTCCGCACGTGTGGCTATCAGCGCGAAAGTCGTTGCTGACATGCTTACCGTAGTCGGCATCGACCGTGTTCTCACGGTTGATCTGCATGCTGACCAGATTCAGGGCTTCTTCGATATTCCGGTAGATAACATCTACGGCTCCCCGGTTCTGGTGGATGACATCGAAGATCAGCGCTTCGAAAACCTGATGATCGTGTCCCCGGACATTGGTGGCGTCGTGCGTGCACGGGCTGTTGCCAAGTCGCTGGGCGTCGATCTCGGGATCATCGACAAACGCCGTGAGAAAGCCAATCACTCTGAAGTGATGCATATCATCGGTGATGTCGAAGGGCGTACCTGTATTCTCGTCGATGACATGGTCGATACCGCCGGCACCCTGTGCCACGCGGCCAAGGCCCTGAAAGAGCATGGCGCAGCCAAGGTCTTTGCCTACTGCACACACCCTGTGCTGTCGGGCCGGGCCATCGAGAATATCGAAAATTCCGTGCTGGACGAGCTGGTGGTGACCAACACCATCCCGCTGTCCGCTGCAGCACAAGCCTGTGCACGTATCCGTCAACTGGATATCGCACCGGTTGTTGCCGAAGCGGTTCGCCGCATCAGCAATGAAGAATCGATCAGCGCGATGTTCCGTTAAGGGCCCTGCCCTTCGCGAAATGTCTCGTTGACGAAAAGCGCCCCGCCCCGGCATTCCTGTCGGGGCGGGGCTTTTTTGCCCATACCGTGTTCGGCGCTGGTCGCAAACGCCACTCGGTCATGGCTATTTTGGAGATACAAAATGAACGATTTTACTCTGAATGCTGAAGTGCGTTCCGACCTGGGGAAAGGTGCGAGCCGCCGCCTGCGTCGTCTCGCAAGCCTGGTTCCAGCTGTAGTTTACGGTGGCGACAAAGCCCCTGAATCCATCAGCATGCTGGCCAAAGAAGTTGCCAAACTGCTCGAAAACGAAGCGGCTTACAGCCACATCATCGAGCTGAACGTTGGTGGCACCAAGCAGAACGTAATCATCAAGGCTCTGCAGCGTCACCCGGCCAAAGGCCACGTGATGCACGCTGACTTCGTACGCGTTGTTGCCGGCCAGAAACTGACCGCCATCGTGCCTGTACACTTTGTTGGCGAAGAAGCTCCAGTGAAGAAAGGCGGCGAAGTTTCGCACGTTGTTGCTGAAATCGAAGTGACCTGCCTGCCAAAAGATCTGCCTGAGTTCATCGAAGTCGACCTGTCGAAAGCAGAAATCGGCACCATCATCCACCTGTCGGACCTCAAAGCTCCTAAAGGTGTTGAGTTCGTTGCTCTGGCACACGGCGATGACAAGGCTGTTGCCAACGTCCACGCTCCACGTGTTGCTGCAGAACCTACCGAAGAAGGCGAAGCAGAGTAATTCACTCTGTCATGCCGGAGTGAGCAAGTAACATCGCGGACTGGAACGTAGCGAGAAAGCGGGCGAGAACGCGGAGTTTACATCCATGGTAAATGAGCATTTTTCGTCCACTTTCGCCGCTTTCCCCGATCGCGGCGATGTTATCCACCACTCCAAGGAAGGGCCCCTATCGTGACTGCCATCAAACTGATCGTTGGCTTGGGAAATCCAGGCGCTGAATACGAACAGACCCGGCATAACGCAGGGGCCCTTTTTGTTGAGCGCATCGCCCACGCACAGAATGTGAATCTTGTGGCCGATCGCAAATATTTCGGCCTGACCGGGCGCTACTCGCACCAGGGTCAGGATGTTCGTCTGCTGATTCCCACCACCTACATGAACCGCAGCGGCCAGGCCGTGGCGGCACTCGCCGGTTTCTTCCGCATCAAGCCTGAAGAAATCCTCGTGGCGCATGACGAACTCGACTTGCCTCCGGGCGTTGCCAAGCTCAAGCAGGGCGGCGGCCATGGCGGTCACAATGGGTTGCGCGACATCATTGCGCAACTGGGCAATCAGAATACGTTCTACCGCCTGCGGCTTGGCATCGGCCACCCGGGCGTTGCCAGTATGGTTTCAAATTTCGTCCTGGGTCGTGCGCCACGCGCCGAACAGGAAAAACTCGATGCCAGCATCGACTTTGCCCTCGGCGTGCTGCCGGATATCCTCGCCGGGGAATGGAACCGCGCGATGAAAAACCTGCACAGCCAGAAGGCCTGACTTTTACCCGAGGGGAAACACCATGGGATTCAATTGCGGCATCGTCGGCCTGCCTAACGTCGGCAAGTCCACCCTGTTCAACGCCCTGACCAAATCCGGTATCGCGGCCGAGAACTTCCCCTTCTGCACCATCGAGCCGAACAGCGGCATCGTGCCGATGCCTGATCCACGTCTGGAAGCGCTGGCGGCCATCGTCAATCCCAAGCGCATCCTGCCGACCACCATGGAATTCGTCGACATCGCCGGCCTCGTCGCCGGCGCCTCGAAAGGTGAAGGCCTGGGCAACAAGTTCCTGGCCAACATCCGCGAAACCGACGCTATCGCTCACGTGGTGCGCTGCTTCGAAGACGACAACGTGATCCACGTGTCCAACAGCGTCGACCCGAAACGCGACATCGAAATCATCGACCTGGAACTGATCTTCGCCGACCTCGACAGCTGCGAGAAGCAACTGCAGAAAGTCGCGCGCAACGCCAAGGGCGGTGACAAGGACGCCGTGGTTCAGAAGGCTCTGCTCGAGCAACTGATCGCGCACTTCACCGAAGCTAAGCCGGCACGCAGCCTGATGAAGAACATGAGCGCTGACGAAAAGGCAGTGATCAAGGGCTTCCACCTGCTGACCACCAAACCGGTCATGTACATCGCCAACGTGGCTGAAGACGGCTTCGAGAACAACCCGCACCTGGACGTGGTCAAGGCCATCGCCGAAGAAGAAGGCGCCATGGTCGTTCCGGTGTGCAACAAGATCGAAGCGGAAATCGCCGAGCTCGACGACGGCGAAGAGAAGGACATGTTCCTCGAGGCCCTGGGTCTGGAAGAGCCTGGCCTGAATCGCGTAATCCGCGCCGGCTACGAAATGCTCCACCTGCAGACCTACTTCACCGCCGGTGTCGAAGAAGTCCGCGCCTGGACCGTCAAGGTCGGTGCCACCGCCCCACAGGCCGCCGGCGTGATCCACACCGACTTCGAAAAAGGCTTCATCCGTGCCGAAGTCATCGCCTACAACGACTTCATCCAGTACAAAGGCGAAGCCGGCGCCAAAGAAGCCGGCAAATGGCGCCTGGAAGGCAAGGATTACATCGTCAAGGACGGCGACGTGATGCACTTCCGCTTCAACGTCTAAGCAACAGCCGGGCAACAAAAAGCCGCGTTTGATACGCGGCTTTTTTGTGCCTGAAATTCAGTGACTGCGTACATTTCCCTGTGGGAGCGAGCCTGCTCGCGAATGTGGCGTGTAAGCTAAGCATTCGTCAACTGACCCATCCATTCGCGAGCAGGCTCGCTCCCACAGTTCGATTCGTCTGTTCAGGCCTTTCTGGTACGCGGTAAAAAGATCGCCAACACACCAAACAACGGCAAGAACGAGCACAGGAAATACACGTACTCAATCCCGTGCACATCCGCCAGATGCCCGAGCAGCGCTGCGCCAATCCCGCCGAAACCAAACATGAGCCCGAAGAAAATCCCGGCAATCATCCCGACATTGCCTGGCACCAGTTCCTGCGCGTACACCACGATCGCCGAGAATGCCGACGCCAGAATGAAGCCGATCACCACGCTGAGAATGCTAGTCCAGAACAGATCGACATGCGGCAGGATCAGGGTGAACGGCGCGACGCCGAGGATGGAAAACCAGATCACTGCCTTACGCCCGATCTTGTCCCCGATCGGCCCGCCGAAGAACGTCCCCGCCGCCACTGCGCCCAAGAACAGGAACAGATGCAATTGCGAGCTGGCCACCGACAGGTCGAACTTCTCGATCAGGTAGAAAGTGAAGTAGCTGGTGAAACTGGCCATGTAGAAATACTTGGAGAACACCAGTAGCCCGAGCACCACCAGCGCACTGGTCACCCTGCCCTTCGATAAGCCGTGCGTCGCGGCTTGGCCGGCCTTGAGCTTGAACAGGTTCAGGTGGTTGGCGTACCAACGGCTGATGCGGTACAGCACGAACAGCGCAAACACTGCGAACAGACCGAACCACGCCACATTGCCCTGGCCGTAGGGAATGATGATCGCCGCCGCCAGCAACGGGCCAAACGCGGAACCGGCATTGCCGCCGACCTGAAAGGTCGATTGCGCCAGACCAAACCGGCCGCCCGAGGCCAGTCGCGCAACACGCGAGGCTTCCGGGTGAAAGGTCGACGAGCCAATGCCGATCAGCGCCGCCGCCAGCAGAATCAATGGGAAGCTGCCGACCACCGACATCATCAGAATGCCGATCAACGTACACACCGTGCCCGCCGGCAATAGCCACGGCTTGGGGTGGCGATCAGTGTGGTAACCGACCCACGGCTGCAACAGCGACGCGGTCAACTGAAAGGTCAAGGTGATCAGGCCGACCTGGGTGAAGGTCAGGCCATAGTTGGCCTTGAGCATCGGGTAGATCGACGGCAGAACCGACTGGATCAGGTCATTGATCAGATGCGCCAGCGCCACCGCGCCGATGATGCGCATCACCAAGGGGCTGCTTTGCGGAGCAGCGGTCGCCGAGGCAGCGGCGGTCTGAACGTTGCTGATAGCCATGGAAATTCCGGACAGCAGATGGGTGCCCTAAGGCAGGTGCGTCAATGTGCCATTTTTCGGTGCGCTCGCGCCATCCCCTTAGGCAGCTAACTAACTGACTGGTCGTCGAGCAAACGGTGATAGCGCAACGCCATGGTCTGAATCTTGCCTTGCTTCTGCCCTTGAACACGATCGCCTTACAAAGGCGCTCGACAATGGGAAGTTTCGCTACAGAGCCGGCCTACAGAGCGGGCATGGGTGAACTTTCGAGGCCTTTTAGAGGGCACAGGTCGCAGCCGAAAGGTTCGCGATGCACGCCAATGGTGCGTGGTGTCCAGAGGAGTCATGAGGCATGCAGGCTTTCCTTTCACCGGGGATCAAATTGCTGGGGCGGTTTGGCTTCGCAGGTAAATTCCAATTGTTGTTTCTGCTGTTCATTCTGCCGCTGGCCGGCAGCCTGTTGATGATCGGCCATGACTATCGCGAGAAGCTCAATCTGATCGCCGGCGAACGTGCCGGCGTGCGTCAGCTGCTCGCGCTGGATGCGCTGGACAACCTGCTCGCCGCTCAACGCGACCGCGCCGCCCGCTGGCGCGCCACCGAGACCAATCGTCAGCCGACACCGGCCACCCTCGCCGCCATGGCTGCCTTCGACGGCGTGCAACCGGCGGTGCTGCAAGCCACCACCGAGCTGGGCAATGCTCTGAACCAGCAAGGCGCCGACGGCGCAATCCTCGAACGCTTTCAGGCGCTGCAAACCGCACTCAATGGCCTTGATTCGAAAAGCCTCAGCAGTGTCGGCTGGTGGCCGGACGGTTATGACCGCTTCACCAATGCCCTGGGCGCGCTGCAAGCCTTACGCGAGCAGATCGTCATGGACAATCGCCTGACCCTCGCGCCGTGGCTGGAAACCTACCTGCTGACGCAGATTTCCACGCAACACGCGCCGGACCTGATCGAGCGGGTCGGCCGTCTCGCCGCGGTCGGCCAGGCTTCGGTCGTCTCCGGGCAGTTCACCCTGCAGAGCCGCCTGCAGTTGCGCGACCTGCGCAGTCGCATCGGGGACGCCCGCGAGCAACTGGCGAAAACCGCCGGCCTGCTGGAGGCGCGTCTGCCAGCCGAGCTGCAAGCCTGGGCTGGCCAGTATCACGACAGCCTGAAACACCTCGACAGCGGCCTGAAAGTTCTCGACGACGGTGTGTTTGGCGGCAGCATCAACCTCAAGCCAGAGGACTTCGAACGCAGCCTCGACGCGCTGCTCACCGACCTTGCTTCCCTGCGCCAGCAATCCCTGGTCGCGCTGGATCAGCGACTCGATGCTTATTACAGCTCGGCGATCCGCCAGTTCATTGTTGTCGCTGCAATCTTCGGTTGCTTGCTGTTGGCCGCGTTATACCTGTTTGTCTGCCTGCAAGCCTCGATCCGCCGCAGCGCCAGCGGCATCACCCTACTCGCCGAAGCTTTGCGCGACGGCAACCTGAGCCTGCAAGTGCCGGTGGTGGGGCGCGATGAGCTGGCAGCGATCAGCACCGCGCTCAACGTCGCCGTGGTGCAACTGCGCAGCAGCATGCTTGGCGTCGACCACGAGACCTCGCAGTTGAGCAACGCGGTGCGCAGCCTCAACCAACACTCCAGCGGCGCCCTGAGCGAAGTCGAGGCGCAGCAGTTGCAGATCAGCCAGATCGCCGCTGCCGCCACACAACTGGCCGCCACCTCGCAAGGCGTCGCGCAGAGTTGCGAACAGGCCTCCGGCAGCGCCCAGCAGACCCGACGCATCGCCGCCGACAGCAGCCGCGACAGTCAGCGCACCACGGCCAGCATTCAGCAGCTCAATCAGCGCCTGAACGACACCGCCGCCGCGCTCGGCCGGGTCAGCGAGCAAGGCCAGCAGATTCAACTGGTCGTGGACACGATTCGCGGCGTCGCCGAGCAGACCAACCTGCTCGCACTCAACGCCGCCATCGAAGCCGCCCGCGCCGGCGAACAGGGTCGCGGCTTTGCCGTGGTCGCCGACGAGGTGCGCAGCCTCTCGCAACGCACGCAATCGTCCACCGCGCAGATCGCCGGCACTGTCGACAGCCTGCGCGCGACGGTCAACGAAGCGGTGAGCCTGATGGAAGCCGCCTGCGGTCAGGCGCAATCGGATGCCGAAGCGGTCACCGGCCTCGGGGAACGTCTGGGTGAAATCGCCAGCGCCGTGCAGAGCGTCACCGACACCCTCGCGCAGATCGCCACGGCGGTTGAAGAGCAGGCGAGCACCGCCGATGAAGTCAGCGGCAATATCCAGCAGGTCGATCAAGCGGCGGTGCGTTTGCTTGAAGGCGCACGGGCGGTGAACCTCGCGGCCGACACCTTGAGCCAGGGCAGCGAAGCCCTGAGCGCCAATACCGCCAGATTCCAACTGCGCTGACGCCCTCCCCGGCCCCGATTTTCGGGGCTGGAGGATAAGCGGTTGAAAACAGGAAGAAATATTTTCGATTTACGCTTGACGCTTTGCCATTTCAGGGGAATAATGCGCGCCACTTGGCTACATAGCTCAGTTGGTTAGAGCATAGCATTCATAATGCTGGGGTCCGGGGTTCAAGTCCCTGTGTAGCCACCAAGTACTAAAAACGGCTTACCGAAAGGTAGGCCGTTTTTTTATGCCTGCAATAATCTCCCCTCCGGTTCCCCACCAACAGAAGGTCTATCTTCAGCCCTTTCGATTGATCAGTGGGCTCGCAGCCGCTCATCCGTCAGACGTTCTTACAGTTTGCAATTCGCCTTTTTTCACATAAGCCAAATATCAAATTCAAAATAATGCCTTCCTCACAACCAGGCTCTTAGCCAGGTATTACAGGCCCCACCCGCCATAAAATTCTAAATAATCAAAAGCGCTATTTCAGAAAAAACGCCGCTATCCCTTGAGGGTTAGCGGCGTTTTTCCTACGCAACTGGCGTTGCGGCTGTACTTGGACGATTCATCTATTCCGCTGTAATCACCAGACACCCTTTCATCACACGCACTTTGACGTTCTCGTTCACCTCGAATCCTGCCTGCCGTAACCACAGGCCGCGCAGTCTGATCCATGGTACGGGTTTGGCGGGGCTGTAGGTTTTTTCCTTGGTGTGGACCGGGTAAAAATCAGCGGCGATTTTCAACCGGCGTTCAGTGATGGGGGTTGATGACGTATGCTTGGTTTTAGCCATGATCAGCTCCTGTTTAGCTGCTTGTGGTTAGCGGAGCCAGGGTGTTGGCGCACCCTGGTTCCGCGTTCTTAGGGTTTCAAATTTCTCTTTCTTCGTTGCTTGTTTTGGTAGCTGCCTGTGCGATCAGCGCGTCAAGCATCTGCGCAATCACCTTCTGTTGGACCTTCGAAAGCTCATTGATGGACTGCAGCCTTCGATACCACGTCGAGGTCAAGCTGCGCCTGGGCGTCTCCGTGTACGAGGGAACCCCGAGCAGGTCTTCAACGGGAACGCGAAGCGCAAATGCCATCTTCACCAGTGTCGTGACCGGCATGCTGCGCGTGCCCTCCTCGTAACCCTGAAAGGTCTGCCGGGAAAGACCTAAAGCCCTTGCAAACCGCGTCTGTGTTATCTCGTGCACCGTACGTAAATGTGCAATGCGACTGCCCAACGCAACCAGAAAATCACGATCCTCATTGGAAATGCTCATGACAGCGGCCGACTGAAAATAAAATCGAATGGCAACGGACTCATCCTCTTCATCTGATATCCATCCTGGAAAAACTACAGAAACCATCCTCAGGCAACGCCGCGTAGGCTGTCGACCTGAATAATCTGTAAGAGAAATCCGGCGTAGTCAGCGATTCAAAGGAAAAGACTACAGGCGCGACCGACGATAATTTCGCCTGACCCAGGCGCAAAACCGATTGACTAAGATAGCCCTGTAGGAAGCAGGCTTTGCTCACGTAAGAACTGGATTTTTCATCACTTCAAGCACCCGCCCCTCTCTCCCCGAATTGCCCTTCGACCGACAAGCTCCCCTGGCTCGATTCAGCGCCATGCAGGGAGTTGGCATGCCTCCATACAAATACCTTCTCGACGATGACTGGTTTTTAAATCCGTATAGCGGTGGCAGGGCCTGGTTTACTTTGCTTCCACCGAAAGCGCCGGAGCCGGTGTACATCGAGAAGGATGAGTGGCCTGCGCCCAAGCCAGGCGAAGACAAGGTATTTGCCAAGTCCTGCACGCCGGACAACTGGTGTCGCACGGACGCTGGCACTGCCAAGGAGCCAGCCAGCAACTTCGGCAACATCATGGTCGCCGGCGCCATGCTCATGCCATCCGCCAGCACCGCGATCGCGACGGCAATAGGCGCCGACCTGGCTTTGGGGCGTCTGGCCGGCGGCGGGATTTTGCAACAGCGCCTGAACTGGGCCATCCGTGGCGCCGGCGGGCCGGCCAGCGTGTTTGTGCTGGGAATGCTGCCGAGCAAAATGGCCGACGGCACACTTCACACGACTAAGAACTAAGAAAATAGCACCGCCTGAGCTACCGCTTTCGCGAGCAGGCTCGCTCCCACACGGGCATCGTTTTCGGCCAATCGATTGGCGCGGCCGCTGAGCGGGAGTGCTGTAATCCCCACGCGGTTTGCACCCCGCCGGCCCGCTCGATAAAGTCCTCCATGACTTTTACCCCACGGACGGAGAGCCAGCGTGTTTCCAGCCCAGCCCTTGAAGCGCTTTCGCCTGCCAGCCCTGACACTGCTTGTCAGCGCTCTGACCCTCACCGCATGCAACGCCCCACCCTCTTCTTCCTTGCCGCTGGCACCGGAAGCCGCTTCCGGTTACCGCACTGATCTGCAAACCCGTCACGCCAATAAGCACATGGCCGCTGCTGCCAATCCGCTCGCGGCCGAAGCCGGGCGGGAGATGTTGCGTCAGGGTGGTTCGGCGATTGATGCGGCGATTGCGATGCAGGCGGTGTTGACGCTGGTTGAGCCGCAGTCTTCCGGGATCGGTGGCGGGGCGATGATTGTGTTGTGGGATGGCAAGCAGGTGCGCACCTATGACGGCCGCGAAACGGCCCCGGCCGGGGCCACCGAGAAGCTGTTCCTGAAGGCTGACGGTAAACCGATGGCCTTTACGCAAGCGCAGATCGGCGGCCGCTCGGTCGGTACGCCCGGAGTATTGCGGGCGCTGGAGCTGGCGCATCGGAAGCACGGTCGCTTGCCTTGGGCGAAGCTGTTTGAGCCAGCGATCAAACTGGCCGAGCAAGGCTTTGCGATTTCCCCGCGTCTACATTCGCTGCTGACTGCCGATCCACTGATACGCCAGTCGCCAGACATGGCTGCGTACTTCCTGAATGACGATGGCAGCGTCAAAGCTGTCGGCACGCGCCTGCACAACCCGAAGTTGGCCGCCGTGTTCAAACGCATCGCCAGCGAAGGTGCCGATGCGCTGTACAAAGGTCCGATCGCCGAAGAGATCGTCGCCAAGGTTCAACAGCACGCCAACCCCGGCAGCCTGTCGCTGAACGATTTGCAGCGTTATCAGGCCAAGGAACGCGCGCCGCTGTGTACCGACTACAAGCGTTGGCAGGTCTGCGGCATGCCGCCACCATCGTCAGGCGGAATTGCCGTAGCGCAGATTCTCGGCACGTTGCAGGCGCTGGAGACTCGCGATCCACGCCTGTCGCTGACCCCGCTCAAACCAGTGAACAGCAATAGGCCAGCCGGGATCGAACCGGCGCCGCAAGCGGTGCATCTGATCGCCGAGGCTGAACGTCTGGCCTATGCCGATCGCGCGCAATACGTGGCCGACACCGACTTCGTCCCGGTGCCGGTCAAAGGGTTGCTCGATCCTGCCTATCTGGCCAGCCGCGCCAGCCTGATCGGCGAGCGCAGCATGGGCAGCGCCAAACCGGGCACACCGCCGGGCGTACAGGTTGCCTACGCACCGGACCGCTCGCCGTTGCGCATCTCGACCTCGCAAGTGGTCGCGGTGGATGATCTCGGCGGCGCCGTGTCGATGACCACCACCATCGAAGCCGCGTTCGGTTCGCACCTGATGGTTCAGGGTTTTCTGCTGAACAACCAGATGACCGACTTCTCGTTCATCCCCGAAGAGAACGGGCAGAAAGTCGCGAACCGCGTCGAACCGGGCAAACGCCCACGCTCGTCGATGGCGCCGACGCTGATCTTTGATCGCAACACCGGTGAATTTGTCGCCACGGTCGGCTCCCCCGGCGGCTCGCAGATCATCGAGTACGTGGCGAAAACCACCATCGGCCTGCTCGACTGGAACCTCGATGCACAAAGTGCGATCAACCTGCCCAACTTCGGCAGCCGCAATGGCCCCACCGAACTGGAACAGGGACAGTTCAGCCCAGCGCTGATTCAGGCACTCAAGGACAAGGGCCACACGCTCAGCGAAATCGACATGACCAGCGGCACCCAAGCGATCGTGCGGGTGAAGGATGCGCAGGGCAAAGCGACATTGACGGGGGGTGCCGATCCTCGGCGTGAGGGAGAGGCGTTGGGGGACTGAAACACTGCATTGAAAAAGGCCTGCCGAGCAGCAGGCCTTCTCCCGGGAGTAAATCAGACCGCCAACGTCTTGCCATCCACTCCATCCCCAATCTTCAGGAAATGCCCGCCCGCCACGTGGTGCAAGGTACGCAATCCATCCTGCCCTTCGAAATGCCAGCGCCCATCGCTGAACACACGCTCATCGGCCTGGGCGGCGATGACTTCGGCGAGGAACAGGTCGTATTGCTCGTGATTGCGCGGCTCCGGCAGCAGGCGGCATTCGAGCCAGGCGACACAGCCCTCAAGCAGCGGCGCTTCAATCTGTTCGCCAGCGAAGGTTTGCAGGCCGTACGCCTGAAACTTGTCCTGACCTTGGTTGCGGGTGATTTCCAGGCCGGAGGTGTTGCCGACGGTTTGCACGATATCTGCCTGATTGACGCAAGGCACATTCAGCACAAAAGTGCCGGAGGCTTCGAGCAACTGGCGAGTCCAGGTGGATTTGTCGAGGACGACGGCGGCTTTTGGCGGTTCGAAATCCAGCGGCATGGCCCAGGCGGCGGCCATGATGTTGCGTTGGCCGTCGTGAGCGGCGCTGACCAGCACGGTCGGCCCGTGGTTGAGCAGGCGGTAGGCTTTGTTCAGGGGCACCGGACGGCGGTGGGAGACGCTCATGGGGATCTGCTCCGGAAGAAAAGGAGCCGATTGTAGCGCTGTCACTGGAGAATCACAGAACCTGTGGGAGTGAGCAGATGCGGCGCTGCCCCTCGGTGATCGTTCCCACGCTCTGCGCGGGAATGCATCCTGTGACGCTCTGCGTCACGCCAGCGAAGGAACGCGGAGCGTCCCGGGCGGCATTCCCACGCAGAGCGTGGGAACGATCAGTGCGGTGTCAGTGAGAGAGCTGATTGGCAAACTGCCCCACCGCATCCACCACTTTCTGCGCACCGTCCTGAATCTCGACGATCACCGTGCCCGCCTCCGCCGCCAGCGCCAGGCCCTGTTCAGCCTGAAGCTTGCCGTCGGTCATCAGTGCCACGGCATTGCGCGCCATTTCCTGGTTCTGCCGTACCACGCCGACGATTTCGTCCGTCGCTTGGCTGGTGCGCGAGGCCAGTTGCCGAACCTCGTCCGCGACCACGGCGAAACCACGGCCCTGCTCGCCGGCCCGGGCGGCTTCGATGGCAGCGTTGAGCGCCAGCAGGTTGGTCTGTTCGGCAATGCCGCTGATGGTTTTGACGATCGTGCCGATCACCAGCGACTGCTCGTTCAGCGCCTCGATACCTTCGCCGGCGGCTTGCATGTGCCGCGACAAATCACGCATCACGTTCACCGCTTCGGTGACGACCGTGGTGCCCCGTTGTGCGGTGCTGTCGGTTTGTTGCGAGGTGCTGTAAGCGATGCTGGCCGCGTCGGCAACCGCCTGCTCGCGGTTGACCTGATCGGTGATCACCGTGGCGAATTTCACCACTTTGTACAGTTTGTCGTTGGCATCGACCACCGGGTTGTAGGACGCTTCCAGCCACACCGTACGACCATGGCTGTCGATACGCTTGAAGCGGCCTGCGACGAATTCGCCGCTGTTCAAGCGCCGCCAGAAGTTCTGGTACTCGGCGCTGTTGTACTCATCCGGGGCACAGAACGTGCGGTGATGTTTGCCTTTGATCTGCGCCAGGCTGTAACCCATGCCGCTGAGGAAGCGATCATTGGCGCAGAGCACATTGCCGTTGAGGTCGAACTCGATCACGGCGGTGGAGCGCACCAGCGCGCCGATTAGGTTCTCATGCTCGCGGGAGGCTTCGATGGTGCGGGTCAGGTCGCTGGCGTAGAAGGAAATGTGTCTGATCCGGCCATCGGACGAGCGCACCGGTTGCACGATGGAACGCAGCCACGCCTCGTCGCCATTGCCGCGCAACAGGCGCACGGCGCCGGCAAAATGCTCGCCACGGCTCATCGAGTTTTTGAAGCGCTGATGGAATTCGTCGGTTTTGACGTGGGCCGGCACGATGTCTTCAATTGCCCGGCCGACCAGGTCCTGGCTCTTGTAGAGCATTTCATCGAGAAAATTCTGGTTGACCGAACGAATCCGCCCGTCGGGCTCAAGGGTCAGCGCGAGCATTTCGCTTTCCAGGCTTTCCTTCACTTGTACAAGGCTGGAGAGTTCTTCGCGCAGAGCGGCCAGCTCTTGTTTCAAGCGTTTATTGAACATGGGAAAGCACCGATGGCAGGGTAGTTAGCGGATACAACCTAGCCATCGGCCTTGCGCAGCTTTTCTGAAGCCAGCTTCAGACCCGTCAGTCGAAAATAATCCGGCGCTTGCGGTTCAGGCAGCGCCGGCAGCCTGACACGGTCCGGTACGTGGCATGCGCGCACCGAAATACGCCGCCGTCACAATCCCCACCGCGCCCATCACTGCACAGAAGAACACGCAGATCCATGGGCTCCACGGCATCAGACCAATCAGCAACAGCGGCGTGATACTTGCCCACGCCGCGTACGCAATGTTGTAGGTGAAGGAAATGCCCGACACGCGAATCCGCGCCGGGAACAACCCGACCATCACCGAAGGCACCGCACCCACTACCCCACAAGCGAGACCGGCGACCGCATAGGCCATGCCGATCCAATGGCCGCCCATGATCAGACAGCCATACAACACGCCAATGCCCAGCGGCAGCAACAGGCTGTAGAGCATGACCGTGCGCCAGGCGCCGATGCGGTCGACCAGCAGACCGGCGATCACGCAGCCGATATTCAGAAAAACGATGCCCAAGGCACTGAGGCCGAAGGTGTGGCTGGCGGTCATGCCGAAGGTTTTCTGCATCATGGTCGGGGTGATGACCACGAAGACCACCACCGCCGAGGTGAGTACGCAGGTGAGCAACATGGCCGGGAGCATGGCCAGACGATGTTCACGCAACACCGTGCGCAACGGCAGTTCGACTCGCGCCTCGCGCTGCGCTTCCATGGCCATGAACACCGGGGTTTCGCTGAGCCAGCGGCGCAGATAAACGCCCACCACGCCGAACACGCCACCGAGCAGAAACGGATAGCGCCAGGCGTAATCGAGAATTTCGGCAGGCGTGAAAAGCTGCGCCAGGAAGGTCGCCGTGAGTGCGCCGATCAAGTAACCGAACGTCAGTCCGGCCTGCAGAAATCCCAAGGCGTAACCACGATGGCCGGTCGGGGCATGCTCGGCGACGAACACCCAGGCACTCGGCACTTCACCACCCACCGCAGCGCCTTGCAGGATGCGCAGCGCCAGCAACAGCAAGGGCGCGAAATAGCCGATCTGCGCGTAGGTCGGCATGATCCCGATCAGCAGGCACGGCAGCGCCATCATCAGGATGCTCAGGCTGAAGACCTTTTTGCGGCCCAGACGATCGGCGAAATGCGCCATCAGAATCCCGCCCAGCGGCCGCGCCAGATAACCGGTGACGAAGATGCCAAAGCTTTGCAGCAAACGCAGCCACTCGGGCATTTCCGGGGGGAAGAACAACTGACTCAGGGTCAGTGCGAAGAATACGAAAATGATGAAATCGTAGATTTCCAGCGCCCCGCCGAGCGCCGCAAGGCCGAGGGTCTTGTAGTCGGCACGGCTGAACGGCGCCGGTCGGGCTGGGGAGTTGGCAGTCATGACAAAGAACTCAGGCATCGGCAAAAACCAAGGCGCTCATGGTCTACGCAAAAGCGCGGATCGACAACCCGTCAGACCATAGTCTCGGTTTGCGAAAACCTGCTCAACAAAAGGGCGGCGCTTGATTTACTGTTAGCGCCTGTCTGCTGGGCCACAGCTTACAAAGCACGATGAATCCCTGTGGGAGCGAGCTTGCTCGCGAAGAGGCCGGTACATTCAACATCACTGTTGACTGACCTGACGCCTTCGCGAGCGAGCTCGCTCGCTCGCTCGCTCCCACAAGGTACGGTGACAATGCTGAAATTGTGGCCAGAGACCAAAATAACCATAAAAAATCCGAGGTACTTCCCGTGGCCGTTGATATCGAAGATAGCCGCTCCGCGCGCTTTGCCCTGCGCTGTTCCAGTTTTGCCGAACGCTGGTTTCCCGATTCCTGGGTATTCGCCGCGCTGGCCGTGATCATCGTTGCACTGGCCACGCTGGCCATGGGCGCCAAACCCACCGCTGCAGCGATGGCCTTCGGCGACGGCTTCTGGAGCCTGATCCCGTTCACCATGCAGATGGCCTTCGTGGTGATCGGCGGCTACGTCGTCGCTAGCTCTCCGCCCGCAGTCAAGCTGATCGACAAACTGGCACGCATCCCGAAAAACGGCCGCTCCGCCGTGGCCTGGGTAGCGTTGATTTCGATGGTCGCCTCGCTGCTCAATTGGGGTCTGTCGCTGGTATTCGGCGGGCTGCTGGTACGCGCCCTCGCCCGCCGCACCGATCTGAAAATGGATTACCGCGCGGCCGGTGCTGCGGCATACCTTGGCCTTGGCGCGGTGTGGGCGCTGGGCTTGTCATCGTCGGCCGCACAGTTGCAGGCCAACCCGGGCAGCCTGCCGCCGTCGATCCTGTCGATCACTGGCGTGATCCCTTTCACCGAAACCATTTTTCTCTGGCAGTCCGGGATCATGCTGCTGGCGCTGATCGTGATTTCGATCATCATCGCCTACGCCACCGCGCCCGGGCCGAATTCGGCACGCGACGCCAAGGCCTGCGGCATCGACCCGGCGTTCAACCTGCCGCCACTGCAACCGCGCACTCGCCCCGGCGAATGGCTGGAGCACAGCCCGTTGCTGATCATTGTGCTGGTGCTTCTGGCGGCGGGCTGGCTTTTTCACGAGTTCTCGACCAAACCGGCGATCACTGCGATTTCCGGCCTGAACACCTATAACTTTCTGTTCATCATGCTCGGCGCGCTGCTGCACTGGCGCCCGCGCAGCTTCCTCGATGCGGTGGCCCGTGCGGTGCCGACCACCACTGGCGTGTTGATCCAGTTTCCGTTGTACGGCTCGATCGCCGCACTGATGACTACGGTCAAAGGCGCCGATGCACAAACCCTCGCGCATCACATCTCGACCTTCTTCGTCAGCATCGCCTCCCACGACACCTACGCGCTGCTGATGGGCGTGTATTCGGCGATTCTCGGTTTCTTCATCCCGTCCGGCGGCGGCAAATGGATCATCGAAGCGCCCTACGTGATGCAAGTCGCCAATGACCTGCAATACCACCTCGGCTGGGCAGTGCAGATCTACAACGCCGCCGAAGCCTTGCCGAACCTGATCAACCCGTTCTATATGCTCCCGCTGCTGGGCGTGCTCGGGTTGAAGGCGCGGGATCTGATCGGCTTCTCGTTTGTGCAACTGCTGGTGCACACGCCACTGGTGCTGCTGCTGTTGTGGGCGTTGGGGACGACATTGGCGTATACGCCGCCGGTGATGCCGTAGCAAAAACGAGCCAGGCCTGTGGGAGCGAGCGCTCGCTTGCACAGGTCTGGCGTGGAAATCATGAAATCCATACTCAACCGCTTTTCTGTCAAACACCACTGATCCACTATGAAGCGCCCCCAAATCGAGGGGAACCCACGCTGAAAAGGATCTGAGCATGTTCAAACTCGCAGGACTTACCCTCGTTGCACTGACGCTAAGCGCCGCCGCTCACGCCGATGTCGACGTGAAACTGGGCAGCACCGAGCGCGTCACCCGGCTCTTCGCCTACCCCAACAATTGCAGTGTGATCTGCTTTCGCAACTGGACGCTGGAGCAGACCGTTGCTCACTATCTGAGTCAGAGCGTCCAGCGCGACGGTTACGCCGATGCCAAGGTGCTGGTGAAGACCGACAACGATCAGCTCTATGCCGAGATCACCGGAGTGCCGGACGGCTATGACAAGCCGCTGTCAGCGTTGCTCGACGCCGGCGACCTGGCTTATGCCGGCGCCGGCAAGCTCAATGCCGATGGCAAATGGGCCTATAGCTGGTATCTGTTCCTGCCGCTGGGCATGGCCTTGGAAAATCGTAAAAGCGTCGAGCTGCTGCACTTCCCGCCCGATTACTCGCTGACGCAGGCGCAGGATTATCTGCGCTCGAACACCACCGATCGCTGGGCGACGTTGCTGACCGATAACGGCATCCCCGCCGGGCAGACGCCGGCTTACCAGACCATCATCGACATCGCGCCGATCGCCGCGCCGTCCAATGCCGGCGGGGATCTGGAGGACGTCTACGACTACTTCAAGGATTACCAGACCACGCTGGTCAAGCAGTTTAGCCAGACCGCCAGCGGCACGACGCTGCCGATGGTTGCGTTCGGGGCGCCGGTGCGCAACTGGATCAAGGAACAATATGGGCCGACGGTGGGCGTATTGGGGCTGGCAAGCATCAGTCCGGCCGAAGGGGTGAATGTGCCAGTGCTCGGTTCCAACCATCCGAGCTATATCTGGTACGCCGCCGATCCGAAGAGCTATACCGGCGACGATGCCCAGGCCAAGGCTGACGCGGCGGGCCTGAAAGTCATGGGCCAGGATTTGAGCGCGGCTTGCTGGCAGGCCGGGATGGGCAGCAAGCCGGGCAGCGATGCGCAGGCCACGCTGAACAGTTGCACGCAAACATGGCAGGTGACGCAAAAGGTCAAAACCTGCGAGTTGTTCTACACCTCGATCCGCAACCTCAGCGTCGAAGAAGCGGCTGCCAAGTGCGCCACGCCACCAGTCAAGACGCAACTGCAACAGCTGAAAGCGCCCTTGCCTGCGGCCGCCGTGCCCGCACCCGCTCTGTAATCGCTGCCGGAGCCCCCCGTGTCAGCCAATGCTGACGCGGGCCAACGGTGATCGCGCCTGTCAGGTTTGACAGTAGACCGGTACCTTCAATTGCGCGACGCTTGGATCCAATCATGCTTCGCCTGGCGAGGCATGGGCACAACCCGGAGGCAACACTCAACAACAAGGATCGTTATGAACAATCAAGCCGTGGGCCGGCACCTGCCGCGCGACACAGAAGGCATCTATCCGTTCGCCGGACTTCCGGTGCGGCTGGGTTTTCCATCCTGCGACGACTTCCAGATCATCCACAACGAACGAGGCGTCGCCACGGCAGTGGTCGCGCGCCGTGAGTTTCTGCGCATCAGCCGAATGTGCCGGGTTTCCGGGCAATTGCTGCCCTATCGCTGTCGACAGACCCGTCAGCTGCAAACCGGCATTCACGTTTACGATCCGCGCTTTTGCGGGGTGTTGGAACACGCCTGCGACCCGAATGTATTTCTCGACATGAGCGAATTGTGGCTGTGGGCCTTGAAAGATATCCACAGCGGCGAACATCTGAGCATCGATTACGCATCGACCGAAGACAAACTGCTACGCCAGTTCGCCTGTGATTGCGGTTCGTCGCGCTGCCGTGGCTGGATCACCGGTTACGACGAACCACCCACGCCTGAAGGCCAGCGCTTTTTACAGCGCTGGCGGCATCCAGGCCGAAGCTGAAAGCTGCGGTTACGGCGCGCCGACCGGACGCAAACGGTATTGCGGCGGCAACTGTTCGAAACCACTGATGGTGGTATTGAGACTTTTCCAGCGGCCATCCTTGATGCCGTAGATGCAGCCGTGGATCGACAGCGGCTGCCCGCGATGCCAAGCGTTCTGAATGATGCTGGTGTGCGCGACGTTGGCCACTTGCTGGATCACGTTGAGTTCGCACATGCGATCGACCTGCTCTTCTTCGGTCGCCAGCTTGGCCAGTTCTTCGCGTTTCTCGTAGTACAGATCGCGGATCGAGCGCAGCCAGCCGTCGATCAGGCCGAACTGGCGATCCTGCATCGATGCGCGCACGCCGCCGCAGCCGTAGTGGCCGGTGACGAGGATGTGTTTGACCTTGAGCACATCCACCGCGTACTGGATCACGGACAGGCAGTTGAGGTCGGTGTGCAGCACGACGTTGGCGACGTTGCGGTGCACGAACAGATCGCCCGGCAGCATGCCGACGATTTCATTGGCCGGTACGCGTGCGTCGGAGCAGCCGATCCATAGATATTCCGGAGTCTGCTGGCGCGCCAGTTTGGCGAAGAAATCCGGGTCTTCCTTGGTGATCGCGTCAGCCCAACGCTCGTTGTTATCAATCAGGTCTTGTAGATCGTGCATGGATAAGGCCTCAAGAAAGATGCGCAGGTTTGATAGACGACCCCCCGTCGAAGTCACGCCGCCAGCGCAAAGTGTTTTCGTTGGAATTCTCGCGCGCCCGGTGAGTCCACTCAGTAAGGCCCACACTATGAGGAATTGCCATGACTGATTCACGACGCCCTTATGATGCGGTGCAACCGGAACCCATCGATGATAACGAAGACCGCATGGGCTCGGTGCACGAGCTGGACTTTGACGACGAAGAGCCCAGCGCGAAGATCGGCGATGAGCTGCCCGAGCGTGAACGTGAACAATTGATGCCGGCTGAGCGAGTGCGTGAGGCGGGTATGACCGGGGCCTCGGTGGACGATCACCAGCCGACTGACGATGACCTGAGCCCGGAAACGTTGATTCGCGAGGATGGTGCGCGCGATGCCGAGGAAGTCGGCGATGGTAATCAGGCGGATTGGGATCTGAGCGTGGTCGATGAAAATGACATCGGCGGCGGTGACGGGCTGGATGAGGCGGAACTGGCGGATCTGGATCCGCTGGATGGCAAGCGCTGATCCGCTGACTTGAAATTTGCCCCCTGTAGGAGCTGCCGAAGGCTGCGATCTTTTGATTTTTCTTTGGATCTTACAAAAACAGGATCAAAAGATCGCAGCCTTCGGCAGCTCCTACATGGCCTCAGTCAACCAGGGTACAGACCATCACCACCGCATCTTCACGCCCACCCACCGCCGGATAATAATCGCGACGCCGGCCGATCTCGTTGAAGCCATACCGCTCATACAACTTGAACGCAGCCGTGTTGCTGTCGCGCACTTCAAGAAAACACTCCCGAGCCTCAGCCGCATACGCACGCGACATCAAATGCTCAAGCAACGTCAGGCCCAACCCGCGCCCCTGATTTTCCGGCTTGACGGTGATATTGAGCAGGTGCGCCTCATCAAGAATGATCTGCACCACACCGTGGCCCACCTGCTGCTGCCCTTCGAACATCAGCCAGATCTGGTATTTGCCCAGGCCATCGAGGAAAATCCCCCGGGTCCACGGATGGCTGTACGCGGCGTATTCGATCTTCAACACAGCGTCCAGGTCCGCCTCGGTCATCGGGCGAAAGGTTACAGCCTCACTCATCGGATTGTTTCC
Source organism: Pseudomonas sp. RG1 (assembly GCF_025910115.1). Taxonomy (NCBI): domain Bacteria; kingdom Pseudomonadati; phylum Pseudomonadota; class Gammaproteobacteria; order Pseudomonadales; family Pseudomonadaceae; genus Pseudomonas; species Pseudomonas sp. RG1. The sequence goes on from NZ_JAPCIK010000046.1 coordinate 322,124, forward strand.
AGCGCGCCATCAGCCGACGCATGGCTTGCCACACAGCGGCCTTGCGCTGTGGCTCTTCCATTAACAGTTCCAGACCGGGAATCGCCCAGGCCAGGCCCAGACCTTCGATCTGCAATTCACTATTGAACGCTTCGGCGTCCGCTTCCCCGGCAAACTTCACCGCCGGCAGGCCGATCAGCCACAGACAGGCGCAGGGCGCCGCTTCCATTTGCACCGAGAGGAAGCCTTGCACGAAGTCGCGCGCCGCTTCCGGGCCTTGATCCAGCGTGCCGCGATTGAGCCAAGGCCAGCGCACCGGTTCGCCGACGATCTGCGGCGCATCCGGCAAACCGGCGGCGCGCAGCATGTCCTTGAGCAGCAGGTAGGCCGGATCGCGACTCTGAAACGCTTCGCCTGTGGGTAACTCGACCAGCAGCAGGCAGCGCCCGGCGCGCAGCAGTTGCAGGGCGAACCGCGGCGGCGGCACTGGCGCAGGCTTGACCACCACCGGCGTGTCGTCGACTTCCTCCACCGGTTTGGCGCCGTTGCGAGTGCTGGCCAGCGACGGACGCGGCACCTCGATTTTCGGTCGCTCGGCCTGACGCGCGGCAGGCTGCGCCGGTGCTTCGGCCAGAGGTGCCGGAACAACCGGTACCTCAAGCTCAGGCTCGGGCATCTCCAACAGCTCGGGCCGCGACGGTGCGGCGAAAGGCAGTTCGGTGCGCGGCAGCCAGTTGACCACCTGCATGGCGTTCAAATAGGCGCGGCGGCGGGACTCGATAAGCAAAGGTCGGCCACTTGTGGATAACGGAAAGTGCGCTGATTCTACCGCCCTTCGCACAAGATCGCTCGCTGTTGATCGATACCCCGCGCTGCGCTGCGCCGCTGCCCTTTGGGCAAAGAATGCGACAGCCCGTCCCGAGAGTGAATCGCCGCGCCTGTGATGCAGTACAATCGCCGCTTTTAATCGCCAACCAGCCGGCCATTCCGATGATCGAACCCAAGCGCGTCTTGCGCGCCCTCGCTGAACACTGGGCACTTCTGGAGCCACTGTGCGAGCACTTCGACCAAGGCACCCTGAGCCTCAACGAACTGCGCACGCAACTGGCCGCCCAACAACTCGACAGCACGCCGCAGGACATCACCAGCCTGCTCGACGTGTGGATTCGCCTCGATATTCTGGTTCCGGTGGCGAAAAGCCCGAACCGTTTCGAGCTCAACGCGCAGATCCACGACTTCCTCGCCTACCTGCGCCGCGAACACCGCCTCGGTCTGTGCCTGGAAATCGAAGCCTATTTGCGTCACCTGGAGCGTCTGGCCGGTTATATCCAGGACGCTTTCGATGTTCGTGACGGCAACGATCTGGCGCGCCAACTGCGCTTGCTCGACATGCGCGTGCGCGACGTACTGAAGAAACTCGACAACGATGAACAGGCCTTGGTGGCAGTCGCCGAACGGGCGAAGACCAGCGACCGGCAGATTCCGCTGCGTCAGCGTTACGCCGAAGTACTGGCGACGTGGGACGAATACGTCGAGCCGATGATTGATCTGGTCAACGCCGACGGCGCCTTCGAACAAGGCGTGCGCAAGGTCGAAACGGTGCTACTGAAGATGCTCAGCGAACAGCAGCGCCTCGGCCATCTGGTCGATGACGACATGCTCCTGCGCACCCACGCGCGCATTCTCGAGATGCAGACCAGCGCGCAATTGACCCTGCGCCATGCCCGCGAACTGCTGCTGCCATTGCGTGAAGAAGCGCGTCGGCATAACGCCGTGACCCGTGGCGCCGCACTGGCGCTGGCGGCGATCCGGCGTAAAGGCATCGACGCCGTGCCGCAAGCGGCGATGCCGCTGTTCACCCGCCCACAGAGCACTTTCCTGGGCAGCGCCAGTCAGGTCGAAGCCTACGTTTATGCGCTGGCTCGTTTCGAGCCGAAACCGGCGCGCTTCCCCAAGGCGCACAAAACACAAAAGGCTGGCGACGCGCCACGTGCACCGCGCACCGTGCGCGAGATGGTCGATCGGTGCGAAGAGTCCCTGCCGATGCCGGACCTGATGACCTGGCTGCTGGAGCAGGAACCGGACGGCGCCACCGACGAGTTGCTTTACTGGTTCTCGCGCCTGTCGCGGGAAAAACGCTTCAAGCGCGAGCGTCTGGAACGCCGCGAATACCACACTCACGAGCACCAGGTCAGCCTGCGCTCCTTCGCCCTGCTCTCGGCCAGCGACACCGCCGCCGAGGATTCTGCGAGCATCCCAAATGCATCTTGATCTTTCCGAACTGTCGCAACTGGCGCCGATCTTCCGCGAGTTGTTCAAGGGTTACCACGTCAGCCGCCGTGATCCCGAGCTGTACGCACAACTGTCGAATTTCCAGGACCAGTACCGCACGCTGTTCAAGGCGCTGGGCTTTGAACTGGTCTGCGACACCCGTGGTTTCTACTACTTCGTGCCGGACATGGCCGCCGCAGCGGTGAACAAGACCGCCCAGCGTCTGGCGCTGTTCACCTTCATCCTCGTCGAGCACCTGGCCGATCAGGGCCGCGACCCGATCGCCGTGCTCGACGGCGGCAGCCTCGGCCGCGAAGAATTGCCGTCGCTGCTGGACAAGTACCGCGACCTGTTCATCCAGGCCGAAGTGCAGACTGTTGAAGAACTCGAAGAAAAGATCATGCGCCGCATGACCCAGCTCGGTTTTGCCGGCGAAGAAAACGGCGTCTACCGCTTCCTGCCGCCGATGCACCGTTTCCTCGACGTGTGCCTGTCGGTACAACAGGACCGCGACCTGGCAGCCAGCGTCCACAGCGTTCTGCCGCTGCCGGCGCCGGTGCTGATCGACGAAGAAGCCGAAGCGAAATTCCTCGAAACCGACGATCCGCTCGATCTTTCCGAATTTGAAGAAGAAAGCGAAGAAGACGCACTGGCCCGCGCCATTGCCGAAGAACAGGAGTCCGATGCATGAGCCAGGAACGCTACGGCATCCGCCGCTTTGCCCTTTTGAACACCGCCGGTTACAGCCTTGGCCTGTTCCCGCTGGAGGAACCGCTGTCGGTTTACGGCGCGAACAACCTCGGTAAATCAGCGTCGATCAACGCCTTGCAGTTCCCGATTCTGGCGCGCATGTCGGACATGAGTTTCGGCAAGTACAGCCTCGAACAATCGCGGCGCTTCTACTTCGCCTCCGACACCAGTTACATCCTCGTCGAAGTCAACCTGCCCCACGGCCCGCACGTGATCGGCGTGGTCGGTCGCGGCCCGGGTGGCGGTTTCGGTCACCAGTTCTTCGCCTATGCCGGCAAGCTCGATCTGGCCCATTACCAGAAAAACGACACCTGCCTGCGCCAGAAAGAGCTGTTCAGCAATCTTGAAAAAGAAGGCTTGAAGGCTTACGAACTCAAGCCGGATGAACTGCGCCGCTTGCTGGTTGGCGGCCACACTTCGATCCCGCTCGACCTGACGCTGATCCCGCTGCGCTCTACCAGCGAGCAGAGCCTGAAGACGTTCCGCGCGCTGTTCATCAACCTGCTGCACATGCGTGAAATCACCGCGGCCAAGCTCAAGCAACTGTTCCTCGATGCTTTCGAACACAGCCTGCGTTCGGGCAGCGTCGATTACATCGCCGCGTGCGAAGAAGCCTTCCGCGATGTGCGGCGCATGGAGCAGGACTACAACTCGCTGGTCGCCGCCGGTCCATTGGTTGAAGCGCTGGCCAACGGCGTGAAACAGCGCGATGTGCTGCGCGGCAAACTGCATCGCCTGTCGCCGCTGCTCGATTCCTTGCTCGGCACCTGGTCGGACTACGCCACGGCGCGCAAGGAAGAGCTGACCATCCAAGCTGAGCACTACCGCCGCGAGCAGGACGATTTGCAAAATGATCAGCGCGGCGGCACTCAGGAACTGATGCGTCTGGAGCGGGAAATTTCCGGCATCCAGCGCTGGCTCGGTGAGCTGTCGGTGCTGAAGAACCGCTTCGCCCTGGTCGATGACGTCAAAGTGCTCGAGCAACAATTGCTCGCCGCCAAGGATGCTCACGATGAACTGGCAGGTGCCCTGGCGCAGTCGCGTCAGTTCAGCGCCGAAGATCTCGAAGAGCGTCTGCGCGATCTGGAAAAACGCCTGAAGTCGGTGAAGCAGCAACTCGATCACGCTGATAACAACAGCTACGCCCGTCTGCGCGAAGAGTTCTCGCAACAGGACGTCGAACGCCTGATGCGCCTGTTCAACAGCGCGCTGTTCAGCCTGCCGCTGGGTGAACATGGCATCACCCTCGACGAGAACGGCGAGTGGGTCAAATCGGTCGAGCTGATTCTTGACGGCTTCAAGGGCGAGCGCTTCGAAGTGCCGGGCCTGTCCATCGACATCTCGCACATCGAGCCGCCGGCCCTGCAAGCGCTGGCCGACCGCGCCGCGTTGCGCGATCAGAAGGAGCGTCTGGAAAAAGAGCTCAAGCAACTGAAAACCCAGCAAGCCGTGGCCGCCGACCGCGCCGCAAGCAAGACTCAGACCGAGGCGCTCTATCAGCAGGTGCTGGACGCGCAGAAGGCGCTGGAAGATTTCCGTCGCACCCAGACACTGAGCGCCGAGGAAAGCGACAAACTCGAACAACTGGCGCAGATGGAAGCTGCGCAGGACGAACTCAAGCGCTCCAGCGATGCCTTCACCGAGCGCGTCCAGCAACTGTCGGCCAAGCTGCAACTGGTCGGCCGCCAGATCGCCGACATGGAAGCCAAGCAGCGCACCCTCGACGACGCGCTGCGCCGTCGCCAGTTGCTGCCGGCGGATCTGCCGTTCGGCACGCCGTTCATGGATCCGGTCGATGATTCGATGGACAACCTGCTGCCGCTGCTCAACGACTATCAGGACAGCTGGCAGGGTCTGCTGCGCGCCGATGGGCAGATCGAGGCGCTGTACGCGCAGGTGCGTCTGAAAGGTGTGGCCAAGTTCGACAGCGAAGACGACATGGAGCGGCGTCTGTCGCTGCTGATCAACGCTTACGCACACCGCACCGATGAAGCGCTGACCTTGGGCAAGGCGCGGCGCGCGGCGGTCACCGACATCGCCCGCACCCTGCGCAACATCCGCAGCGATTACGACAGCCTCGAGCATCAACTGGCGCTGTTCAACCGCGAGATCAACAAGCGTCAGGTTTCCAACCTGCAGAGCTTCCGCATCGTCCTCGCGCCGAACAAGGAAGCGCTCAAGCACATCGACCAGATCATCCACAGCGCCGGCCAGTATGAGGAAGGCGAAACACTGTCGGTGTTCGACCTCAGCCAGAGCGCCGAGCAGGACAACAAGAACGAAGAGGCCAAGGAATACCTCGCGCGGCTGGTGGCAGCGAACCACAACCAGCTCGGCCTCAAGGACTTGTTCGAACTGGCCTTCGAGATCACCAAGGTCAATGGTCAGCCAGTCATCCACACCGACATCGACGGCGCGGCCTCAAACGGTACGACCATGACCATCAAGGCACTGACCAACATGTATTTGTTGCTGCACTTGATGGATCGCGACCTGGCCGGCCGCGTGCGTCTGCCGTACTACCTCGACGAGGCGGCGGACATCGACGAGAAGAACCAGGCGGCGCTGCTGGAAACCAGTCTGCAACTGGGCTTCGTGCCGATTCTGGCGAGTGTGAAGCCGCAAGTCTGCGCCAGTGTCGCGATCGACCTGGAAGGCGGCAGCGGCCCGGCAGGCATCTACATCGATGAAGCGGACTGGAAGTACATCCGCCGCCATGATGTGGTCAAGGCCACGCTGAATATGCAGGCCGATGAGCCGGAGCTGGATGCGGTTTGATCGGCTTTAGCTGAAGGCAAAAAAAGGGCCGCGATCTGATGGGATCGCGGCCCTTTTTTATCGCCTGGATTTTGTGTTGATATGGCTGGCCCCTTCGCGAGAAGGCTCGCCCCCACGATTGGAATGCGTTCCCCTGTGGGAGCGAGCCTGCTCGCGAAGGCGTCTCAACAGACGCTGCTATTTACCAAGCTGAATCTTCGGCGCCCAGGTCAGCCATTCATCCTCGAACTTGTCGAACAACGGGAACGTCTGCTCGGCCCGAGCCGGATTGCCCATGCGTTCACCGTCCGGGGTGGCGAAGGCAATCCCACCCTGAATCAGTGTCTCCAGCGACTCGGTGCGCACCGTCACGCCCTTGAACAACCCATAATCGAAGCCCACGCCGCTGGTGTTCCAGAAGCGGCTGCCGCTACGCACCAGTGGCGCGTACTTCGGCTCGATCAGGATGTGCACCAACACACGGTCAGCTGTCTGGCCCAATTCATAACCGGTCACCTTTCCGACGGTGATCTCACGGTAGGTCACTGGTACGCCAGGCTTAAGCGAACCACGACGTGCGGCGCTCAACACCAGACTCAGACCCGCTTCTTGCTTGGTGACTTCCGGCGCCTCGGCCAAGGCAACGAAGTTCTTCTGCGGGCCGAGATTCTTTGCCGCCGGCTGGACTTCGATGTATTTACCGGTGACCAGCGTTTCCAGATTCTGCGTCTTGATCAGGCCCAGTTCCGGCTTGACCACCCAGAACTGACTGCCGACTCGGGCGATCTTTTCCGGTACTTCGGTGATGCGTGCGGTGAGGATTACCGACTGCATGTCATCGGTCAGATCAACGCTTTCAATCTTGCCGACATCCAGCCCCTTGAAACGCACCGGCGTACCGCTGCTCAAGCCGTCAGCGCGATCAACCTTGATCGTCACTACCGCGCCTTTCTTGTTTGCCTCATCGTGGTCGGCGAACAGACGGAAGCGCGGGATGCGTTTCTTCAACGGCGCATTGGCTTGCGGCGTTTCGAACGCGATACCGCCGGCCATCAGGGTTTGCAGGGATTCACTCTTGACCTGAATGCCCCCGGTCAAGCCACCCGTGAGGGTAATGCCGCTGACGTTCCAGAAGCGCGTCGAGGCGTTGACCAGGTTTTCGTATTCCTTCTCGATGTGCACGCCGATGACCAGCTGCTTCTTGGTTCGGGAGAACTGGTAGCTCTGCACCGAACCGACCTTGACCTGCTTGTACAGAATCGGACTGCCGACATCTATCGAACCCAGCGAATCGGTAAACAATACCAGATGCAGGCCCGGCGAACGCAGATCTAGCGGCGGTGCTTTCGGTCGCGCTTCGAATTCGCGTTTCGGCGCAGCGCCTTTGTCGCCCGGACGCACGGCGATGTAGTTACCTTTCACCAGCGCTTCCAGGCCGGTAATACCGGCAAGGGATATCGACGGTTTGACCACCCAGAACTGCGTGCCCTCAACCAGATAGTCTTCGGCCAACGGATCAAGCGTCAGCTCGGCTGTTGCACTGTTCAGGTCCGGATCGACTTTGAGCGCTTTCAGGTTGCCGACCTGAATGCCTTTGTACATCACCGGTGTGCGACCCGCCTGCAGGCCCTCGAAATCACTGAGTTTGACCTTCACGCGAATCCCGGCGGCGGCGGCGTCGAAGTCTTCATAGAGACGGAACGGCAGGCTCGGATCGGTCGCTGGGCTGTCCTTGCGATTCTCCGGCGTGGCGAACGCGATACCACCGGCGACGATGCTGGCCAAAGACTCGCTACGGACTTTCACACCGGACAGGTTGGCGTCGATGCTGATGCCGCTGGCGTTCCAGAAACGGGTATGTTTGCGCACCAGTTTGGCGTAGGTCGGCTCAATGAACACCTTCAGTTCAACGGTGCTCTGATCCTCGGAAAGCACGTAGCTTTTGACCTGACCGACCTTGATCTGCTTGTAGAACACCGGGCTGCCGCGATTCAGCGAGCCGAGGCGATCGGCCTTGATGGTCAGGTGCAGACCGGGCTTGGCGTCGGACAGCGGCGGCTCTTCGGCGAGTGCCTTGAACTTGCGCACGGGCTCGCCTTCACCGGGACTGATCGCAACATAGTTACCCGAGACCAGCGTTTCCAGACCAGTGATACCGGCCAGGGTCACGCTCGGTTTGACCAGCCAGAACCGCGTGCTGGTCTTCAGGTATTGCTCGACGTCCTTGTTCATTTCGATAGTGGCGATCACTCCTTTGGAGTTGCCTTCATCGTCGAGCTTGAGCGTCTTGACCTTGCCGACCGGCATGCCTTTGTAGACCACTTCGGTCTTGTTGGCCTGGATCCCTTCGCCGCTTTCGAAGCGCACCTGAATTTCGATACCGGTCTCGGAATAAGCACGCCAGCCGAGCCAGCCGCCGATGATCAAAGCGATCAGAGGCAGCACCCAAATGGCCGACCAGTTCGAAGCCGGTCGGGTTTTCGCTACAGGCAAATCAGTCATGGTCGTCGTCCGACTCCGTGTTATCCCAAATCAGTCGGGGATCGAAAGTTACTGCGGCGAGCATCGTCAAAATCACCACAGAGGCGAAGGCGACGGCGCCCAAATTGGCTTCGACACTGGCTATACGGCCGAAGTTAACGACCGCCACGAGAATAGCGATCACGAAAATATCGAGCATCGACCAGCGGCCAATGAACTCGATGAAACGGTACATCCAGATGCGCTGACGGGCCGACAATGGCTGCCGGCGCTGCACGGAAAACAGCAACAACGCGATGCCGACCAGTTTGAACGTGGGCACCAGAATACTGGCGATGAACACCACGCTCGCGATCGGAATCATGCCGTGCTGCACCAGTTCAATCACGCCGGACATGATGGTGCTCGGTTCACCCTGGCCCAGGGAGCTGACCGTCATGATCGGCAAGACGTTGGCCGGAATATAGATAATGGCTGCCGTGATTAACAGCGCCCAGGTGCGGGTCAGGCTGTTGGGACGGCGAGCGTGAACCTGCGCGCCGCAGCGGGTACAGCTTTGCTCATCGACGTCAGCTTCCTGCTTGTTCAGTTCGTGGCATTCGGTGCACACCAGAATGCCCGCATCAATCGCCCGCATGGGCATCCTCTCCTGATAATGCCTGCCAGATCTGATGCGGTGACATCACCACCTCCAGCCAGACTTGTACCAACAACAAGCCAATGAAACATGCCAGCCCGAGGCCGACGGTGATTGCTGCCATATCCGCCAGCTTCACGATCGCGACGAGGACGCCCATGAGGTAGACCTCGAGCATGCCCCAGTCTCGGAGGTGGTGGTAAATACGATAGAGCAACAAGCCATAACTACGACCGACATTGAAGCGGATCGTCAGTAGGACAAACAGCTGGCACAACAACTTGAGTAACGGTATGGCCATGCTGCAAAGGAAGACGACGATCGACACACCTTGCATGTCGGTGCTGAATAGACCGACCACGCCGCTCCAGACCGTATCCTGCGAAGATTGCCCGAGGATATTGAGTTGCATGATGGGTAAAAAGTTTGCCGGCACGTAAAGTAATAAAGCCGCGATCACCAGAGCGAGGCTGCGCTGCACAACGTTATGGCGGTGGGCATATAACTCGTAGCCGCAGCGCGGGCAGAGCGCTTTCTCACCATGGGCAAGTGTCGGCTTGCGCATCAGCAGGTCGCACTCGTGGCAGGCTATCAAGTCTTCCAGCGGTAAATCTGACAGCCCGGGGGCGTCAACCGATTCTGACATACAGGCTCTGACTCCGATAAAGATGGGGCTATTCTAGTGTTCTGCTTCGAAAATAACTGTGCAATTTTGTTCGCCATAGCGCTGAA